>NZ_JBICXG010000011.1:0-239950 GCF_043200175.1 Streptomyces sp. NPDC048462
CGGCCGCAACACCGACCACCGAACCCACAGAACCGCCGTCCACATCCAGATCAACGCATCGCCAAGCCCGCCAGACGACTAACCGAACGGCATTGCCCCTAGGGGGGCGCGGCTGTCACAGCCTGCTGAGCGAGGCCGCCGCGTACAGCACGTCGTGGATGGCCTCGCGGTCCCCGCGCTGACCGGCCGCCGTCTCCACAGGTGGCACATGGCCCGCCAGCAGCTCGCAGAACTCGGTGCCGTCCAGCGCGACCTGCGCCACCGCGTGGTCCGGGGAGCCGACCGCCGCCGGGGAGTCCAGCGCGATGTACCAGTCGCCGCCACCCAGGCCCTCGACCTCCAGATGGAGTGAGCGGCCCGGTGAACCGGCCGTCACCAGATGGCGGGCCGGACCGGCGAGCCCCGCGCGCCGCCGCCCGGCCAGGGCGGCCGGGAGCATCCGGGCCGCCAGGTCGATCATCCGGTTCAGATGGGGTGCGGAGGGCGTCTCGTACGGGTAGTCCACCGCCCTGGCGATGTCGCCGCCGTGCACCCAGCACTCGAAGGCGCGGTCCACCAGGGCGTCCTGCAACGGCAGCGCGAAGTCGCCGTAGGAGACGGAGAGGTCCGAGACATCGCGCCCGGCGAAGGACACGGTGCGGATGAGGGTGTGGCTCTGCTCGCGCCAGGGCTCACGGACGGCGCGGGTCGGTGGCCGCCTCGCCGAGGACCAGTACGTCTCGGTGCGCGCGGTGGGTGCGAGCACCGGTCCCGGTCCCCGGCGCGGGACGCCCGGGACGCTGTCGGCGAGCGGGTCGTCGAGGCCGAGGGCGGTGCTGACCAGCCCGTCGACGGTCATGAGGTGGCCGATCACCCCGGCGACCGTCGTCTTGCGGTTGACGCCGCGCTCGCCCTCGAACCACTTCAGCCGCACCGGTGCGTGCCACTCGGATGCGCCGATGTCGCGCAGCAGTGCGTCGAGGCGGGCGGTCTCCGCGTCGTAAGGGGCCGCCCAGGCAGGCACCGGGATCCGGGCCGGGCGGCGTTTCAGGCAGTTGTCCAGCACCCGGGACCTGAGCAGCGGATCGAGGTCCAGGCTGCCGTCGGTGTGCAGCAGCCCGACCGCGTCGCGCAGCCGCAGCGCCTCGTCCGCACAGGGCGCGCACTCCGTGAGGTGCTCCTCGACGGCCTCGGTCTCCTCGGTGGAGCAGGCGGAGAGCGCCCACGCGCCGAGGAGGGCCTTCAGCACGCGGTGCGGGAGGACCAGGGCCGGCGGGGGCTGCGGAGGCGTCGGAGGCGGCGGTGGGCTGTCTGCCCGGTTCGCTTCCGGTTCTGGTTCCGGTTCTCGTTCCGCTTCGGGCGGTACGGGTTCCGGCTCGGGTACGGGTGGCGTCACGTGGTCCATGTCGAAGTCGTCCGCCGCTGCCCGCGGACCCGGTATACGACGGGCGTCACGCACCTCGTCGTCCTGTCCGCCCCGATCGCGGCCCGCGCCGTCGAGCCCTTCCGCGTCGTCGGTCACAGCCGCCGCCCGTATCCGGGCGGCGAGGAGTCCTCGAGGGGACGGGTGTGGGCGGTGGAGAGCAGCTGGAGTCCGAGTCGCAGCCGGCGCCGGGCCTCGTCCTCGGTGACTCCGAGGTCGGCCGCGGTCTGCCGGTAGTCCCGGCGCTGGATGTACGCGAGCTCCAGCGCGGCCCGCAGTGGGGCGGGCATGGACGCGACGATGTAGTCGGCGCGGGCGGCGGCGGTGGCCCGGCGCACCCGTTCCTCCAGCTCGGCCGGGTCCGCGCGGGCCCCGCCGTGCTCCGCGTCCTCGCAGGTGCCCGGGGCGGCGGCGGTGCTGCGGAGCCGGCGCACGGACTGGTGGTGGGTGAGCCTGGCCACCCAGGACCGCATCGAGCCCTGCTTGGGGTCGTAGGCGTCGGGGTTCTCCCACACGTACCCGAAGACCTCGCGGGTCACCAGGTCCGCGGCGCTCTCGTCGTCGAGCATCCGGTGGGCCTGGCTGTGCACGAGCGAGGCGAACCGGTCGTAGAGCTCCCCGAGGGCGGCCGCCTCACCGCGTGCCAGCCGCTGCTGCATCTTGCGGTCCCAGCGGGGTGGTGCGTTATTAGCCATGAGACCCCCAGCCCTGTGCCCGTCGCCCTGTCCCCCTCGTCACATCGAATGTAGTCGGCTGTCCTGATCATGCACGCTCTTTGTGGCAAGTACGCCCGCGCGAACGCCCTGGATGGTAGGGAATGCGGCGCCCCGGGCGACGGAATCAGACCTGAAGTGATCATTTCTGCCTGAAACCCTTCTGGGCCTTCGTGGCCGAAGCGGTGTTTCATGGAGTGTGCCCCGGGGCAGCCGCGAGGAGGAACGCAAACTTCCGGATCGCGAATTCCCCGGAATCCCCGGAACGAGAGGCCCAGTCGCGTGACAAAGCCATCCCCTCCTGGAAACGACCTTGCGGCTGCCACGAACCACGCCGCCTGGCTCGCCCCGGAACGTTCCCGGAAGCCACTGAGAGTGGCCGGGAGCGAGCAGGGCGGGTGGACCGTGCTGCACATACGCGGCGAGCTCGACCTGGTGACCTCGCCCGCCGTCCGGCAGTCCGTCCACGACGCGGTGGCCGTCGGCCGGCACGACGTCGTGCTCGACCTCTCCGAGGTCTTCTTCTGCGACTCCAGCGGCGTGGGCGTCCTGATCGCCTCCCGCCGCCTGATGCGTTCCTGCGGGGGCCGGCTGCGGCTGGTCCTGCCCGCCCGGGGCGCGGAGGAGGGCTCCCACGTCAACCGGGTGCTCGCGGCGCTCGGCGTGCGTCGGCTGTTCGAGGTCTACCCCGACTCGGACTCGGCCGTCGTCGACGGGGCCCAGCCGCTCTCGGCCTGAAACCGTCTGTCGGGCGTCGCTGAGTACCGGCTTGTCACACCGCTGACGCCGGTAAGTGACACGTGAACGCCGTAGGCGTCGTACGCTCCCCGCATGGACAGCGCAGAGTATGAGCGCAAGATCGCATTCCGCTTCGCCGCCTTCGACCAGGACGGCAACGGATACATCGATCGCGCGGATTTCGATGCCGCCGCGGCCCGTCTGCTCACCGAGTTCGGCACGGCAGCCCGCTGCGACAAGGGCCAGGCGCTCTACAGCGGGGCCGAGGCGTTCTGGCAGGGCATGGCGGGCATCGCGGACGTGGACGGGGACCAGCGCGTCAGCCGTGCGGAGTTCGTGGGCGGCGCGGTGAAACGGCTCCGGGACAACCCCGAGCGGTTCGCGGAGATCGCCCGCCCCTTCCTGCGAGCGGCGCTCGCCGTGGCCGCCCAGGACGACGTGGGCGGCGCCGCGGTGCCCGCCGTGGAGCGGGCGCTACGGGTGCTGGGCGCGAGCCAGGAGGCGGCTGCCTTCGGCGCGCAGAGCCTGGACGCGGACCGGGACGGGCGGATCGCGGAGGCGGACGCGGTGGCGGCGTTCTCCGCGTACTTCACGGTGATCGAGCCCGACGCGTAGCCCTTGGGCGGGCGGCTTCGGGGTTTCCTGGGCTGGGCCCGGTCCTTGCGCTTGCCCCGGTCCGCGTGAACCTGAACAAGGTGATCGCGCACGGGCCGGACATGCTGAAGGTCGCCGGTTCCCTGGCCGCCAACCAGGTCCGCGCCTACGACCTGCTGCGCATGTTCGGCCGTGACGGCCGCCCCACCCCACTGGGCGCGGCGTTCGCCGAGTACGGGCGGATCGCCAAGACCGAGCACCTGCTGCGCGTGGTCGACCCGGTGGACGACACCTACCGCAGGCAGATGAACCGGCAGCTCACCGTGCAGGAGTCCCGCCACAAGCTGGCGAGGGACGTATGCCACGGCAAGCGCGGCACCATCCACCAGGCGTACCGCGACGGCATGGAGGACCAGCTCGGCGCGCTCGGCATGGTCCTCAACGCCATCGTGCTCTGGACGATGCAGTACATCGACGCCGCCGTCGCCCAGCTCTGCGCCGAGGGCCACGAACTCCGCGACGAGGACATCGCCCGCCGCTCGCCGCTCAAGCACGCGAACCTGAACCTGCTCGGCCGCTACAGCTTCACCGCCGGCGTCCCGGCCGCCGGCGCCCTGCACCCGCTGCGCGACCCTGACGCCCCTGGACTCGATGAGGATTGCATGGACGGTGCGGACTGAGCGTGTCGGGCACCGCCCCTGGCGCGCCTGCCTCCCCGGCCGGTTGCAGAACTCCGGCGACATCGGAGATTGCTGTCCCCGCGGCTGGGCACAACTGGGGTGCGGCGATGTATCAGGAATGCAAGGTGTGGTTCGCTTGGACCCGATCTCAACGGATGGAGTGACGGGCCAGGTGGCAGGGGGGAAGTTCGCGGCGGGACTGCGACCGGACGGGCTTCCGGCAGCGTTGTCGGACCCGGCACGGCTTGCGGCCGTGGCGGCGACCGGGCTGCTGGACACCGGCCCGGAAGAGGTATTCGAGGACCTTGCGACGCTGGCCGCGCGAGTTACCGGCTCGGGCCGGGCGTTCGTCACCCTCGTGGACGGGCAGCGCTCCTTCTGGAAGTCCTGCGTCGGAGTGGACATCACCGCCGTCGCCGACCGGCAGAACCCGGTGCGCGAGAGCTTCTGCTACTTCCTGGTCGGCCTGGATGGCGAGTCGTTCGTCGTCGAGGACGCCGCCACCGACCCCCGCACCCGCGACCACCCGTCGGTGAAGCCGATGAACATCGGCGCCTGGGCGGGCTTCCCGCTGCGCGCTCCCGGCGGCGAGGTGCTGGGCAGTTTCTGCGTCATCGACGACCAGGCCCGCACATGGTCGGCCTCCGACCTGACGACCGTGTCGACCCTGGCCCGCTCGGTGTCCGCGGAAATCCACCTGCGCCAGAGCCTTCAGGCGTCGCAGAAAGCCCACCGCCTCTCCGCCGACCTCGCCCACTCCCTCCAGCAGGGCCTGCTCCCCCCGGTTCTGCACCAGATCCCCGGCCTGGAGACCGCAGCCTCCTACCTGCCGGCCTCCACCAGCAGCCACCTCGACGTGGAGGTCGGCGGCGACTTCTACGACCTGTTCACCACTCGCGGCTCTTCCTTCGCCGCCGTCCTGGGCGACGTGTGCGGCAAGGGCGTCGAAGCGGCCAAGGTCACCGCGCTGGCCCGCTACACCGTGCGCGCCGACGCCAACTCGGCCTCCGCCCCGGCCGCCCTGCTGCAACGCCTGAACACCGCGATGCTCACCCAGCGCGCCCCGCGGTTCCTCACCGCCGTCTACACCGACTTCCGCCTCACCCCCACCGGACTGGCCGGCCGCCTCTCCCTCGCCGGACACCCGCCCGCCCTCATCCGCCGCGCTGACGGACGCCTCCAGGAACTCGGAACCCCCGGCACCCTCCTGGGGGTGCTGCCCACCGTCCGCCACACGGATGCGCGCTACCGACTGGCCCCCGGCGACCTGCTCCTGCTCTACACCGACGGCGCCTGCGAGGCCCGCCCGAGACCCGGCACACCACCCGAGAGCGCGGCCCCCGTCTTCGGCGAGGACGAACTCGCCGACGCCCTGCGCGCCACCCACGGCCTGAGCGCCGCCGACACCATCACCGCCCTCGGTGCGGCCCTGGCCGCCCGGCACGACGGATGGGCCAGCGACGACATCGCCCTGCTCGCCCTGCGCCTGCCTCCGCTCACCCGCGCATCTCCCGCGCAAGTGCCATCCTGAGCTCCTGGACGTCGCCGGGGTACCAGAGCAACACGATCTGCTGGTCCTGGGGGCTCCCTTCCCTGACCGCCGGGCCTACGTCCTAACCCTGCGCGGCTTCATCGGCACCCAGGACGAAGAAGAACTCACGGAAGCGTTTTCCCGTGCCACCGCCTCCGGCGATCCCGTCATCATCGACCTGGCCGCCCTCAACTTCGACGACGAAACCCTCTTGGGCCTACCTGTCGGCAAACGATTGTTTGACGACAGGCGGCCGACGCGTCCAATGAACCCGTGCAATCCGGAGGTTCACGGCGGCGCAAATCCAATCGGATCCGATGGGGCCGATCCTCCGTACGGAAGGGGCCCCTCGGTGGCGAACCTGGTCTACAAGCGGGTCTCGACCGACCAGCAGTCCACCGCCCGGCAGGATCTCGCCCTTTACGAGGCCGAGATCGAGGACCCGGTCGTCTTCGAGGAGGACCCGGGCACCTCCAGCGGCCTCCACCCGCTCCAGCGCCCGAAGTTCGGCGAGCTGCTCACCTAAGCGCGGCCGGGCGACACCGTGCACATCTCCGAGATGTTCCGCCTCGTCCGCGGCACCGGCCACATCCTCGACGTCCTCCACCGCGACCAGGTGGCGCTGCGCATCCACGACGGCGCGTTCTCCGCGTTGGACCTCAGACCGCCAACCCCGCACCGGCGAGCTGCTGTCCACCGTGAAGTTCATGGTGCAGACCCTCGCCGCCGCCGGCGAACTCCAGCGGGACCTCCAGCGCGAGCTGACGTACGACGGGCTGCGGGCCGCCGAGGCCAAGGGCAACAAGGGCGGGCGCCGCCCGGCCGTCAAGGCTGAGCTGGTCGACGCCGTACGTACTGCCTACCTGGAAGGCCGCTCCATCGCCGCGCTCGCCCGCGACCACCAGGTCAGCCGCGGCGCCGTCCGCACTGCCGTCGTCGACCTCCTGCCCGAGTACACCGCCGCCGACCCGGGCGCCCCGGCCCCGGAAGCGCCGGTCGTCCTCGACATGCCGGGCAAGGTCGCCGACTTCCTCCGCGCCGCCGAGCTGGAGCCCGCTGAGCGCGTCACCCTCGACCAGGGCGTAACCGTACGGCGCGGCCGGGGCTACACCCTGCGCGTCACTGCCGTACCAGCGGTCCACCGCCAACTCCTGGACCGCTGCCAGCCTCTCGACGGCACTGCGGCGGTCCCGGCCCAGCGCAAGGCCCGCCGCGAGTACGAGAACCGCGTCAACGCTCTCGCGCTGCCCGGACCATGATCGTTCTCACCGGTATCCGCTGTACCGATGGTTCCCGAGGCCGGTTTGCGAGAGATGGGCGTCACCGTACGGGCAATATGAGTTCGAGCGAGTGAACGGTGGCGCCGAATCGTTCACTTGGTGGTGGCGTGTGGCCATCGTGAGGTCAGCCCGGTGTCCGGGCGTAAGGGGAGTGGATCGTTGTGGATGTGGTGCGGGAGTCCGCTGGTGCGGGGCGGGTGGTGCTGTGGGAGGAGTCGGCCCGGGACGGCGCGCAGGCGAAGACGCTGATGACACCCGATTTCCGGGTGGCGCTGGCTCGTGAGACGGGTCGGGTCTTCGGTGCGGACGGTCCCCGGCACGTGGTGTTCGCCGCCGGGTTTCCCGCAGCGTGCGCCGAGGAGTTCGAGGCAGTACGCCAAGTCGCGGTGGAGGCGGAGGGCGCGGTGAGTGTCGCCGCGGTCTGCCGCGGGGCACGGCGGGATCTGGCGCAGGCGGTGGCGTCCGTGCGGGGCAGCCGTCATGCCCGGGTGATGGTGGTGGTGCCCGCCTCGGAGGCGATGGCGCAGGTGATGGTCCACCGCACCGCCCCAGAAGCTCTTCAGGCCGGGGTCGATCTGGTGAAGGAAGCCCGTGACCTGGACGAGGAGGTGGCGGTGGATGTGTGTCTGGCGGACGCTTCCCGTGCCGATCACGCCCTGATGGCCCACTACGCGCAGACCATGACCGGGGCGGGCGCGGGGCTGGTCGTCCTGGCGGACACGGTCGGCGCCCAGCTCCCGGCCGCCTGCGGGGAGATGTTCCACGGCGTGCGGGCACAGGCCGGCAGTGAGGTGGTGCTGGCCTCCCATCTGCACAACGATCTCGGGCTGGGGCTGGCCAACACCCTGCAAGCACTGAGCGCGGGGGTGCGGGTGCTGTCCTCCTCGTGGCTGGGCATCGCCGAGCGGGCCGGCATGGTCGCCACCGAGCAGCTGCTGTTCCTGCTCGCCCGGCACGCGGACGATCTGCTGGGGGCAGATGCGGTGCCGTGGTGGACGCCGCCGGATCTGACGCGGCTGCCGGTCATCGCGCGGATGGTGGGCGAGGAGACGGGTGTCGCGCTGAGCGTCACCACGCCGATTGTCGGGACCGGGGTGGGTTCCATCTCCACCGGCACACCGTTCGTCCACCCACAACTCTTCCAGCCCTACGACCCCCAGGAGGTGCTGGGTGTCGCCCCCCGTGTGGTCCTGACCCATCTGGCCAGTGCCCGGGTCGTCACCTCGGTCGCCACGGGCCTGGGCCACACGCTGGACCGTGAGCAGACCCGCGCGGCGATGGCCTGGGTCAAAGAGCGCGCCTACCGCACCGGCCAGGCCGTGGTCGAGGACACGGTCTTCGCCGACTACCTCGACGGACTCACCCACCGCCCCGCCGGGACCACGTCATGAACTCCGACGCCAACACGCCGCGGGACGCAGCAGACATGGACGACATCCGCCGCGCCCTGCGCGAGGGCGCGGCCGTGGTGCTGCCGAACCCCCCGCCGCTGACCCACGTCGTCACCGCCACCCGGCCACACACCGTGAACCAGGCCAAGGCAAGACCCGCCGCTCAACCGGTCGCCCTGTGGGCCCACCACCCAGACACCCTCCGCACCGTCACCGCCCACGCCGGGCTCGACCCTGCGGGCACGGCCCTGGCCGGCCGGCTGCTCGCCGAGGAACACCTCACCCTGCTGCTGCCACTCCGCACGGACACCCGCTTGCCGGCGTGGCTCGCGCCCGCCTGCAAGGACGGCTGGGTACTGCTCTTCGGCGCCCGATGGCACCCGCTCGAACCGCTCCTGGACGAACACCCGGTGCTGTACGTGAGCAGCGCCAACCGCACCGGCCACCAGCCCGCCACCACCCCCGCCGAAGCACTGGCCATGTTCCCCGCCACCGTCCCCGTCCTGCACCTGCCACACCCGGGCGACGATCCGGCGGACGGTGCGACCAGGCGGGCAACGACCACCGTGACCCTGCACCCCGACGGCAACCTGACACTGCACCGCCACGGCGCCCAGGACCAGCCCTACCCGCACCCGGACAACTACCTCGCTCACCTGCGCAAGCGGTACACGCCTTCGTTCACCTGAAGCAGACCACCGGCCCCGGCTCCTTGCCCCGCGCAATGGCAGACCACCGGCCCCGGCTCCTTGCCCCGCGCAATGGCCGGCCGCCGGGGGCCGGCCATTGCGCTGGCTGCCCCCGTGCCGGGCTATGGCCGGGCCGTGAGGCCGTTCTACGGCTCCAGTTCGAGGCAGAGCCCCACCTGATGCCCGCCCGCCCGGTTCATGAGGGGAACCGTCGCGGCCTCGCCGACGGGGGCGACTGCGGTGGCGGAGCCGGTCACCGCGGCGTAGGCGCGGGCAAGCGTCTCCAGGGCCGGGGCCGCCTGCCCCGTGCGCTGGGCGGTGAGAGCCCGAGCCTCGTTGGCGATGGCCTTCAGCAGGGCCTCGCGCGCGTCCGCGGCGGCCGGAACCTCCCGGACGGAGATCACGTTCGGGATCTGCGGTACGTCAGCGTCGGCCGGGCCCTGAGCGGGCTCTGTTGCTGCATCGGACATGGTTTTCTCCTGGCTCATGCCGTCATGGTTGGTTGATGGACGCCCGTTGTGGCACGTAGCCGACAAGAGGCTGTCCTGTTGCTGCCCGCGGCCAGAAGCTCCGCCGACACGACCGGACCATAACCAGACCCGACTTCCGCCCGACGATCTTTCCGAGAACCCCAGCGGCGCCCCAGCCTGTCCGCTAGACGGCCATGATCCTTCTCAGCGCCAACGGCTGTACCGATGTTCCCCGAGGCCGCTCTCGGCCCGTCCGGCGACCGAGGACGGAACCGGCTGGCCCGGGGGTCAGGGCGGTCACGCGAACCGCTCTCGCAGCTGGTACTTCAGGACCTTGTGGAGGGTCTCGTTGCGGGGGAGGGCGTCCACCAGTTCCAGTTGTTCGGGGAGCTTGTGGACGGACAGGCCCTCGCCGCGCAGGTAGGCGGTCAGCTCGGGGAGGGTGAGGGGGACGGCGCCCGGCGGTTGTTCGAGGACCGCGCAGACGCGTTCGCCGCGCTCCTCGTCCGGGAGGCCGATCACCGCCGCGTCGCCGACGCCGGGGTGGCGGGCCAGGAGGTCCTCTATCTCCTTCGCCGAGATGTTCTCGCCCTTGCGGATGATGATGTCCTTCAGCCGGCCGGTGAGGACGAGGTGGCCGCTCGGCCGGAGGTGGCCGACGTCGCCCGTGATCAGGAAACCCTCGGCGTCGAACGGGTCCGCGGCGGCCAGGTAGCCCTTGCAGACGGCCTCGCCCCGTAGCCGTACCTCGCCGTCCGTGCCGTACGGCAGCGGCTTGCCGTCCTCGTCGGTGATCCGGATCTCCATGCCCTCGGGCGGCCGCCCCTCCGTCCCGGCCAGGTTCTCCACCGTGTCGTCCGGGGCGCCCATCGTGATCATGGGGACCTCGGTCATGCCGTAGCCGTGGGTGAGCTGGACGCCCATCTCGCGGACCACCGCGTGGTAGACCTGCGGCGGTTTCGGGGCGCCGCCGCCCGCCAGCAGGCGGAGGGTGGGGATGAGGGGGGCGGCCGGGTCCTTGCGCTGCTCGGTCAGGAACATCGAGTAGAACGCGGTGGAGCCGCCCGCGACCGTCACCCCGTGCCGCCGGTACCCGGCGAGCGCGTCCGGCATCGCGAAGTGCTCGAACAGCACCGCGGGGAAGCCGTACAGCAGCAGCATCACCGAGTAGTCCGGGCCCGCGACGTGGGCGAACGGGAAGGCCATCGAGCCGACGTCCGCCGCCGACAGCCGCAGCGCGTGGGCCAGGCAGGAGCCGGCCGCGATCAGGCTGAGGTCGGTGTGCAGGACGCCCTTCGGGTCGGAGGTGGTGCCCGAGGTCCAGTAGATCCAGCGCACCGAGGTGCCCTCGGCGGGCGGTGCGGGCAGGACCGCCGGATCGCCGTCCGGGAGGGTCTCGTACGCCTCGAACACCCTCGGCGGGCGGTCGGGGCCGATGGCCAGGCGGGCCGCCATCGCGACATGGTCGAAGCCGCGCCAGGTGCCGGGCACGAAGAAGAACCCGGCCTTCGACTCGCGCAGCGCGAAGCCGATCTCGCGGTCGCGGTAGAACGGGATGAGCGGGGTCTGCACCGCCCCGAGCCGGGCCAGCGCGAAGGAGAGCAGCGCCGTCTCCAGCCGGGTCGGCAGCTGCCAGGCGACCACGGTCCCGGGGCGTACGCCCAGGTCGTACAGGCCCGCCGCCACCCGCTCGGCACGGGTCCGCAGTTCGCCGAAGGTGAGCGTGCGGTCGTCCTGGATCAGGAAGGGCAGATCCGGGGTCAGGGCGGCCCGGCGTTCGATGAGCTCCCAGAAGGTCCCCGATGTTCCCAGGGCATGTGCGGTCTCGTTCACGGCGAACCCCTCACAGCTGACGGGTAGTCAGATCGTGCGGAGAGCGTAGAGCGCTGCGCCTTGTCGGTCCAGGGGTGCGGGGCTAGCCTGAGGGCGACGTCAATCTGACGGGTCATCAGAAACGTGTGCGCCGAAGGGGACACCATGACGGAACTGCCTCGGATCGTCAGCGTCGACGACCATGTGATCGAGCCGCCGCACCTGTTCTCGACCTGGCTGCCGGCCAAGTACCGGGAGCGCGGTCCGCAGGCGCTGACCGCGGGCATCGGTGAGCTGGCGTACACCGGTGGCAAGTACGTCATCACGATGGACCCGGACGGCCCGCCCACCGACTGGTGGATCTACGAGGACCTCAAGTTCCCGTACAAGCGCAACATCGCCGCCGTCGGGTTCGACCGCGACGACATGACGCTGGAGGGGATCACCCGCGCGGAGATGCGGCGCGGCTGCTGGGACCCGGTCGAGCGGCTGAAGGACATGGACCTCAACCACGTCGAGGCGAGCCTCTGCTTCCCCACCTTCCCGCGCTTTTGCGGGCAGACCTTCGCGGAGGCGCACGACAAGGAGGTCGCGCTCGCGTGCGTGCGCGCCTACAACGACTGGATGGTCGAGGAGTGGTGCGGCGACAGCGGCGGCCGGCTGATCCCGCTCTGCATCATCCCGCTCTGGGACATCGGCCTGGCGGTCGCGGAGATCCGGCGCAACGCGGCGCGCGGGGTGCGGGCGGTCACCTTCTCGGAGATCCCGACCCATCTCGGGCTGCCGTCCATCCACTCCGGCTACTGGGACCCGTTCTTCGCCGTCTGCCAGGAGACCGGCACGGTCGTGAACATGCACATCGGGTCCAGCTCGCAGATGCCCGCCGCCTCGCCGGACGCCCCGCCCGCCGTCCAGGCCTCGCTCTCCTTCAACAACGCCATGGCCTCGATGATGGACTTCCTCTTCAGCGGCGTCCTGGTGAAGTTCCCGCAGCTCAAGCTCGCCTACAGCGAGGGCCAGATGGGCTGGATCCCGTACGCGCTGGAGCGCGCCGACGACGTCTGGGAGGAGCACCGGGCCTGGGGCGGGGTGCGCGATCTGATCCCCGAGCCGCCGTCCACGTACTACTACCGGCAGATGTTCTGCTGCTTCTTCCGCGACAAGCACGGGGTCGCCTCGCTCGATGTGGTCGGGCGTGACAACGCGACGTTCGAGACCGACTACCCGCACGTCGACTCGACCTTCCCGCACACCAAGGAGGTCGCACTCGACCACGTCAAGGGACTGGACGACGAGACCGTCTACAAACTGATGCGCGGGAACGCGATCCGGATGCTCGGCCTGGATCTCGACAAGTAGGCGCGCGCGTCATGGACCTCTCGTACACGGAGGAAGAGGAAGCCTTCCGGGCGCGGCTGCGGGAGTGGCTGGGCTCGGTGCTCCCCGGGCTGCCCCCGAAGCCGGATCCCGGCGACTGGCCGGGGCGCCGGTCGTACGACACCCACTGGCAGCGGCTGCTGTACGACGCCGGCTACGCGGGCCTGCACTGGCCCGCCGACGCGGGCGGCCGGGGCGCCACCCCCACCCAGCACCTGATCTTCCTGGAGGAGACGGAGCGGGCCGGGGCGCCCTACGTCGGGGCCAACTTCGTCGGGCTGCTGCACGCCGGGCCCACCATCGCCGCCGAGGGCACCGCCGAGCAGCGGGTCCGCTGGCTGCCGCCGGTGCTGCGCGGCGACGAGATCTGGTGCCAGGGCTTCAGCGAGCCGGAGGCGGGCTCCGACCTGGCCTCGCTGCGGACCCGTGCGGTGCGCGACGGCGACGACTACGTGGTGAGCGGCAGCAAGATCTGGACCTCGCACGCCGAGGTCGCCGACTGGTGCGAACTGCTGGTGCGCACGGACCCGGCCGCGCCCAAGCACCGCGGGATCAGCTGGCTGGCGATGCGGATGGACGCCCCCGGCGTCACCGTCCGGCCGCTGCGCACGCTCGCCGGTTCGACGGAGTTCGCGGAGATGTTCCTCGACGAGGTCCGGGTGCCCGTCCCGCACCGGGTCGGCGAGGAGAACGACGGCTGGCGGGTCACCATGGTCACGCTGTCCTTCGAGCGCGGTACGGCCTTCGTCGGCGAGGTCGTCGCCTGCCGCCGCACCCTGGACGCCCTGGCGGCCGAGGCGCGGCGCAGCGGGCGGTGGGACGACGCGGTGCTGCGCCGGCGGCTGGGCAGGCTGAACGCCGAGTTCCGGGCGCTGTGGCGGCTCACCCAGTGGAACGTCAGTGAGGCGCAGGCCAGTGGGGGAGTCCCCGGGGCCGGCGGCTCGGTCTTCAAGCTGCGCTACTCGCACGCCCGCCAGGAGCTGTACGAGGCGGCGGCCGAGGTGCTCGGGGCGGGGGACGCCCTCGACCTGGACCGGGAGTGGGTGCTGGACCGGCTCTCCTCGCTCTCGTACACGATCGCGGCCGGTACCTCGCAGATCCAGGCGAACATCGTCGCCGAGCGCATTCTCGGCCTGCCGAAGGGGCGGTGAGCGGAGCGTGGACTTCCAGCTCTCGGACGACCAGCGGGCTCTCCGGGCGGGGATACGGGAGCTGCTCGCGGGCCGGTTCGACAGGGACCGGATGCGGGCGGCGCACGACGGCGGCGGGGGAGTGGACCGCGCGCTGTGGCGGGAGCTCGGCGCGGCCGGGTTGTTCGCGCTGCGGCTGCCGGAGACGGCGGGCGGCGTCGGACTCGGCCTGCCCGAATCCGTACTCCTGTTCGAGGAGATGGGTCGGGCGCTGCTGCCCGGACCGCTGGCCGCCACCCAGCTCGCCGCAGGCGCGGTGAAGGGGGCGGCGGAGGGCGATGCGGTGGTGGCCCTGGCGGAGGCCGGGCGGCCGGTGGGGCACCTGGGCGGGGCCGATGCGCTGCTGGTCCTGGACGGGGAGGCGGGCGGCGGCCGGGTGCTGAGCGGCGGGGCGCTGCGGCGGGTCGTACGGGAGGCCGGCCCCGTCCGGTCGCTGGACCCGGGCACCCCCCTGTGGCGGGTGCCCGATCTGGCCGGGTACGAGGGCGAGCCGCTGCCGGACGGGGCGCGGCCGCGTCACGAGGGCGCCCTGCTGACCGCCGCAGAGCAGCTCGGCAGTGCCGGCCGCAGCCTGGAGGCGGCGGTTCAACACGCCGGTGAACGTGAACAGTTCGCGGCGCCCATCGGGTCCTTCCAGGCGGTCAAGCATCTGTGCGCCGGAATGCTGGTGCGCGCCGAGACGGCCCGCAGCGCGGTCTACGCGGCCGCCGTGACCGGGGACCCCGTGGAGATCGCCGGGGCCAAGCTGCTGGCCGACGAGGCGGCCGTCGGCAACGCCCGTGACTGCCTCCAGGTGCACGGCGGCATGGGCTTCACCTGGGAGGCGGATGTCCACCTGCACCTCAAGCGGGCCTGGCTGCGGGCCGGGCAGTGGCTCACGGCGGCGGGCGCGGAGGAGGTGCTGGCCGCCGATCTGGGCTGACCCGGGGCTCCCGGGGGTCCGCTGCGTGCGTGTGACGCTACGGACCCCTGAGGTTCACGCTGCGGAGTGACGCAGCGCAGTCGGTATGCACCGATACCGGCTTGTGTCCTTTGCGTGATTCGTCACGGGGTGGAGTCGGCGCCGGGCTCGGGTACGCTCCGTTGGATGCGAGTGGTTCTGGAACCTGGCGATCCGGATGTGGCCTGTGCGGCTGCTCCGGTCCGCGAGAGGTGCCCTGCTCGTGATCCACGCAGAGGGGCCGGGCCTGCCGGGGAAACGTTTCCCGGGGTTTTCGTGGCCGCCGGGCGCCTCTGTTCGACTCTCCGCAGCGTGCGTCGCACAGTATGCACCACGCGTACTCCTTCGCGCTGGAATATGCCCGAAGCGCTTGTTGCGGTGACTGTACGTCAACCATGCTGTCTCGTAAGGGAATCACGTTCCGTGACCCTGAGGAGGCGCGAGGCGATGTGTCCGCCGGTTCGGATGGTGTGAGCGGTGCAGGTGCTTCAGGTTCAGTTGGAGGTCGGGGCCGACCCCGCAGAGGTCGGGCGGGCCCGCAGATGGGCGCGCTCGCGGCTGGTCGGGTCCGGGATAAGAGACGACGAGCCGCTGGCCGAGACGCTCATCCTGCTGATCTCGGAACTCGTCACCAACGCGGTGGTGCACACCGGCTGTCCGGCCGTGCTGCGCATGCTGTTCGGCTCGACGGGGGCACCGGGCAACGCCGGGACCGTGCGGGTCGAGGTGGCCGACACCAGCTGCCGCCCGCCGC
The DNA here is from genome assembly GCF_043200175.1 of Streptomyces sp. NPDC048462. Taxonomy (NCBI): domain Bacteria; kingdom Bacillati; phylum Actinomycetota; class Actinomycetes; order Kitasatosporales; family Streptomycetaceae; genus Streptomyces; species Streptomyces sp. NPDC048462. Next base: position 15,562 of record NZ_JBICXG010000011.1, read on the forward strand.
AGCAGCGGCACGCGGAGGGCGAGGACACCGGCGGCCGGGGCCTTGAGCTGGTCGACGGCCTGGCCGACCGCTGGGGCTGGCAGCCGGAGGGCGCCGGCAAGCGCATCTGGTGCGAGGTGGACCGGGGTATCCCGGTGATCCAGGTCCAGATGCAGCCCTGCGCCCACGGGGCCGGTGCGCACGGCGCCGGGCAGTGCGGCGGCCCCGGTGGCTGCGATGCTGTGGGGCGCGAGGCGGGCGCCGTGTACGAGCCGTCGCACGCGGTCACCCATCGCGCGTAGGTTCGGCAGCCGGTCTCCGGGTCTGTGGGCGCGGGATGCCGTCCCGCGCCCGGCCCGGCTCCGCGGTGGTCGCTCCTCAGAAGACCGCGACCGGGGCCACCGGTGTGCCGGTGGCGCCGACGAAGGGCTCCGGCATGGCGGAGAGCAGGAAGCCGTAGCGGTTCGACTCCGCACACGCGGTGGACAGGCCTTCCAGATTCCAGTTCTGGCCCTGGAGCATGCCCATCTCGACCAGATCCAGCGCGTGCACGCCCAGCCACAGACCGTCGATCTCCGGCGGGAAGATCTCGAAGGTCAGCGTGTCATTGGCGACCGCGGCCACATCCCGGGCCCTGAACCACTCGGGCGTCCGGATCGAGAGCCCCGGTGACGGGTACCCGTACGCGTGTTTGTCCCCGGCCAGATAGACCTGCGTCTGTCCGGTCCGTACGAGAACGATGTCCCCGGCACGCACCCGCACCCCGGCCAGCTCCTCGGCCGCGTCCAGGTCGTCGGGGGTGACGGCGTGACCGCCGGGCAGCCGGTCCAGTCCGTGGGCGCGGGCCACGTCGAGCAGCACCCCGCGCGAGACGAGGTGCGGGACCTTCTCGATGCCGCTGAACCTGGCCCCCTCGTGTGCGGTGATGCTGTCGGCCGGGCGGCCGTTGTAGATCTTCCCGGAGTGCGAGACGTGAGTGAGGGCGTCCCAGTGGGTGGCGGTCTGGAGGCTCAGGACCGCGGTGTCGTCGCTGGTGGCGACGGTACCGGGACCGAACAGCTCCTGATTGATCTGCACCATGGTGTGCAGCGGGTTGATCCGCCCCTGGATCAGCCCGCTCTGCACGCCGTCCTGCTTGAGCGCCAGTGCCAGCGGCACCCGCCGCCCGGTACGGACGGTGGCCGCCGCCTGACGGACCACCTCGTCGGTGATGAGGTTGAGCGTCCCGATCTCGTCGTCCGCGCCCCAGCGGCCCCAGTTGTTCACGCGCTTGGCGATGTCGTGGAACTCGTCCGGCAGTGACATGGAGCCTCCTGGGGCTTGTGCCGGTGGACCTGATGACCCATAGAATCTAACGGTCCGTCAGAAACCGCGGGAAGGGGCCGGCATGGGGAACTTCTTGGCAGGCAAGGTGGTGGCCGTCACGGGTGCCGGAAGGGGCATCGGACGGGCGGTCGCGCTCGCCGCGGCGGCCGAGGGGGCGAGAGTCGTGGTCAACGACTACGGCGTCTCCATCGAGGGCGGCGAACCCGCCAGCGAGATAGCCGAGTCCGTCGTCAAGGAGATCGTGGCGGCGGGCGGTGAGGCGGTCGCGGTGGCCGACGACATCTCCACCATGGCAGGCGGCCAGCGGGTCGTGGACACCGCCCTCGAGCGGTTCGGGCGTATCGACGGGGTGGTGTGTGTGGCCGGCATCCTGCGTGAACGGATGCTGTTCAACATGTCCGAGGCGGAGTGGGACCCCGTGGTCGCCACCCACCTCAAGGGCACCTTCACCGTCTTCCGGGCCGCGTCCGCGGTGATGCGCAAGCAGGAGGGCGCGGGCACGCTGATCGGCTTCACCAGCGGCAACCACCAGGGCAGCGTCGCCCAGGCGAACTACAGCGCCGCGAAGGGCGGGATCATCTCGCTGGTCCGCAGCGCGGCGCTGGGCCTGCACAAATACGGAGTCACGGCCAACGCGGTCGCGCCGGTGGCGCGTACCCGGATGTCCGCCAACGTGCCCATGGAGCTCAAGGAGATCGGTGAGCCGGAGGACGTGGCCGCGCTCGTCGTCTACCTCCTCAGCGACCGGGCCCGAGCGGAGAGCATCACCGGCCAGGTGTACACGATCGCGGGCCCGAAGATCGCGGTCTGGGCCCAGCCGAGGGAGCTGCGCGCGGGGTACGCGGAGGGGGCCGCCTGGACGCCGGAACGCATCGCCGACTTCCTGCCGGGGACGGTGGGCACGGACCCGATGCCGATGCTGGCGCAGCTGGAGGCGATGGCGGAGGCGGCGCGGAATGCGAAGCGGCGTGGTTCCAGCCCCTCCGGCGATTGAGGAGCGGGGGTCCGGGGGCGGAGCTCCCGGGTGTGGGCTCGTCGCCGGGGCGCTGCCCCGGGCCCCGGTCCTCAATCGCCGGACGGGCTTGAGATGGGCGGTGCCCCGGACAGTCGGGCGGGCCCGGGATGGGCGGCCCCATACACGCCCCCTATCGAAAGGACGCAGCGTGGACTTCACCTTCGGCCCCGACGACGCCACGTTCCGCGAGGAGGCCCGCGCCTGGCTGGAGGCCCATCTCGTCGACGAGTACGCGGCGGCCATCGGCGCCGGCGGTCCGGGCAGCGAGCACGAGGGCATCGCGGTCCGGCGGGCCTGGGAGCGCGAACTCGGCCGAGGCGGCTGGATCGGCCTCGGCTGGGAGGACGGCGGCGAGGCGGCCGGCGGCCGGCGGCGGGCCACGCTCACCCAGCAGGTCGTCTGGGCCGAGGAGTACGCCCGGCTCCGGGCCCCCGCCCGCGTCGGCCACATCGGGGAGAACCTGCTCGCCCCGACCCTCATCGCCTACGGCAGCAAGGAGCAGCGCCACCGGTTCCTGCCGCCCATCGCACACGGTGAGGCCCTGTGGTGCCAGGGGTACAGCGAACCGGGCGCCGGGTCGGACCTGGCGGGGGTGCGGACGGCCGCCGTACGCGATCCGGAGCGCGGCGGATACCGCGTGACGGGCCAGAAGGTCTGGACGTCGCTCGCCCAGGACGCCGACTGGTGCTTCGTGCTGGCCCGTACCGAAGCCGGTTCGCGGCGCCACCACGGGCTGTCTTTCCTGCTGGTGCCGATGGACCAGCCGGGCCGGATCGAGGTGCGGCCGATCCGGCAGATGTCGGGGACCAGCGAGTTCAACGAGGTCTTCCTCGACGGGGCGCGCGCCGAGGAGGTGGTCGGCGGCGAGGGCAACGGCTGGACCGTCGCCATGGGCCTGCTCGCCCTGGAGCGCGGCGTCTCCACCCTCGTCCAGCAGATCGGGTTCGCCGCGGAGCTGGACCGTGTGGTCCGGGCGGCCGTCGACAGCGGCGCCACCGGCGATCCGGTCCTGCGCGAACGGCTCGTCCGCCAGTGGGCCGAGCTGCGGACGATGCGCTGGAACGCCCTGCGCACCCTCGGCACCACCACCGACCCCGGCGCACCCAGCGTCGCCAAACTGCTCTGGGGCGGCTGGCACAAACGCCTGGGCGAACTCGCCGTGGAGATCAGGGGAGCGGCCGGAGCTGTCGGCCCGCACGACTGGTCGCCCGGCGCACCGTACGAGATCGACGAGGCACAGCGCCTGTTCCTGTTCACCCGGTCCGACACCATCTACGGCGGCTCGGACGAGATCCAGCGGAACATCATCGCCGAGCGCGTGCTCGGCCTACCGAGGGAGCCGAGATGAGAGGCGTCGTCTTCGACGGCAAGCGGACCGAGGTCGTCGACGACCTGGAGATACGTGATCCGGGTCCCGGCGAGGTGCTGGTCGCGGTGGCCGCGGCAGGCCTCTGCCACAGCGATCTGTCGGTCATCGACGGGACGATCCCGTTCCCGCTGCCGGTGGTGCTCGGCCACGAGGGCGCCGGGGTGGTCGAGGCGGTCGGGGCCGGAGTGAGCCACGTGGCGCCCGGCGACCACGTGTCGCTGTCCACGCTCGCCAGCTGCGGCGCCTGCGCCCAGTGCGACCGGGGCCGGCCGACGATGTGCCGCAAGGCGATCGGGATGCCGGGGCAGCCGTTCTCGCGGGGCGGGCAGCCGCTGTACCAGTTCGCGTCCAACTCGGCGTTCGCCGAACGGACCCTGGTCAAGGCCGTGCAGGCGGTGAAGATCCCGGCGGACCTGCCCCTCACCTCGGCGGCCCTGATCGGCTGCGGGGTGCTGACGGGAGTCGGAGCCGTACTGAACCGGGCCAAGGTCGACCGGGGCGAGAGCGTCGTCGTGATCGGCACCGGCGGCATCGGGCTCAACGTGATCCAGGGCGCCCGGATCGCGGGCGCGCTGACCATCGTCGCGGTCGACTCCAACCCGGCGAAGGAGGCGGTGGCCCGGCAGTTCGGCGCCACACACTTCCTGACCTCGGCGGACGGCGTCAAGGAGATCCTGCCCAGCGGCGCCGACCACGCCTTCGAGTGCGTGGGCCGCACCGAGCTGATCCGTACCGCGATCGACCTGCTCGACCGGCACGGCCAGGCGATCCTGCTGGGCGTACCGGCGGCGACGGCCGAGGCGTCGTTCCTCGTCTCGTCGATGTACCTGGACAAGTCGATCCTCGGCTGCCGCTACGGCTCCTCACGCCCGCAGCGCGACATCGCCCTTTACGCGGACCTGTACCGGGAGGGCCGGCTGCTGCTGGACGAACTCGTCACCGAGACCTACCCGGTGGAGGACTTCGCCAAGGCGGCGGACGACGCGCACCACGGGCGGGTGGCACGGGGGGTGCTGGTGTTCTGAGGACGGGGAGCCGGCGGGGAGCCCGCTCAGCAGCGGTCCCCCGCCGTCGCCCGGAAGGTCCGGCGGTACGTCGTCGGCGACACCCCCAGCGCCGCCTGGAGGTGCTGCCGCAGTGAGGTGGGCGTCCCGAAGCCGGCGTTGCGGGCGATCTGGTCGATCGACAGGTCGGTGGACTCCAGCAGCTGGCGGGCCCGCTCCACCCGCTGCTGGGTCAGCCACTGGACCGGGCTGATCCCGACCTCCTCGCGGAACCGGCGGGTGAACGTCCGGATGCTCATCGACTCCTGCTGCGCCATGTCGCGCAGCAGGATCGGCCGTTCCAGCCGCCCCAGCGCCCAGGCCCGCGCGGTCGTCGTCCCGGCGATCTGGGCGTCGGGCACCGGGCGCTGGATGTACTGCGCCTGGCCGCCGTCGCGGTGCGGCGGTACGACGGTGCGCCGGGCGACGTCGTTGGCGATGGCGGTGCCGTGGTCGCGGCGCACGATGTGCAGGCAGAGGTCGATACCGGCGGCGACCCCGGCGGACGTCAGGACGTCGCCGTCGTCGATGAACAGCACGTCGGGGTCGACCCGGACCGCCGGGAACAGCTCCTGGAAGTGGTCGGCGGCCGACCAGTGGGTGGTGGCGGGGCGCCCGTCGAGGTAGCCGGCGGCGGCGAGCACGTAGCCGCCGGTGCAGATGGAGACCATCCGGGTGCCGGGCCTGATGTGCGCGAATGCGGCGGCGAGTTCGTCGGTGAGCCGGCCCTCGGTGTAGACGGGGCCGAGTTCGTAGCTGGCGGGGATCACCACCGTGTCGGCGGTGGCGAGGGCCTCCGGGCCGTGCTCGACGGTGATCGTGAAGTCCGCGTCGGTGTGGATCGGGCCGGGCGCGCGGACCGAGCAGGTCACGACTTCGTAGAGCTTCTCGCCCCGGTTGAGCGGCTCGGTACCGAGCGAACGGCCGAATATCCTTTGGGGGATGCCCAGTTCGAAGGGGAGCAACCCATCGAGGGCGAGAACGACGACTCGGTGCGGCACCGCGGACTCCCTTCACCCACTAGCTGGTATAGACCATAAGCTGATACATGTCATCGGTGTGAAGGAAAAGTCAGCAGACCGCGCGCGCATTCCCGCCGTGGACCGCGAGAACGCTGTGCGTGATGCGCCGCCGGTGCCACTTGTGTCCCCCATATCTCCGGCGTCTCCCGCGTCCCCCGCATCCCCGTTGTCCCAGCTGCCCCCGCTGCCGTATCCGCCCGCCGGGACCGAACCCCTCTGGAACCGCAACTTCCGGCTCTTCTTCGTCGCCCGTACCGCGGCGCTCTTCGGCGACGGAATGATTCCGGTGGCGCTCACGGCGGGCCTGCTGGGGGCGGGGCGCCCGCACTCGTCCGTGGGGTACGCGCTGGCGGCCTGGATGGGGCCGCTGGCGCTGTTCGTGCTCTTCGGCGGCGTGCTGGCGGACCGGTTCACCCCGCGCCGGATGATGATCATCGCCGACACGTTGCGGCTGCTCGGCGCCTCGGCGCTCGCGGTCTCCTTCGCGGTCGGCAACCCGCCGCTGTGGGCGGTCTACTCGCTGAGCTCGGTGGCCGGTGTGGGGGCGGCGCTGTTCCAGCCGGGGGTCGCCTCGACCGTGCCCCGGGTGTCCTCGGACGTGCAGCGTGCCAACGCCGTGCTCAGGGTCTCCGAGGCGCTGATGACCATGGCGGGCCCGGCGTTCGCGGGTGTCCTGGTCGGTCTGGCCAGCGCCGGAGCGGTCTACGCGGCGAACGCCTCGACGTTCCTGGTCTCCGGCATCTGCCTCTTCCTGCTGCGACTGGCCCCGGCCCCCTCCGATGAGGCCCGGCGCGGCACGTTCGTCGCCGAACTGGTCGACGGGTGGCGCGAGTTCCGGGCGCGCAGCTGGCTGTGGGGAGTGATCGCGATCTGGACGGTGTACGGCTTCACCGTGCTCGGCCCGATGCTCCCGCTGACCGCGATCGAGGTGACCGAGGCGCACGGCTCGGGGACGTACGGCGCGATGATGGCGGTGAACGGCGCGGGCAGCGTCGTCGGCGGGCTGCTCGCCCTGCGGCTGCGGCCACGCCGCCCGCTGGCGGCGGGGGCCGTGGCGCTGACCGGGGTGTGCGTGAACCTGCTGGCGCTGGGGCTCGGGCTGCCCGTGTTCGCGCTGGGGGCCGGGCAGTTCATCGCGGGCTCGGCGTTCGCGTTCTGGCTGGTGATGTGGTCGACGACCGTCCAGACGCAGGTGCCGCCGGAGGCGCTGAACCGGCTGCACGCGTACGACGTGGCCGGATCGCTGCTGATGCTGGCGGCGGGCCGGGCGCTGGCGGGCCCGGTCGCGGACCGGGTGGGCGCCCCGGAGGTGCTGCTGGCCGGGGCGGTGATCAACGTACTGGCGGTGGGCGTACTGCTCGCGGCCCGGCCGATCAGGCGGCTGGAGCGGATCAGGTGAGAGGGCGGCGGCCCGGAGCGGGGCCGGAGCGTGGGCGTGGCCCGCGTGCGTACCGGCGCCGCATCGTCGCGGCGGCGGCGGCCGCGGCGACCGTCGCGGCCGGGCTCGGCGTGCGTGCCGTCGCGGCCGGGGATGTCGCCAAGTACGCCGGGGACGCGCTCTACACCGTCCTGATCTGCGCCCTCGTCGCGCTGTGCGCGCCGCGCGCCCGGCCGGTCGCGGTGGCCGGCACGGGGCTGGCGGTCAGCTGGGCGGTCGAACTGCTCCAGCTGACCGGGGTCCCCGCCGCGCTGTCCCGGCACAGCGCGGTGGCCCGGCTGGTGCTGGGCTCGACGTTCAACGCGCCGGACCTGCTCTGGTACGCGGTGGGCGCGGCGGCGGCCTGGGGCGTGCACGCCGTGGCGCTCACTTCTCGCGTGCCCGGTCCTCGGACTGCTGCATCTCGATGACCTGGTGAATGTGTGCGCTGGTCTGCCGGCGCACACTGCCGCCGATGAGCAGTGCCGCACCCAGGACCGACAGCGGCACGGACACGATCAGGATGGTGAGCAGCTCGGACAGGTCCGTGATCTGCTCGCAGACGCGATAGCAGTACGCGTCGGACCGGTCGGCCAGCAGGAAGGCCAGCCATATCCACAGGGCGCAGGCGCCGAGCAGCAGTACGACGCCCCACCTCTGCATCAGTGCGGACCGATGGTGGAATCTCTGAGTCGCGACCCAGTGCATGAGGTCCTCCGAGGACGTGGATGGGGCGGCGCGGGCCCGTCTGCGTACACGGGCCGCCGGAGCAGGTGAGCGTACGCGCAGCGTGAAACGGCTCCGGATGCGGGTCGGTTGGTGCGGCTGCGCTGACCGGTCCACGGCGCCGGACCGGTGTCCGCGTCCCCGCCGGCCCGCTTCCCGGGCGACCGCGGCGGGGGCGCCGGACCCGGGGCTCGATTCGGCGTGGCCCGATTCCTGCGAACAGTGTCCATCGGGCCACTCGTGGGGAGGGGTGCGGTGGCCGGATGCTGAGTGACGTGACCCAGACAACGGAATCTCCCGCCGGGACGCCCGCCGGCGGACCACCCCCGAGGCGCGGCGCCGGCCGCGTATCCACCGCGCGTGGATCGTCGCCGCCGTCACCTTCGTGACGATCATCGGCGGCGCGGCCTTCAACTCCCTTCCCGGGCTGCTCATCGACCCCCTGAACTCGGATTTCGGCTGGTCGCGCGGGGAGATCGGTCTCGCGGTCTCCCTCGACATGGCGCTGTACGGGCTCACGGCGCCGTTCGCCGCGGCGCTGATGGACCGGTTCGGCATCCGCCGGGTCGTGGTCGTCGCGCTCAGCGCGGTCGCCGCCGGGGCGCTGGCCAGCGTCTGGATGACCGCCGCCTGGCAGCTGATGATCTACTGGGGGCTGCTCGTCGGCCTCGGTACCGGCTCGATGGCGATGGCCTTCTCCGCGACGGTCACCAACCGCTGGTTCGTCGCCCGGCGCGGCCTGGTCACCGGCATCCTCACGGCGGCCGGCGCCTCCGGCCAGCTGGTCTTCCTGCCGCTCTGCGCCTGGATCGTCGACCGGCACGGCTGGCGCCCGGCCTCGGTGACCGTCGCGCTCGCGGCCCTGGTCGTCGTCCCGTTCGTCTGGCTCCTGATGCGCGACCACCCGGCCGATGTGGGGCTGGCCCCGTACGGCGGGGAGTACGTGGAGAAGCCCGCGCCCGCGCAGGGTGCGGCGAGCCGGACCGTACGCGTTCTGTTCGACGCCGCCCGCACCGGACCGTTCTGGCTGCTGGCCGGGACCTTCGCGATCTGCGGCGCCTCGACCAACGGCCTGATCCGCACCCACTTCGTCCCCTCGGCGCACGACCACGGCATGCCCATCACCGCCGCGGCCTCCCTGCTGGCCGTCGTCGGGATCTTCGACATCGTCGGCACGGTCTTCTCGGGCTGGCTCACCGACCGCTTCGACGCCCGCCGGCTGCTGGCCGTCTACTACGCGCTGCGCGGGATCTCGCTGCTGTTCCTGCCGTTGCTCCTGCACCCCACGGTGGAGCCTCCGATGGTCTTCTTCATCGTGTTCTACGGACTGGACTGGGTCGCCACGGTCCCGCCGACCCTGGCCCTGTGCCGGGAGCGGTTCGGCGAGGACAGCGCGATCGTCTTCGGCTGGGTCCTGGCCTCCCACCAGGTGGGCGCCGCCCTGGTGGCGTTCCTCGGCGGGGTGGCGCGCGACCACTTCGGCTCGTACGACGTGGTCTGGTACGCGGCCGGCGCGATGTGCGCGATGGCGGCGCTGATGGCGCTGCTGATCCGCCGCGTCCGCGAACCGGCGACCGCCGAAGCCGTGTGAACGGGGGCCGGCCCCCGGGCCCGCTTCAGCGGCCGGAGCGCCCGAACGTCCCGGGCCCGATCAGCGGCTGAAGCGCCCGAACGTCCCCTGGTGGAACAGCAGCGGGCCGTTCCCGTCCCCGTCCGCCGCGCCCAGCGCCTCCACCCGGCCGACCACGATCAGGTGGTCGCCGCCGGTGTGGACGGCCTGGATGCGGCAGTCGACCCAGGCGGCCACGGAGTCCAGCAGCGGTGACCCGGTCGCGGGGGCGGGGCGGTGGGCCACCCCGGCGAACTTGTCGGCCCCGCTGACCGCGAAGGACCGGCACAGCGCGCCCTGTTCCGCGCCCAGGATGTTGACGCAGAAGACCCCGGCGCGGGCGATGCGCGGCCAGGTCGTCGACGTACGGGCGACCATGAACGTGACCAGCGGCGGGTCCAGCGAGAGCGACGCGAACGACTGGCAGGCGAACCCGGCCGGACCGGCCGTGCCGTCGTTGCCGTTCAGATCGAGCGCCGTGACGATGGTGACCCCGCTCGCGAAGTGCCCGAGCACCCGGCGGAACTCGCCCGGATCGACGGGCAGCCGCTCGTCGTCGGAGACGGCCCGCAGGGCCGGGCGCGGCAGTGGATCGACCGGTACCGGGGAGACGGCCGTCGCGGCGCCGACGGACCTGAGGTAGCGGACGGCGGTTGCGGCCATGCCTGCGTGTCCCATCACTCTCCCGATTAGAACTGACGAAGCGTCAGATTGGAAGGGTGCGGACACGGCCTGAAGACGAAAGTCCCTATACGCCCCGGTACTTCGGTGCCCGTCGCTCCACGAAGCTCGCCACGCCCTCGTTGGCGTCCTGCGTGGTCATGTTGACCTCCTGGGCCATGGCCTCGGCGGCGAACGCCGTGGCCCGGTCGGTGTCCAGCGAGGCGTTGACCAGCTGCTTGGTGAGGGCGATCGAACGGGTGGGGCCCTCGGCCAGCCGCTGGGCCCAGGCACGCGCGGTCGCCGCCAGTTCCTCGTCCGGGACGGTCCGGTTGACGAGCCCCAGGCGCTCCGCGTCCCGGGCCGGGAGCGAGTCCCCGAAGAACATCAGCTCCTTGGCACGCTGCGGCCCGACCAGCCGGGGCAGCAGGTACGCGCCGCCACCGTCCGGTACGAGGCCGCGGCGCACGAACACCTCGATGAACTTCGCGGACTCGGCGGCCAGCACCAAGTCGCAGGCGAGGGCGAGATGGGCCCCGATACCGGCCGCCGTGCCGTTGACGGCGGCGATGACGGGCTTCTCGCAGTCCAGGACGGCGGCGATCAGCCGCTGGGCGCCGAGCCGTATCGTCCGGGCGACATCGCCGGGCACCCGGTCGCCGGACACCGGGGCGCCCCGCAGATCGGCGCCGGCACAGAAGCCCCGGCCGGTGGCGGTCAGTACGACGGCCCGCACCCCGGGGTCGGCCGAGGCCTCCGCGAGCAGCGCGATGACGCGTTCGCGCTGGTCCCAGGTGACGGCGTTCATCGCCTCCGGGCGGTTGAGGGTGATCGTCGAGACGCCGTTGTCAGTGGCGTGGAGTATCAATGAATCAGGCGGTCCGGACGGGTCGCTCCGGTCGGTGGTGTCTTCGGGGGAGGACGGCATGAGGCAGCTCCTGGGCAGGTGGCGGGACGGCTTGCGGGGCAGGCGCCGGGGCAGGTGGCGGGCTCGGCGGGGGGAGCGGTGGCGAGGGGGGCGGCGGTGGGGCCGGTCAGCGGCAGACCGCGAGTGCGTCCAGCGCCACCGCGCCCTGCCCCCGCCCCAGCACCATCAGTGGATTGATGTCCAGTTCGCACAGGTCGTCGCCCAGTTCCAGCGCCATCCGCTGCACCCGCAGCACCACTTCCACGAGCGCGTCCACGTCCACCGGCGCACCGCCGCGCACCCCTTCCAGCAGGGCCCGGCCGCGCAGCTCGCCGAGCATCGCCCGCGCCTGGTCCTCACCGAAGGGCGGCACCCGCACCGCCGCGTCGTGCAGCACCTCGACCAGCACGCCGCCGAGCCCGACGGTCACGGTCGGACCGAACAGGGCGTCCTGCGTGACGCCGACCATCATCTCGACGCCCCGCTCGATCATCTGGCAGACCAGGATCCCGTCCAGCTCGACGTCCTCGTAGCGCGCGATGTCGGTCAGCTCGCGATAGGCGTCCCGCACCTGGCTGGCGGAGGTGAGCCCGACCTTGACCAGGCCCAGTTCGGTCTTGTGGGCCAGCTGCGCGCCGGACGCCTTCATGACGACGGGGTAGCCGACCAGCGCGGCCGCCCGGACGGCCGCGGCGGCGCTGGTCACCAACTGCTCGCGGGGCACCCGGATCCCGTACGCCCGCAGCAGCTGCTTCGCCGCGTGCTCGCTCAACTGGCGGCCCGGACGCATCAGCGCCTGCGCCTTGCGGAACGAGGGCGACGGGGTGCGCGGCGCCTCGTCGAAGGGGGAGCGGTAGGACGCGGCGAACCGGTGGTGGTCCTGATAGGCCTTCACGGCGGTGATGCAGTTGCCGAAGGTACGGAAGGTGGCCACGCGCGAGGAGCCGAGCAGCGTCGTGCGGTACGCGTCCTCGGTGCCGACCGGCGAACCCCACACCACGCACACCAGCTTGTCCGTGGCCTCCGCCGCGTCCACCAGGTCCTGCGCGAGTTTGTCGCTCATCGGGGGGAAGGGGCCGGTGATCGGACAGATCAGCACCCCGACCGAGGGGTCCGCGAGTATCGCGTCGATGATCTTCCGGCCACGCCAGTCGCCTACCGGGTGCCCGCCGTTGTCGACGGGGTTCGCCACGTTCAGGTAGCCGGGTATCCAGGTGTGCAGCTCGACCTGCTTCTCCTCGGACAGGACCGGGATGTCCAGGCCCGCCGCGGTCGCCAGGTCCGAGAAGTGCGCGCCCGTGCCGCCCGAGATCGAATACACCACGACCCCGTCGGCCAGCGGTTTGCGTGCCCGCGCCAGTAGGGCGGCGGTGTCCTGGAGCTCGTCCAGACCGTCCACCCGGATCACGCCGAACTGCCGCATCGCCGCGTCGACGACCTGGTCGGCGCCGGTCAGCTTGCCGGTGTGTGACGCGGCCATCCTGGCCCCCGTCTCCGTACGCCCGACCTTGACCGCCACCACCGGGACGCCGGCCCGTGCGGCCCGGTCGGCGGCGAGCAGAAAGGAGCGCCCGTCCTTGAGCCCCTCCACGTAGCAGGCGATGGCTCCGACCTCGGGACGCTGGGAGAAGTACGAGATGAAGTCCGAGGTCTCCAGGTCCGCCTCGTTGCCCGTGGGCGCCCAGTGCGAGAGCCGCACGCCCAGCTCCTGAAGGGTGTAGACGGGGCGCCCCTGGTGGCCGGACTGGGTGATCAGTGCGATCGCCGGCCCCTCCAGGTCGTCCCGGAACTCCTCGAACGCGTTGAGGTTGGTGTTCGGCCCGAGCAGCCGCAGCCCCGATCGCTCCACCGCGGCGGCCAGCCGGGCCTGCGCGGCGGCGCCCTCCGCCCCGGTCTCCGCGAACCCGGACGCGAAGGCGACGGCGAACTTCACCTTGGCGTGGGCGAGTTCCTCGATCACCGGGAGCGGGTCACCGACCAGCAGCACCGCCAGATCCACCTGTTCCGGCAGATCGGACACGGAAGGAGAGCACACCCGTCCGAAGACGGACTCGCGCGTGGGGTGCACGGGATACAGCCGTGCCCCGACCCGTTCGGCCCAGGCGATGAGCTGCCGGGTGATGCCGGTGTTGGGCCGGCCGTCGGTGTCGGACGCGCCGATGACAGCCACGGACTCCGGCCGGAAGAACCGGTCCAGATCCGGCACGGCCGCGTGCAGCGGACGGCCGCTGACATCGAGGTCGCCTTCCGCCGCGGCGGCCGTCATGCTGTGGACGGCGGCGTGCGGCTCCTCGCCGCAGGCCACCACCCTGGCGCGGAAGTCGGTGGTGAGGGTGCCGTGAGTCGATCCAAGCATCGTTCCGCCCACTCCTGCTCGAAGGTCCCCGGCGCTCGTGCCGCCCGGCCGACGTCATGAACTGACGCTCTGTCAGGTTACTGAACTGACGGCCCGTCAGGAATGGGTGTGCAGGCAAAGGCTGAGAGTGGCGCCTCCGGGAGCAGGCGGGCGGGGCCGGGCGCCCCTTCGGGCCCGCCCGGCGATCGGGGGCGCGGCGGCGCCCCCGTAACCCCGCGCCCAGGGGCGGGACCACGGGCTGACTCCTCCCGGCCGCCCCCGGCTCAGCCCGTGCGGGCGAGCTTCCTGGCGATCTTCTCCGCGTCCCGGGCCAGTTCGCGGAGCATGCCGCTGATCGGGTTGGTGAACCCGGTGAAGTAGAGGCCGGGGGCCTGCTTCGGCGTGCGGCCGCCGTGCACCACGGGCCGGCCCCGCGCGTCCAGCACCCCGAGGTGGCCGACCAGCCCCTCCAGGGAGCGCAGATAGCCGGTCGCGGCGACGACGGCGTCCGGGGTGATCCGGGACCCGTCGGCCAGGACCACCTCGCCCTTGTCGAAGGACTCGACGGCCGCCACCGGCACCACGTGACCGGCCTTCACGGCCTTGATCAGCCCCACGTCCTGGACCGGGATCGCACCGTCCTTGACCCGCGAGTAGAGGCCGGTCTCCGGCCGGGGCAGGCCCTGTTCGGCCAGGTCGGGCATCGAGACCCGGGTCAGCAGGCGCCCGGCCCGGTCGACGAGCGCGACCGGCAGCCGGCGCACCAGGATGCCGGTGCCCTGCGCGGGCCAGCCCGCCGTGGAGCGGCGCAGGATGTGCGGAGCGGTGCGCACCGCGAGCCGCACCCGTGCCGCCCCGCCCTCCACCAGGTCGACGGCGATCTCGGCCCCGGTGTTGCCGACGCCCACGACGAGGACGTCCTTGCCCGCGTAGGGGGCCGGGTCGCGGTAGTCGGCGGCGTGCAGGAGTTCGCCGGTGAAGGTGTCGCGCCCGGACCAGTCGGGGATGCGCGGGGTGTGGTTGAAGCCGGTGGCCACGACCACGGCCCGCCCGGTCAGCTCGCGGCCGCCGGTCGCGGTCAGCCGCCATCCGGTGCCGTCCGGTGCCGGGTCGACGCGGGAGACCTCGACGCCGGTCACCACCTCCAGCTCGTGGTGCTCGGCGTACTTCTCCAGGTAGCGCACCACGTTGTCGCGGGACACCCAGCGGCCGAACCGGCGGGGCATGGGCAGCCCCGGCAGGGCGGACCAGCGCCGGGTGGTGTGCAGGTGCAGCCGGTCGTAGTGACGTCGCCAGGACGCGCCGACGTCCCCGGACTTCTCCAGCACGACGGCCCGTTGGCCCTGCGCGCGCAGGGCCGCCGCGGCGGCGAGACCGCCCGGACCGCCGCCGATGACGTAGACGGGCCGGTCCTCGGTGAGCGTGACGGAGGCCGGAATGGGGCTACCGGGGGCAGATGTGCTGTCGGGCATGGTTTGGAGCGTAATCGCGCGCTCTGTTGATGGGTCTCGGTCAAGACCGGAATCGATTGCGAATTGATCACGGGTACGCACCCATGAGCCGGCTGCGGGCTCCTGGGCCTTGCCCGCCCCTTGCCCGCCCCTTGCGCACCCCTTGCGCGGGCCGCCGCCATCAGGTGAACTGACGTACCGTCAGATTAGGTGAACGGGAGGGCCCCATGCGGACGATCTGGCTCGACGGAGCCCAGTGGCTCGCCGTGCTCCGGATAGGCCTCGGCCTGTGGTGGCTGGAGAGCTGGCGGCACAAGGACAAGAAGGGCTGGTTCGAGCGCGGCACCGGCATCGCCTGGGCCGCGGACGTCGCGGGGAAGCACCGTTGGCCGGTGGTCCGCAACGGCTTCGAGAAGGTCGTCGCGCCGCGCCCGAAGGCGATGGCGTACGTCGTCGTCTACGCGGAACTCGCCCTGGGGCTCGGCCTGGTCACCGGGCTGCTGACCCCGGTCGCGCTGATCGCGGGGCTGCTGCTCAACCTGCTGTACCTGGTGCTGATGATCCACGACTGGGCCGAGCAGGGGCAGAACGCGATGATGGCGCTGAGCTCCCTCGTCGCACTGTTCGCGATGTCCTGGCAGACCTGGTCCGTCGACCACGCGATCGGACTGTTCCTGTGACCGCCGACAGCCCGGCCACACCGGCCCCCCGGCCCTCGCCGGCCTCCGCGCCGGCCCTCACACCGGCGCCCCGCTACGACCTGCCCGAGCCGGACGCCTCCACGCGCCCCTACTGGGACGCCGCCGCCGAGGGCCGGCTGCTGCTGCGCCGCTGCCGGGCCTGCGGCCGGGCGCACCACTACCCGCGCGAGTTCTGCCCGCACTGCTGGAGCGAGGACGTCGACTGGGAACGGGCCAGCGGCCGGGCCACGCTCTACACCTGGTCCGTCGTCCACCGCAACGACCTGCCGCCGTTCGGCGGCCGCGTGCCGTACGTCGCGGCCGTCGTCGACCTGGCCGAGGGGCCGCGGATGATGACGGAGGTCGTGGAGTGCGAGGAGTCCGCGCTCGCCGTCGGGATGGAGCTGCGGGTGACGTTCCGGCAGGAGGAGGGGCGCGAGGCGGTGGCGGTGTTCCGGCCGTAGGCCGCGTACGGCCGATCGCGGCCCGGGCCGCGAGGTCCGGCTGAGCGGGGCATCGGCGCGCCTCGCCGAAAGCGCTCTACCGGCCGGGCGACGCGTCGGCCCGTACCAGGGCCCGCGCCAGGGCGATGCTCTCCGGGAAGCTGTCGAACGGGAGGGGCTGGGTGGCGACGGCGCCCTCGTGCAGGACGAGGAGCTGGATGGCGAGGGTGGCCGGGTGTGAGCAGCCGGCGGCGGCGGAGAGTTCCCTGAACAGGTCCAGCAGCCAGAGTTTCTGGTTCGCTGCGATGCGGTGTGCGGGATGTGACGGGTCCGGCAGCTCGGCCAGCGCGTTGATGAAGGCGCAGCCGCGGGTGTTGGCCCCGCTCCAGGTCCGCAGCGCGTCGAAGGGTGCGGTGACGGCCTCGGCGGGAGTGCCGCAGGCGTCGACGGCGGCGCGGACGAGCGCCCGCCAGCGCTGGTCGCGGCCCGTGAGATAGGCCGCCACGAGGTTGTCCTTCGAACCGAACTGGTTGTACAGGGTCCGCTTGGTCACCCCGGAGTGCTCGGCGATCAGGTCCACGCCGACCGCCGTGATCCCGCGCTCGTAGAACAGCTCCTCAGCGGCCGCCACGATACGGAGACCGGCCGCCGTCACGGGCCGCGCTTCCGCCTTCGAGGGCTCCAGTCCCGCGGACTCCTGCCCTGCGAGATCCGTCACTGCGAACTCCTTCACTGATCGGTGTACGGTGGAACGTGTTCACAGATCAGTATACCTGCGAGGATGTTCAAGCGATGGGTGAGTCCCAGTTCATGCGAGCGGTGCGGATCACGGGGCACGGGGGCCCGGAGGTCCTTGAGCCGGCGGAGGTCGCCATCCCTGCCCCGGGGACAGGAGGGGTGCTGGTCCGGGTCGGCAACACCGACCTGTGGACGCGGGAGGGCGCCTACGGGCGTCCGGGGGACCCGGAGGCGAAGTCGGGCTGGCGCGGCCCGATCGACTTCCCCCGTATCCAGGGCGCCGATGTGGCGGGCCGCGTCGTGGCCGTCGGGACCGGAGCGGCGGGGAGCCTCGTCGGACGCCGCGTGGTCGTCGACCCCGCGATCTACGACACCGAGGGGCCCGACGCCAACCCGGTGGGCCTGATGGGGAGTGAGCGCGACGGCGGGTACGCCGAGTACGTGACCGCGCCCGTGGAGCGCGTGCACGACGTGACGGAATCCCCGCTCACGGACGACCAGCTCGCGGCACTGCCGACCGCCTACGGCACCGCGCTGGGCATGATCGAGCGGGGCCGGCTGCGGAAGGGGGAGACCGCCCTGGTCTCGGGAGCGTCCGGCGGGGTCGGCCTCGCGCTGGTGCAGATCGCCCGTGCGCGCGGCGCGAGGGTCCTCGCCATCAGCAGCGGACCCAAGATCGAAGCGGTGCGGGCGGCCGGCGCGCACGCGGTCGTCGACCGTGCGGGAGACATCGCCGGATAGATCCGCGCCGCCGCCCCGGAAGGCATCGACGTCGCGCTCGACGTCGTGGCCGGCGAACTCGTGAACGAGGGGCTGCCGCTGCTGCGTGAGGGCGGCCGGTGGGTCATCGCGGGCGCACTCGGCGGGTACGGCGTGAGCTTTGACGTGCGCCGTCTCTACCTGCACAACGCCCAGGTCATCGGTTCCGCCATGCACACGCCCCGGCACTTCGCCCTCCTCATGGACCTGGCCCGCCGGGCGGAGGTCCAGCCCGTCATCGCCGCCGCCTTCCCGCTGGACCGGGCCGCCGAGGCGCAGGAGGAGCTCTCCCGCAGGGGGCACGTGGGAAAGATCGTCATGCGTCCCGGTGCCGCAGGACCTGCCTGAGGGACCCGGGCGCAGGGCGGCGGCCGTGCGGTGTCAGGCTGAGGGTTCCTTGATCCGTACGGCCGCGAGGGAAGCACCGATGAGCACCGGCAGTTACTACGAGCGCACCGACGACCACCGCTTCAAGCCCACCGCCCACGCGAGCGGCGCGTGGAGCACGGACGAAGTGCACTTCAGCCCGCTCGGCGGCCTCATCGTGCACGCCATTGACCGCCACCTGGCCGACCGGCCGGGGGAGAGCCTGCTGCTGTCCCGGATCAGCTTCGACATCCTGGGCCGGCTCGCCCTGGACGAGTGCGAGATCCGGGTCGAGACCATCCGGCCCGGCCGCACCATCGAACTGGTCGAGGCCGTCGCCCTCATCGGGGACCGCCCCGTCGTGCGCGCCAGGGCCTGGTGCCTCGCCGCCGTCGACACGGCCGCCGTCGCGGGCGGCGCCGCCGACAGGCTCACGGCTCCCGGGGAACTCGCGCCCTGGCCGATGGCCGAGCTCTGGCCCGGCGGCTACATCGCGTCCATCGACGTCCGCCCGCTCGCGCCGTCGCGGCCGGGCCGTACCACCGCGTGGATCTCGACGCCCCTCGACCTCGTCGCGGGTGAGCAGGCGAGCCCGCTCGCGTCCTACGTCGCGCTCGTCGACACGGCCAACGGCATCGCGGTGCGCCAGGCGCCCACCGAGTGGATATTCCCCAACGTGGACCTGACGATCCACCTCCACCGCGCCCCCGAGGGCCGCTGGACCGGACTGGACACCACGGTGGTGTTCGGCCCCACAGGGCAGGGCATCACCAGCACCGTCCTGCACGACGTCAACGGGCCGGTCGGTCACGCGCAGCAGATCCTCACCGTCCGGCCAGTGTAGGCCGGTGCGGGCGGTTCAGCTCCCGAGTTCCTTGCGCTGCCTGCGGCGCTCGCGGACGTTGGGGTTACGGATGACGACGCCGCCCATCCCGCAGGTCCCGGTGACCCGGATGACCGGCGTGCCGGGCAGCCGGTCGCCCTCGGTCTTGTCCTTGAAGCCGCCCATGGCTGGATCGAGCCCGTCAGTCTCCGCCTTCCAGCCCACCGGGACGACTATCCGCACGCCCGCCATCTGCGCGTCCACGTCCACCTCGATCTCGCGCAGCCGGCACTCCGCCCGCGTGAAGTCGAGGCGTACGCCGCCCATGCCGCCGATCGCCCGGATGAGCGGCGGCACCTTCCACACGCCCGTGCGCTCCGCGCCGTGGACGCCGCCCTGGAGGGTCAGTGGTTCGCCCGAGTCGAACACGGCGGGCCCGAGGTCGTCGGTGAGCGGCACGAGCTCGCCGCGCGTCTTGGCCGAAAGTGCCTGCTCCAGCCGGATGCCCAGCTCGTCGAGGTCGATCCGGCCGTCGGCCGCCGCCTCCCTCAACTGCTCCACGACCGCCTCGCGGTCGGCGTCGGAGGCACGCATACGGCCGGCGGATCGCGAGGGCTCTGCAGTCATGCACCTGATGATACGGAGACCCTGCGGCCCGGGCCGGTCACTCCTCCGGCACGAGTTGGGCCGTCACCACTCCGTGCAGCAGCTCCGCGTCCACGAAGTCCCCGGCGTCCGGGGCCCCGCACCGCCAGCTCAGCGGGTACGTGTTGCCGTCCGGCGCGGGAATCCCCACGTACTGGTCGCGGGCGGCGGGGCCGAAGCACTTCGCGCCGGGCGGCCAGTCGAAGTCCCGGCTCGTGCCGGGGGCCAGCAGGAAATACGTCCACCGCGCCCCCGCGATCTCCCGGACGACGGGCCCCGGATCGCCGTCGGTGAGGGTGGCCAGATGGTGCAGCACCGCCTCGCCCCGCACCCCGCGCAACCGGATCGCGTCGAAGTGGATGCCGGACAGGTGCAGTTGGAGCCCCGAGGCGGGTACCCATTCGGGGAGATTCTTGCTCGTCATACCTACGAGCATCGCGGTGACTGCGTAGCGTGACCAGTCAGGCACGTGCCACATCCGGTGATGTGGTGGGAACGGTGGTGACAGTGGTGACGAGCAACGAGACGTCGCAGGTGCGAAAGCTTGTGGGGGACCTCATTCGCATCCATCGGGTGCGCGCGGGGCTGACCCAGAAGGAAGCGGCGGAGAAGCTGCTGATGTCGGAATCCCTGCTGGGGGCGTACGAACGGGCGGAGCGCATCCCGTCCCTCGAATTCCTGCACGACGGGGACAAGGCCCTGGACGCGGGCGGCGCGCTGAAGGCGTGTTGCGATCTGGTGGACGGGGAGAAGTACCCGCCGAAGTTCCTGGACTGGGCGAAGCTGGAGCGGCTCGCGCGCGTCATCAGCGCGTACGAGACGATGCTGATCCCGGGCCTGCTTCAGACGGAGGCATACGCGTACGCGCTGTATCGGGCGCGCGTACCGGCGTACACCGAGGCTCAGGTGGTCCGGTACGTCGAAGCGCGGCTGGAACGCCAGGCAGTGCTGCGCCGCACCCCGCCGCCACGCGTCGGGTACGTGATCGAGGAGTCGGTGCTCGACCGGACGCTCGGTGGGCCGGAGGTGCTGAAGGAGCAACTGCTCCACGTGCTGGACTGCATTGAGCGGTTCAACCACCTGACGGTCCAGGTGATGCCCTCGAACCAGCACACGCACGCGGGGCTGAACGGGCCGATGCAGCTGATGTCCACCTCGGAAGGGCGCAATCTGCTGTTCGCGGAGGCTCAGGGCGGCGGTAGGTTGATCTCGAAGCCGGAGCAAGTGAGCGACCAGCTCGACCTCTTCGGAATCCTGCGGGCGCAGGCGCTCAACCCCTGGAAGTCCGTGGAGATCATCGAGACGAAGGTGAGACAACTGTGAACCACGGACCCGGACTGACCTGGTTCAAGTCCAGCTACAGCGGCAACGAAGGCGAAGCCTGCATCGAAGTCGCCTACGACTGGCACAAGTCCAGCTACAGCAACAATGAGGGCGAGGCCTGCGTCGAGGTCGCCACCTGCCCCCACACCGTCCACGTCCGCGACTCCAAGGTCACCGACGGCCCGGCCTTCGCGGTCGCCCCCGCCGCCTGGACCGCGTTCCTGGGGCACGCGACGCTCAACGGCTGACCCGCACGTCCAGGCCTGGCGCACAGCGGAGTTCCACGCGCGTCGGCCCTCACAGTCCCGGCGCCCCCCACACCGGGAACCACCGGGCCAGGTCCTTCTCCACGCGCAGGTCGTCGCCGAGGGCGGCCCGGGTCTGCAGCTCCAGTTGGTTGTCGCGCTTCTCGCCGCTGCCCGGCACCGGGGCGAACGGGTAGAACGTGCCCCGTTTGTAGAGGTAGACCAGGGCCAGCGGGCGGTCCTGGTCGTCGCGGAAGGCGATGAGGGAGCAGAGCAGCTGCGGGCCGAAGCCGCCGTCCTGGAGCAGGGTGTTGACCGCGTGCAGGTCGTTGACCAGTGCGGCGGTGTCCTCGGCGGGCTGGCTGGCGAGCAGCCAGGTGTAGCCGTAGGAGTCCCGGCTGAACTCCACCGGGATGCCGCCGCTCGCGGTGTCCGCGTCCAGCAGCTCCCGTACGTCCTGCTGGATGCGGGCGAACGTGGCGCCCTCCACCCCCGCGAAGCACACCGAGCCGAGGCCGGTCGGGACGAAGCCCGTCGCCGCCTGGAGGGTGAGCGCGGCCGACGGGACGGCGAAGAGCTGGTCGAGGTCCGGGCGGACCGGTTTGCTGCGGCCCAGGATGGTGTCGAGCAGGCCCACGGGCGTACTCCTTGGGGTTCGGGGACCGGACAGGCCGGCGTTCAGGGACGGGACAGGTCGGCGGAGATGCGGGACAGCTGGTCGAGGCGCTGTTCGAGGGTCGGGTGCGAGGAGAGCAGCCGGCTCAGGCTCTCCTTGGAGGAGAAGGCCGGGACGAAGTAGAAGGCGTTGTACGGCTCCGCCTTCCGCAGGTCCTCCGTCGGGATCCGGGCCATCTGGCCGCTCACCTTGGTGAGGGCGGAGGCCAGGGCCGAGGGGCGGCCGGTGAGCAGTGCGGCGGTGCGGTCGGCGGACAGCTCGCGGTAGCGAGACAGCAGCCGGGTCAGCAGGAAGCTCAGCGCGTAGACCACGGCGCTGATCAGTGGAATCAGCATGATCGCGATGCCGACGGGGTCGTTGCTCCGGCTGTTGCGGGAGAACCCGCCCCACAGGGCGACCCGGGTGATGATGCCCGCGAGTACGCCGAGGAACGAGGCGATCGTCATGACGGCGACGTCACGGTGCGCGACGTGCGACATCTCGTGGGCGAGTACGCCTTCCAGCTCCTCGGGCTCCAGTCTGCGCAGCAGTCCCGTGGTCGCGCAGACGAGGGCCGACTTCTCGCTGCGGCCGGTGGCGAACGCGTTCGGGACATCGCTCTCGGCGATGGCCACCCGTGGTTTCGGCATGTCGGCCAGGGCGCAGATGCGGTCGATCGCGCCGTGCAGCTCCGGCGCCTGCTCGGGCGTCACCTCGCGGGCGCCCATGCTGAAGGCCGCGATGCGGTCGCTGAACCAGAACTGGGCGATGAACATGCCCCCGGTGATGATCAGGATGATCGGCCAGGCACCGCGCAGCACGGCGAGCAGTACGCCGACCAGGACCACGTACAGCAGGCCGATCAGGAACATGGTGGTGACCATGCGTGTGGTGAGACCGCGGTCCGAGGCGTACCGGCTACGGGTTCGGGTCATGGGTGACCTCCAGTCCTCATCTGCTTCCCATAGTGCTCCTCGGCGGTTGAAATGGGATAAGGGCAGCGCTGTACGAGCCATGACGGGCGAGTCCGGTACGGGGGATTTGGCCGAACTACGCCTAGCCCAATTAGGTGCCTGGGGCATCTAGTGGTGGGTGATCGGCAGGACTCCCCCATCTCTTTGCGAGGTCCTCCATGGCAGAGACCGACACCGAGAAGCAGGTCGTCACCAAGACCGGCACCGACACCGAAACCGTCGCCTTTCCGCAGAACCGCAGCTGCCCCTACCACCCGCCGACGGGATATCCGAGCGAGAGCCGGGGCCAGCAGTCGGTGACCCCCGTCCGTCTCTACACCGGCCGGACGGTGTGGCTGGTGACCGGTCACGCCGAGGCACGGTCGCTCCTGGTGGACCCCAGGCTGTCGTCCGACCGGGAACACCCCGAGTTCCCGCTGTTCGTCAAGCGGCAGGCCGAGACCACCCAGCGGCGCGTCGAGCTGATCGGCGTCGACGATCCCGAGCACAACGCCCAGCGCCGGATGCTCATCCCGAGTTTCACGGTCAGGCGGACGGCGGCGCTGCGGCCGCAGATCCGGGCGACCGTGGACGGCCTGCTCGACGCGATGGTCGAACAGGGGCCGACGGCCGACCTGGTCAACGCCTTCGCGCTGCCGGTGCCCTCGATGGTCATCTGCGCGCTGCTCGGCGTGCCCTACGCGGACCACGACTTCTTCGAGGCGCAGTCGCGCAAGCTGCTCCGCGGCCCCGAGGCCTCCGACGTCGAGGCCGCGCGGGACGCCCTCGACGAGTACTTCCGGGGACTGATCGAGTACAAGCGGCGCGATCCCGGCGAGGGGCTGCTCGACGAGCTGATCGTCAAGCAGCTGGAGACCGGCGCCGTGGACACCGAGGAGCTGGTGCGGCTGGCCGAGATCCTGCTCGTGGCCGGTCACGAGACGACCGCGAACATGATCTCGCTGGGCACCTTCACCCTTCTCCAGCACCCGGAACAGCTGGCCCTACTGCGCGCCGCCGGTGCCTCCACCGATGATGCCCCCGGCAGCGGGATGCCCGCCGCGGTGGAGGAGCTGCTGCGGTTCCTGTCCATCGCGGACGGCCTGTCGCGGGTGGCCGTCGAGGACATCGAGGTGGGCGGGGTGACCGTGCGGGCGGGGGACGGCGTCCTGCTGTCCACGTCGGTGATCAACCGGGACGAGTCCGTGTACCCGTCGCCCGACGAGCTGGACCTCGGCCGCAACGCGCGCAACCACGTCGCGTTCGGCTTCGGCATCCACCAGTGTCTGGGCCAGAACCTGGCACGGGCCGAGCTGGAGATCGCGCTGCCCGCCCTCTTCGAGCGCCTTCCCGGCCTGCGGCTGGCGGTGCCCGCCGAGGACGTCCCGTTCAAGCCGGGGGACACGATCCAGGGGCTGCTGGAACTGCCCGTCACCTGGTGACCGGCATCCGGGGCGACCGACATCCGAACGAAGAATCCGGCGAGGTGCAGATGACGCTGAAGATCGATATTGACAAGGACGTGTGCATCGGCGCGGGGCAGTGCGCGCTCGCCGCGCCCAGGGTGTTCACCCAGGACGACGACGGGTTCAGCGAGCTGCTGCCCGAACCGGGAGACGCCCTCGCCGGTCCCATGGTCGGGGAGGCGGCCCGTGCCTGTCCCGTGCAGGCGATCACGGTGAACTGAGCGCTCCGGCGACCGACCAGCGGCCGTCAGGGCCAGAGCAGCTCCCGCTGCCAGGCCCCGGCGGCCCCCGCCCCCGCCGCCCCGGTCCCGGTCCCGGCCTCCCGGTGGTAGCGCAGCCTGATGTGCCGGCGCCGCGCGTCGCCCTGGAAGAACTCGACCTCGTACGGTTCGACCACGTACCGCGTCCAGCCGGCGACCTCCGCCTCCGGCTCCTCCCGGGCCCGGTCCCAGGCGGCGTCGGAGGCGCGGGCCAGCTCCTCGGGCGAGCCGAGCACCTCGCTCTGCCGGCCGACCAGCGCGGAGGCCAGTGCCCCGGTGGACCGGGCGTGCACATCGGCCCGGCTCTCGGCGGCCGGGCACGCGGTGACCGGACCCCGTACCCGTACCTGCCGCCCCTGCGCGGGCCAGTAGAAGCCGAGCGCGGCGTGCGGGCGGGCGGCCAGCTGGCGGCCCTTCGCGCTGGTGGCGTGGGTGGCGAAGTGCCAGCCTCGCTCGTCCGCGTCGTGCAGCATCAGGGTCCGCACATCGGGCAGCCCCGCCGCGTCGGCCGTGGCCAGGGTCATGGTGTGCGGCTCCGCCTGCCCGGCGGCCACCGCCTCCGCGAACCAGGCGTGGAAGAGGGGGAGAGGGGTGTCCGGCGCGGCGGCGGGGTCGAAGGCGGGCAGCTCGATGTCCCACACGCGCTGGGCGTGGAGCAGCTCGCGGAAGGCGCGCTGTGCGGAGGCGTCGGTTTCGGTCATGCGGCCATTGGACCTCACGAGCGGGCCGGAACCGAAGCCACGACCGCGCTCTTGCCGCCTCACGCTGTAGCACGGCGGGACACGTGGCGCTACAGTGAGTGTATGAGGACCATTACGCAGCGAGAGTTCCGTAACAGCTCCGCCGATGTCATGAACGCCGTGGAAGAGGGGGAGGTCTTCCACATCACCCGTAACGGGATAGAGGTCGCGGAGCTCAGGCCGCTCACGCGCAAGCGGAAGCTGAGTGCCGAGGAGCTCGTGGCCCGGCATCGACGGCTGCCCCGAGTGGACGCCGTGCTGATGCGCCGCGAAGCGGACGACCTCTTCGGTGATGAGGACCGCGTCGGGGGCGACGATCCCTGGGAGCGCGCACGTGGCTGAGCGCTTCGGCTCGGGGGTGCTCGACACCTGCGCCTATATCGATCTCGATCTGTTGAGCGCCGAGGATCTGCCGGCCTTTCCGTTGCTCACCGCCGTGACGATGGCCGAGCTTCAGCAAGGTGTGGCGATGGCTGGGGACCCGGCCGGGCGGGCGGCACGGATGGAGAAGCTGGGCGCCGCGGTGGCCGACTTCGAACCGCTGCCCTTCGATGGAGAAGCTGCCGCCCGTTACGGGAGTCTGGTGTCTCTCGTCGTCGCCGCAGGCCGTAACCCCCGGCCCCGGCGGATGGACCTGATGATCGCTTCCATCGCGTCCGTCAGGGAGCTGCCGCTGTTCACCCGTAACGCGGACGACTTCAAGGGGCTCGAAGGGATGCTCACGGTCGTCGCCGTGTGAGCGCGCCTCACCCCCGCCCGAGCACCACCGTCCCCGACGAGCAGAACCAGCCGCCCGTCCCGGACGCGACCGCCAGCTCCGGCAGCCGGCCGCCCGCCTTGCGGACCTGGCGGGCCCCCGCCTCGCCGCGCAGCTGGCGTACCGCCTCCACCAGCAGGAACAGCCCGCGCATGCCGGGGTGGCAGGCGGACAGGCCGCCGCCGTCCGTGTTCACCGGGAGCTCGCCGGTCAGGCCGGTGCGGCCCTTCTCGACGTACGCGCCGCCCTCGCCCTTCGCGCAGAAACCCAGGTCCTCCAGCGTCACCAGGGTCATGTAGGTGAACGCGTCGTAGATCTCGGCCAGGTCGATCTCGGCGGGCCGCACCCCCGCCCGCTCGAACGCGAGGCGGCCCGAGACGGCGGCGGGGGAGACCGTGAAGTCGTCCCACTCGGACATGGCGGAGTGCGAGACGTGCTCGCCGGTGCCGAGGATCCAGACCGGGTCCTTCGCCGTGTCCGGTACGTACTCCTCGGCGGCCAGCAGCACCGCGCAGCCGCCGTCGCTGCGGATGCAGCAGTGCAGCTTGGTGAACGGGTCCGCGATCATCGGGCCCGACAGCACCTCGTCGACCGTGACCGGGGTGCGGAACATCGCGTCGGGGTTGGCCGCCGCGTTCGCGCGGGCCCGCACCGCCACCTCGGCCAGCTGCTCCAGCGTGGTGCCGTACTCGTGCATGTGGCGGCGGGCGGCCATCGCGTACTTGGCGATCAGCGAGTGCCCGTACGGCACCTCGAACTGGAGCGGGCCCCGGGCCCCGAAGGAGAGGTTCGACGTGCGGCGGCCCGCCTTGATGTCCGCCCGTGCCGTCGACCCGTAGACCAGCAGTACGGCGTTGGCGCGGCCCGCCGCGATGGCGTCCGCGGCGTGGGCCGCCATCACCTCCCAGGTCGATCCGCCGACCGAGGTGGAGTCCACCCAGGTGGGTTTCAGCCCCAGGTACTCCGCGACCTCGACCGGGGCGAGCGTGCCGAGCCCGGCGGAGGCGAAACCGTCGACGACCGACCGGTCCAGACCCGAGTCGGCCAGCGCCCGGCGGGCGGCCTGGGCGTGCAGGGCGTACGGCGTCGCCGTGTCGACGCGTCCGCAGTCGGCCAGTGATATGCCGACGACAGCGACCTTGCGGGAGGAAGAAGGCATGAATCTGACGGTACATCAGATTCTGGCGACGTGAACCGGCTCGTGGGGCCTGA
This sequence comes from Streptomyces sp. NPDC048462, assembly GCF_043200175.1. Taxonomy (NCBI): domain Bacteria; kingdom Bacillati; phylum Actinomycetota; class Actinomycetes; order Kitasatosporales; family Streptomycetaceae; genus Streptomyces; species Streptomyces sp. NPDC048462. Next base: position 42,486 of record NZ_JBICXG010000011.1, read on the forward strand.
CCCCTGGGGTGGCATCGAGGTGCGCGGCTCTGGGAATCTCGCCGGATCCGCCCTAGCATGACGCCCCGTCAGATCAGAGGCCGTCGGCCTCTGAGGGGAAGGAGTCCGACGATGGATGCCGCCTTCACCGCGGAACAGGACGAGATCCGCCGCACCTTGCGCGAACTGCTGGCCAGACACAGCGGCCCCGACGACGTCAGGAACGCGGTGGGCACGCGGGACGGCTACGACGCCGAGCTGTGGCGCCGGCTCGCCCAGGACCTCGGGCTGCCCGGACTCGCCCTCCCGCAGGAGTACGGCGGCGCCGGCTGCGGCCCCGCCGAGCTGGCCGTCGTCTGCGAGGAGGCGGGCCGCGCGCTGCTGCCGTCGCCGCTGCTCGCCACCGCCGTGCTCGCCGCGCCCCTGCTCGCCGCCCTCGGCACCGAGGAGCAGCGCGCCGCCCTGCTGCCGGAGATCGCGGCGGGCGGGCTCACCGCGACCCTGGCGGTCCCGGGCGGCTCGCTCGCCACCGCCCTCGGCCTCACCGGCGACCTGACCGGCGGCAGCTGGGCGGGCGGCGGCCGGGCGGGCGGCGTCCAGGCCAGGCCGGCCGGCGGCGACGAGGGGGGATGGCGGCTGTACGGGGAGGCCGATCAGGTGCTGGACGGGCACAGCGCCGGACTGCTCCTGGTCGCCGCGCACACGGGCGGCTTCCCGCGCAGCCGCACCCTGCTGTTCCTGGTCCGGACGGACGGGCCGCAGCCACCTGCCGGGCTCGTCCGCACCCGGCAGACCGCGCTGGACGAGACCCGGCCGCTCGCCCGGGTCCAGCTGCGCGACACCGAGGCCGAACTCCTCGGCGCCGACGACACGGTGGACGCGGCGGAGGCCCTCGCCGTGGCAGGCCGCGCCGCCGCTGCCGCGCTCGCCGCCGAGGCGGTGGGGGCGGCGGCGAGCGCGCTGGAGCGCACGGTCGCCTACGTCGGGGAGCGCGAGCAGTTCGGCCGCGCGATCGGCTCCTTCCAGGCGGTGAAGCACCGGCTGGCCGATCTGTACGTCCGGGTGCAGTCGGCCCGCTCGGCGGCGTACTACGCGGCCTGGGACCCGGAGGCCGGCGGGCTCGCCCTCGCCCAGGCGCTGGAGGCCCTGCGCGTCACCACCGCCGAGGCCGTGCAACTGCACGGCGGCATCGGCTTCACCTGGGAGCACGAGGCGCAGCTCTACTTCAAGCGGGCCGCCGCCGCCGAACTGCTCCTGGGCCCCGTCCACCGGCTCCGCGACCACGCGGCCCAGCGGGCGGGACTCTTCGGGGGCGCGGAGGCGGAACGCGGACCGGCCGGCGACGCACCGGCCGAACGGGTGGCCGTCTGATGGCGCCCGGTGTGCGCCTCGTCCAGAAGGTCTCCTCCACGCGGGCCTTCGCGCGGATCGCCCCCCATGTCGTGCCCGCCATGGACCGCGCGGTCCACCGGCTCACCCGGGGAAAGGTGCTGCTCAGCGCGCAGATGCTGCCGGGAGTGGTGCTGACGGTGCCGGGGGCGCGCAGCGGGCAGCTCAGGACGACGCCGCTGGCCTGTATGCCGGTGGGGCGGGACGGCGGTCCGGGCGGCTGGGTGCTGGTCGGCAGCAACTTCGGCCGTCCGGGGCATCCGGCCTGGACGGCGAACCTGCTGGCGCACCCGGAGGCGCCGGTGATCAGCTGGAAGGGCGTCGGCATTCCGGTACGGGCCCGGCTGCTGGCGGGGGAGGAGCGCGCCGAGGTGTGGGAGGCGGCGCTGAGGTTCTGGCCGCCCTACGCGGCGTACCAGGCCCGGATCGACCGGGAGATCCGGCTGTTCCGGCTGGAGCGGCGCGACGATTCGGGGTGAGCGGCGCGGGGGCGCACGGCGCTGAGGGGGGTACGGCTCGCGGCGGTGTCCGGATACACCGACGGCGGACCACATGGGTGGTCCGCCGTCGGTGAGACAGGACCTGGGGCGCCCGGGATCACCGCGCGTCACCCAGTACGGGATTCCGGCGCGGGCGCTACTTGGTCGGCTTCTTGCCGGTGATGCCCAGATGCACCAACAGCGCCAGGTTCGGCCGGAGTTCGGCCTGCTTCACGCCCCAGGTGGTGAAGCCCTTCTGGTGCGAGGCGACCGCGGCCAGCATCGCGACCAGCGAACCGGCCATCGCCGCGGGGCTGATGTCCTTGTCCACCTTGCCCTTGGCCTGGAGTTCCTTCACCGAATCCGTAAGGGAGTTGGTGACGGAGTTCAGGATCTTCATGCGGATCTTGTAGAACCGCTTGTCGCCCTCGGCCGCGCCGAGGTCGACCACGCGAAGGATCGCGTCGTTGCGCCGCCAGAAGTCGAGGAAGCCCTCGACGAGTTCTTCGGCGGTCTGCCAGCCCGATTTGCCGACCCAGGAGCGCCCGGCGACCAGTTCGGTCAGTCCGGCGCCCTCCTTGGCCATTTCCTCCGCGATCTCGAGGACGGCGCCCTCGACGTCGGGGAAGTACTGATAGAAGGTCGCGGGTGAAGTCCCCGCCTTCCGGGCGACGTCGATGACTTTGACGTCCCGGTACGGCGAGGAACTGAGCATCTCGCTGAGGCAGTCGAGCAGCTTCTGCCGCGTCGCCTGTCCGCGTCGGCCGGCCACGCGGCCGTCGACGGTGCGTACTTGTCCTGTCATGCCGTCAGCTTACCGACGGGTGATCGGAGCGCGATTCGGCCGACTGCAAATGGGGCGGGCCGCAGGAATGGTGGGGGGAGTGCGGGGATTTCCGGCGATGTGCCCCGCAGTGCCGCTGCCGCCGTTCCCCACAGGCCGATTAGTATTATCAACAGCCTGTGGATAACTTCCGTGGATAACTTTCCGTGACGGCACCGGAACGGCGACAATCCGGGAAATTTAGCTCGAAAATATGTTCGCATCGGAGGGGCTGGGGCGCGCACGGGGCGGCCCGAGGCTACGTTGGCTGTGACGAGCGTCACCGCGACGGAAGGATTCGGGCCCATGGCCGCATTCGCGCAGTCCGCGCCGTGCTGGGTGGATGTGCAGCTCCCCGACCTCGAAGCCGGCAAGCGCTTCTACGGTGAGCTCTTCGGCTGGACCTTCCGCGCGGGCGAGGGCCCGTACACCGACGCGCTCAGCGGCGGCGCCCTGGTCGCCGCGCTCGCCGCCAAGCAGGACGGCCGGATGCCGACCGCCTGGGGCGTCTACTTCGCGACCGACGACATCACCGCCTCCGTCGCCCGCGTCCGGGAGGCGGGCGGGCAGGTGATCACCGAACCGGTCCGGGCCGGCCGGCTGGGGGCGCTCGCCCAGGCCGCCGACCCCGGAGGTGCGGTCTTCGGGCTCTGGCAGGCGGGTGACCGCAAGGGCTTCCAGAAGCAGAACGAGCCCGGTTCCTTCTGCTGGACCGAGGTCTACACCCGGCAGAAGGAGCGCGTCGACCCCTTCTACGAGCAGGTCTTCGGCTTCCGCTCCACCGACCCGGACGAGGCGGGCCCCGGCACCCCGGGCGCCCCCGGCACGGACGAGTCCCGCGTCGACTTCCGCATGTGGTCGCCGGCCGGCACCGAACCCGGGCCGGACACCGCGGTCGGCGGGCGCAGCGTCATCACCGACGCGTTCCCCGCGATGATGCCCAGCTACTTCCTCAACTACTTCGCCGTGGCGGACTGCGACGAGTCGGCCGAGACCGTCCTCCGGCTCGGCGGCCGGGTCTCCGCACCGCCCTTCGACATCCCGTACGGGCGGATGGCGGTGCTCCAGGACGACCAGGCCGCCGTCTTCGCCGTACTTCAGCCACCGGTGTCCTGATACCGCCCGGAGTGATCCACGACACCCGGTTCTGCCCCCGGGTTCGCAACCGGCGCCTCGGCCAGGAACAATCGGGGTGCGCACCGTCGGGTGGTGCCCAGTGGTGAGACGCTGCACAGGGCGGGAATTCGCGGGCCCCGGGCGACCGGGGACCGTACGGGGAGGGTGGCAGGTAAGTGATGGAGCAGCTGACGCAGCACGACCCGAGGCGGATCGGCCCGTTCGAGGTGCTGGGGCGGCTCGGGGCCGGCGGCATGGGGCTGGTCTATCTCGCCCGCTCGGCGTCGGGCCGGCGGGTGGCGATCAAGACGGTGCGTACGGAACTGGCCGAGGACCAGCTGTTCCGGGTGCGCTTCACGCGTGAGGTCGAGGCCGCGCGGGCCGTCAGCGGCTTCTACACGGCCGCCGTGGTGGACGCCGACCCGCGCGCCGCGGTGCCCTGGCTCGCCACCGCCTACGTGCCGGCGCCCTCGCTGGAAGAAATAGTGAATGAGTGCGGGCCGATGCCGACCCAGGCCGTGCGCTGGCTGGCGGCGGGCATCGCGGAGGCCCTCCAGTCCATCCACGGTGCGAAGCTCGTCCACCGCGACATGAAGCCGTCGAACGTGCTCGTCGTGGAGGACGGTCCCCGCGTCATCGACTTCGGGATCGCGTCCGGCGTCTCCAACACCCGGCTGACCATGACGAACGTCGCCGTCGGCACGCCCGCGTACATGTCGCCCGAGCAGGCGCGGGACTCGCGCAGCGTCACGGGCGCCAGCGACATCTTCTCGCTCGGCTCGACGCTCGTCTTCGCCGCGACCGGCCATGCGCCGTTCCACGGGGCGAACCCGGTCGAGACGGTCTTCATGCTGCTGCGCGAGGGCCCCGACCTGGCCGGGCTGCCCGACGATCTGCGCTCGCTGATCGAGTCCTGCATGCAGATGGACGCCTCGCGCCGGCCCACCCCCGCCGAGCTCCAGTCCCAGCTCTCCCCGCACCTCTTCGCCTCCGGCGGCGACGACAGCGGTACGGCGTCGGCCTGGCTGCCGGCGTCCGCCACCGAGATGATCGAGCTGCGCCGGGGCGGCGGACGCGTGATCACCGCGCCTCCTCCCGTACCCGCACCCGCGCCCGCCCCCGTGCCGCCGCTGCCCGGCACGCATCCGGGCGCCGACTGGGACACCGCCCGGCACAGCGGCGTGGACCCGCGCCCCCAGGCCCTGTCGCCCGTCGTCCCGCCCCCCGCCCCGCCCGCCGAGGCGCCCGACGCGGGCGGTCCGGTGCGGCTCTCCGGTGCGCAGGTGCCGATCGGGCCCGGTCCGCGCGCCCAGGACGTGCGCGCCTCGGCCGCCTCGGCCGAGGCGGCTCCGGCGACCGGCTGGGTGCGCCCGCCCGCCGGGGTGAACGGCGCGCTCACGGCCCCGGCGGCTCCGGTGCCCGCCCCGGCGCACGCGCCGGACAGCGCCTCCTCCGGCCCGGACCGCTGGCGGCCCTGGCGGTTCCGGATGTCGAACGACGTGTGGGGCACGCCGGTCGTGGTCGGTGATCTGCTGTACGTCACCTCCTTCGAGGTGCACGCGCTGGACACCGGCAACGGGCGGCGCCAGTTCAAGACCCGTGACGTGGCCTGGGCGATGGCTGTGGAAGGCGGTCGCATCCACGCCTCCGACGGGCCCTCGCTCTACGCCCTGGACGCGGTCAGCGGCGCCGAGCGCTGGCGGCTCCAGACCGACGCGTGGGTGTACTCGCTCAAGGCGGACCGGGGCACGGTCGTCACCGGCACCCGGGGCGGCGGCGTCCAGGCGTGGGAGGCGTCCACCGGCGAGAAGCTCTGGGAGACCACCGGCGCTCAGACGGACTTCGAGACGGCGGAGGCCGGACCGGCCGTGCACGATGGCACGGTCTACCTCTGGCAGGACGCCCGGCTGCGGGCCGTCGACGCCCGCACGGGCGCCGAGCGCTGGTCGTACCCGGTGGGCGACGCGGCCTCCTGCGGCGGGGTGCCGATCCGGGTGACCCCGGCCTCGGACGGTTACGTGTACGTCAGCGCGGGCACCCGGGTGCTCGCCCTGGACATCGGCTCCGGCCGGGTGCGCTGGCACTTCGAGTCCCCGGCGGTCTTCCTCTCGCCGCCCGCGTTCGCTGCGGGCCCGGCCGTCACCGGCGGCGGTGTGTACCTCGCGGACTACCTCGGCACGGTGTACGCGCTGGACGCCTCGACCGGCAAGGACCGCTGGCGCATCGCGACGGAGTCCCGGCAGTCGACCGAACCGGTGCTGGTGGCGACGGGGAACGTGCACGTCGGCAGCGGCAGCGCGCTGTACACGCTGGACGCGGTCACCGGCACCCCGAAGTGGCGCTTCGCCGCGGGCGGCGACGTGGTGGGCGCCCCGGTCGTCGCGGACGGACGCGTCCACTTCGGCTCGGCCGACCACGTGCTCTACACCCTGGACGCGGCGGGCGGCCAGCTCCGCTGGAAGCTCGCGACGGGCGGCGAGATCACGGGGTCGCCGGTGGCGCAGGGCGGGGTGGTGTACGCGTGCAGCAAGGACCGCTGCGTGTACGCGCTGGACGCGGTGAAGGGCACGGGGACGGGGAACAGGGCCCGCGCGTAGCCGCCCTTCCGGCGAGCGGCGCGCCTTGCAAGGCCGTCACGGTGCGCGGTCGGGCCTGTCCGGCGATTGAGGACGGAACCGGTGCGGTGGCCAGGGGTGCACAGAGGTCCGGGGGCGTCCGGTGGCCCCTTCGTCCTCAATCGCCGGACGGGCTTGATTTCGGCGGGGGCCCTGGTTCCGGAACCGGGCCCGGCCCCGAATCCGGTCCCACGTACGGGTCCGCCTCCGGTTCCGGCCACGGGCTCGTCTGCACCGAAGGGCCCGGCTCGCGGGTGGGCGGCCAGGTATCGGGATTCGCCGACCCCGGCGCGTCGTACGGCTCCAGCCGCCCCGCGCTCCGGCGGCGCCCCGACATCAGCGCCGCCCCCAGCAGGAGCAGCACTCCGCCGCCCGCGGCGCCCGCCACGCCCCGCTGAAGCCCGGAACCGTCGCCCGCGACCGTCAGTTCGCCGGCCGCCTGGCCCTGCCGGACCATCCACAGCACGGTGAACCCGAGTACCACCACGCCGGCGAGGGCCACCAGCAGCCGGGAGCGCAGGACCACGCCGACGACCGTCACGACCGCGGCGAACACGAAGGGCAGCATCAGCGAGCCGAACAGGCCGGGGTGCGCCCCGGTGATGCCGGTGCCGGTGAAGAGGTCGCCGATCCGGTAGTGCCGCCCGAGGCGGCCGTCGTACCAGTCACGGAAGGGGCTCAGCACGGCGGCCGCCGCTCCGACGAGAGCGACGATCGAGCCGAGGACGTTACGGATCATCTCCGGCCTCCAGCGGGACGCGCGAGGCGCCACCGGCCGGTGGCGCGGATCAGCACCGCTCTCGTTTCCCGACGCTACGCCGGGCGGATGACCGCCGCCACCAGACGGAGAAACGCCGGGCCGCGTGCCGATCACGGGGAGATGATGACAAGACCGTGACAGGGCCATGACCGGGCCGCCGACCGGAACCGGCCATGCTGTGCGCTACGGTGTCGCGCGCCGTGCGACGGCGCAGAGACGAGTCACAACACAAGGGGGGCTGCATCGATGATGCGGCAGCACATGAAACTGACAGTGGTCCTGGTCGCGGTGGTCCTCGCGCTCACGGGCTTCTCCAGCCACGGGCACGGCAGCAAGAGCGGCAGCAAGAGCCGGAAGTCCAGCAGCGGCGGCAGCAGCAGTGGCGGTGGGTGCTCCAACTCCAAGAAGAGCAACGGCACCTACCACGACACCGACTCCGACTACGACGATGACGACTACAGCTCGTCCAACAGCTCGTCCACCGGCTCCACCTACGGCACGGCGACCCCCACCGCCACCGCGGGGGACGCGCCCCGCGCGTACGTCTTCCGCTGTGCGGCACCCGGCAAGGGCAAGCGCAAGGCCGTCACCTCCTCCACCGTGCGGCTCACCGCGAGCGCGGCCGGCAGCCACACCTACGAGGTCGACGTGACGTTCCTCGACTCGCGCGGCCTCACCGTGGACACGGGTGAGGCCACCGTTGACGCCGAGGCCGGCGACACGAAGACCGTCACCGTCCGGATGGACACCCCGAGCAAGGTCTCCCGGGTGAAGAAGTGCTCGGTCACCGCCGAGCTCAGCTACTGACGGACACCGCCGCGGTCCTCACCGCAGACGGGGTTCACCACCACCGGCCCCCCTGCCCCGCTCCTCGAACAGCTCCGCCTGCCGCTCCGGTGTCAGGTTCCCGAGCGCGATCAGGTGCGGGGCATGGGCCAGTGCCTGCGTCCTGGCCGCCTCCTTGGCCGACCAGACGGCCCGCACCGTGCCCTGCACCGCCTCGGCCGGGTACGAGGCGATGACCGCCGCCGCCCGCAGCGCGGCCGCCACCGCGCCGCCGGCCGGGGTGACCTCGCTGACCAGCCCGGTCTCGTACGCGCGCCGGGCCGACACCCGCTCGGCCGTCCCCATCAGTGACATCCGGGCGACCTCACCGAACGGCATCCGCTGCGCCATCGAGATCGCCTCGTACGCGCTGACCATGCCGTACGTGGTGTGCGGGTCGAAGAACGTCGCACCCTCGGACGCGATGACGAACTCCGCCTCGCCCAGCAGGTAGAACGCCCCGCCGCAGGCCATCCCCTCCACGGCCGCGATCACCGGCTTCCACAGGTCGTTGGCCTTCGGCCCGATCGCGATCAGCGGATCGTCGATCGTGTACGGGGACGAGGGCTGCGGGACCTTCGCACCCCGGTCGATCCCGGTACAGAACGCCCGGCCGCCCGCGCCGGTCACCACGACCGCCCGCACCCCGTCGTCGTAGCGGAACGCCCGCCAGGCGGCGGTCAGTTCGGCGGCCGTCGCGAGGTCGATCGCGTTGTGCTTCTCCGGCCGGTCCAGGGTGAGCAGCGCGACCCCGGTCGCCCTGTCCGTCTCCGTGCGCAGCGCCATCGCCCCTCACCGCTCCAGCAGCCAGCGGACCATGGTCACCTCGGGCGAGACGGGGCAGAAGACCGCCTTCACCGCTGCGCCGATCCGCAGCCGCTCCGGGGCGACGGAGTTCAGCGGTGCGCCGGGCCCGCTGACCACGTTGCCGACCAGCCGGATCTCCGGGGCCTCGGCCAGTTCGACCACCACCGCGTTGTACGGGGCCTGGTCGGCGTAGGCGGGGAGCAGTGGCGGGTGCGGCAGCACGTACGACCAGATGCGGCCGCGCCCGCTCATCGCCCGCCACTGGCTCTCGAACGACTGGCAGTGCGGGCAGCACGGCCGGGGCGGGAAGCGGAGCTTTCCGCAGTCCGGGGCGGCGCACGCCTGGACGCGCAGTTCGCCGCGGGCCGCGTACTCCCAGAAGGGCGCGCCGTCCTCGTCGACGACGGGCAGCAGCAGTCCATCCATCTCGAATCGCTCCTCAGTTCCTCAGCAGTACGGCGGACGTGGGGACGCCCTCCCCGGCGGTGACCAGGCAGGTCGAGGCGTCCGGGACCTGGGCGGTGGAGACGCCGCGCAACTGCTTCACGCCCTCGTTGATGAGATTGAAGCCGTGCACGTATCCCTCGCTGAGCCCGCCGCCACCGGTGTTGACCGGCAGCCGGCCGCCGCTCTCCAGCGCCCCGCCCTCGGTGAACGCGGCGCCCTCGCCGCGCCCGCAGAACCCGTACCCCTCCAGGGAGAGCGGGATGAGCGGGGTGAACGCGTCGTATATCTGGGCGACATCGACGTCGTCCGGCCCGAAGTCGGCCTGCTTCCAGAGCTGTCGGGCGGCGGCCCAGGCCGGTCCGGTGAGCGGGTCCTCGTTCCAGTAGTTGACCATCCCGTGGTGCTGGGCGGGCAGTCCCTGGGCGACGGAGTGGAGGTAGACGGGCTTCTGCCGGCAGTCGCGGGCGCGTTCGGCGGAGACGATGACGCAGGCCAGCGCGCCGTCCGTCTCCAGGCAGTTGTCGAAGAGGCAGAGCGGCTCGCTGATCCAGCGCGAGGTCATATACATGTCGCGGGTCAGCGGGCGTTCGTACATCACGGCGTCGGGGTTCTGGTTGGCCCGGTTGCGGCAGGCCAGCGCGACGTTGAAGAGGTGGTCGCGGGTGGCCCCGTACTCGTGCATGTAGCGCCGGGCCAGCATGCCGATCTCGTCGGCCGGCCGCAGCAGCCCGTACGGCCGGGTCCACTGGGCGGGGGTGGGCAGTTGCACGGCGGTGTTCTTCCAGGGCCGGGGCCCCGATCCGCGCTTCCGCGACCGCCAGGCGACCCCGACGCTCGCCTGTCCGGTCGCGACGGCCGCGGCGAGATGCGCGAGCGTCGCGCAGGAGCCGCCGCCGCCGTACCCCACCTTGCTGAAGAAGGTCACGTCACCGGCCCCGATGGACTTGGCGACCTCGACCTCGTCGGTCTCCTCCATCGTGTACGAGGCGAACGCGTCCACCTCCGACGCGGCGATGCCCGCGTCGTCGAGCGCCGCGACGATGGCCCGGCAGGCCAGGGTCTTCTCCGACTCGGGCAGGTGTTTCGCGAATCGCGTCTGCCCTATCCCGGCTATCGCTGTCTGGTCCTTGAGCGTCGCCACCCGCCACCTCCGAAGCCGTCATGACTGCTGACAGCGGAGGAGGCTACAGCTAATCTGACGGTTAGTCAGCTACTGCGGTCCGCAGGGCCGTTCGGACTGAGGCGGAGGGCACGAGATGCGCGGCGACGAGGAATGGTCCACCGTCCCGAACCTGGTACGGGAGGCGGCGCGACGCTACGGCGACCGCGAGGCGGTGGCCGAGGGCCGCACCAGGATCACGTACACGGAACTCGGCGAACGCGTGGAACGGGCCGCCGCCGCGTGCATGGCCTCCGGGGTGGAGCCGGGGGACCGGGTGGCGGTCTGGGCGCCCAACACCCTGGACTGGATCGTCTCCGCGCTGGGCGCGGTGACGGCCGGCGCGGTCCTGGTGCCGCTCAACACCCGCTTCAAGGGCACGGAGGCGGCGTACATCCTGGAGCGGAGCCGGGCCAAGCTGCTGTTCGTCACCGGCACCTTCCTCGGCACCTCGTACGTGGCCTCCCTGCGCCGCGCCGACATCGAACTCCCGCACCTGGAGACGGTGGTGGTCCTCGCCGACACCGCCCCCGCCGACTACGTCACCTGGAAGGACTTCCTGGCCTCGGGTGAGCGGATCTCTCCCGAACGGGTACGGGCACGGGCCGACGCCATCGACCCGTCCTCCCCCTCCGACATCATCTACACCTCCGGCACCACGGGACGCCCCAAGGGCGCCGTCATCAGCCACTCCCAGACGCTGCGCTGCTACGAGATCTGGAGCGACCTGGCCGGTCTGCGCGAGGGCGACCGCTATCTGATCGTGAACCCGTTCTTCCACACCTTCGGCTACAAGGCGGGCGTCATCGCCTGCCTGATGCGGGGCGCGACGATGATCCCGCAGCCCGTCTTCAACGTGGACACGGTCCTCGCCAACATCGCCGCCGAGCGCATCTCCGTCCTCCCCGGCCCGCCCACACTCCACCAGTCACTCCTGGATCACCCGGCCCGCTCCACCCACGACCTCTCCGCGCTCCGCCTGGTCGTGACCGGCGCGGCGGTGGTCCCGCTCCAGCTGGTGGAGCGCCTGCGCACCGAACTCGGCATCGCCACGGTCCTGACCGCCTACGGCCTCTCCGAGGCGAGCGGCATCGTCTCGATGTGCCGCCGCGGCGATCCGGCCCGCACCATCGCCGCCACCTCCGGCCGCGCGATCCCCGGCACCGAGATCCGCGTCCTGGCCGCCCCCGGCGAACCGGGCGAGGTACTGGTCCGCGGCTTCAACGTGATGAGCGGCTACTTCGAGGACCCGGAGACCACGGCCGCCACGATCACCTCGGACGGCTGGCTGCACACCGGTGACGTGGGCGTCCTGGACGCGGACGGCAGCCTGCGCATCACGGACCGGATCAAGGACATGTTCATCGTCGGCGGCTTCAACGCCTACCCCGCGGAGATCGAACAGCTCCTGGGCCTGCACCCGGACGTCGCCGACGTCGCGGTCATCGGCATCCCCGACCCCCGCCTCGGCGAGGTCGGCAAGGCGTACGCGGTCCGCCGCCCCGGCGCGACGGTGACCGCCGACGACCTGATCGCCTGGTCGCGGCGCGAGATGGCGAACTACAAGGTGCCCAGGGCGGTGGAGTTCGTCAGCGGCCTCCCGCGCAACGCGAGCGGCAAGGTGGTGAAGGGGGAGCTGCGGGGGCGGGAGTAGGGGCGGTTCGGTGGTGGTGTTCACCTCGTGGACGAGGGCGACATGGGGAAGCTCTGCGCGGGGTGGGGATTCAGGTCCGGGGGTAACGGGAGGGGGCCCGAGCGGGTGGCTCGGGCCCCTCTGCGCGAACCACGTGTGGCTTAGCCGGCGTGGTTCTCCTCCTGGGGGGTCACCACGCTCGCGTGGGCGTCCTGAGGGGTGCTACCAGCGTGGTTCTCGGCCAGCGCCGGCGATGCGCCGCCGATGCCGAGGGCCACGGCGAACGCGGCAGCGACGAGTGTCTTCTTCGTGCGTGTCATTCCAACCCCTGTGATGGGAGCGAGCTTCCGGGCGTGAAGTGACGCTAGTGACAGGGGGGGGCGATCGCGGTACCCCTCTGGCGGGAAGTGGTCGAACGTTGACGCGATTGCACCGACCGTCCGGACGCGGACATGCAGCGGCCGCGACGGCTCCCCCTCCGCGCCGCCGCGGCCGCTCCCCCCCGTCCCCCCGTCCCCCCGTCCCCCCGTCCCCCCGTCCCCCCGTCGGGAGGATCAGCGCGGATCTGCACCGGTCATGTGGCTGTCCAGCGGCTTGATGTCGGGCTCGCCGGTCATGTGGCTGTCCAGCGGCTTGACCTTGGGCTCGCCGGTCATGTGGCTGTCCAGCGGCTTGATCTCGGGCTCGTCCGTCATGTGGCTGTCCGCAGGCTTGGTGTCGCCAGCGGCGCCGGACTTCGGCGTAGGCCCCTGAATCTTCTTGTCTTCGCTCATGCTGTGAACTCCGTTGCTCGATGCATGGATGGTCGGCAAAGCCCGTCCGGCTGCTCCCCCGTGGGCTGCCGGACGGGCTGTTCAGAGCCGTTCACCTTAGTGCGCGGTTCCACTGTCGACTCGCCTGCCCCCCGACGCGACGCATCGACAGGTACGAGACTGCCGGGTGGTGATAAACGAACGATGAACGCGGGGTCAGCTTCCCTGTGGTGAAAGCGTCGCGCCGAGCAGACCGCGGACGGTTTCACCCTCTGGGGCCTTCAGCTGGTCGAAGACCGTGAGTGCTTCCCGCCAGCAGACCTTCGCCCGGTCTGCCTGTCCTATGCCGTCCAGTGCCTGTCCCAGTACGGTCAGTACATTGGCTCGACGCCACTCCCCGCCGATGTGAAGCAGCACCGTCAGCGCCTGCTCGGAGAATGCGGCAGCCCGGGCCGGGCGCCGTGCCGCGAGATGCACCTCTGCCAACCTGAAGAGAGTCATTCCCTCCCACAGCCGTTGGCGGCTCTCGCGGAAGACGGAGAGCGCCTCGGAGAGGCGGACCTCGGCCTCGTTCTGGCGGCCCGCTCGGGTCAGTGCGAGCCCCAGGGCGTAGCGACCGTTCGCCAGACGCAGCGTGAGCCCCAGCCGGGCGTAGATATCGATGCCCTGACCGGCGAGTTCGACAGCACTGGCAGTCTGCCCGATGGCCAGATGGACGCGGGACAGATTGCACAGAGCGCTGGCTTCGCCGGCTTGGTTGTTGTCCGCCCGAAAAGCAGAGATGGTCTGCTGGAGGAGAGCTTCCGCCTCAGGGAGTCGATTTCGGTAACCGGCGATGATTCCGAGCTCGTTGTGAGCGTTGCAGTGGGTCCAGACATCGTCGATCGACGCGGCGAGAACCATGGCCTGCCTGGCCTCGCTCTCGGCCTCGTCGAAACGGCCGGCCGTGCTGTGGACCTGAGCGAGAGTCGTCCGTGCCCGCGCTTCGGAGCGGGCGTCGGCGGCGACGGCTGCGGCCTCTCGCACGATGGTGGCGACGGTTTCGAACTGACGTGAATTGGCCCCCGACTCCGCCAGGTCTTTGGAGGCGAGAAGGAGATCCACGGCACGCCGGATGGTTCCGGCGGCAATGCTCTGCTGGACGCATGCCAAGAGTGGGTTCGCTTCCGAGTAAAGCCAGTCGAGGGCTCGGCCGTGATCGGAGAACGACAGACCGCGATATTCGGCGCGCTCCAGATGGTTGACGGTTCGGTCCCCCGGCCGCTCCAGCGCGTACACCCCCGCCGCCGTCGCCAGGTAGAAGTCCAGCAGCCGCGACAGGGCCGACTCCCGCTGCTGCGGCGACTTCTCGTCCCGTTCCGCGCACGAACGCGCGTAGAGGCGGACCAGGTCGTGGTAGCGGTAGCGGCCCGGGGCCGCCGACTCCAGCAGGGACGTGTCGACCAGGGCCTCCAGGAGGTCCTCCGCCGCGTGCGTCTCCAGGTTCAGCAGGGCGGCCGCGGCGGCGAGGGAGATGTCCGGGCCGTCCGCGAGGCCCAGGAGGCGGAAGGCGCGGGCCTGGGCGGGTTCCAGCTGGCCGTAGCCGAGTTCGAAGGTGGCCTTCACCGCGAGGTCGCCCGCCTGGAGTTCGTCCAGGCGGCGGCGCTCGTCCGCGAGCTTCGCGGCCAGGACCGAGACCGTCCAGGTGCGGCGGGCGGCCAGTCTGGAGGCGGCGATGCGGATGGCGAGGGGGAGGAAGCCGCAGGCGGCGACCACGTCGAGGGCGGCCTCGCGCTCGGAGTTGATGCGCTCCTCGCCCACGATGCGGGTGAAGAGCTGGAGCGCCTCCTCGGGCGACATCACGTCTAGGTCGACCAGGTGCGCGCCCGCCAGGTCGACCATCCGGACCCGGCTGGTGACGAGCGCCGCGCAGCCCGCCGTGCCCGGGAGCAGGGGGCGGATCTGGGCCGCGTCGTGGGCGTTGTCCAGGAGGACCAGGATGCGGCGGCCGTCGAGCGTGGAGCGGTAGAGCGCGGCGCGTTCGTCGAGGGAGTCGGGGATCGCGGAGTCCGCCGTGCCCAGGGCGCGCAGGAACGCGCCGAGCACCGTCTCCGGTTCGGCGGCGCGGGCGCCCGCGCCCTGGAGGTCGACGTACAGCTGGCCGTCCGGGAAGTGCGGGCGGGCCTGGTGGGCGACGTGCACGGCCAGGGTCGTCTTGCCGACGCCGCCGATGCCGGCCAGTGCGGACACGGCCATGACGGAGCCCTCGGCGGTGGCGAGCCGGTCGCCCAGCTCGCGGACGAAGGAGGTGCGGCCGGTGAAGTCCGGGACGGTGGCCGGGAGCTGGGCCGGGCGGAGCGGGGCGGCGGCCTGGACGGGCTCGTCCGCCGGGCGGGCCAGCTCCTCGTCGGCCCGCAGGATGCGCTGCTGGAGCTGGGCCAGTTCGGGGCACGGGTCGACGCCCAGTTCCTCGGCGAGCAGCCGCCGGGTGTCGGCGTACACGGCCAGCGCCTCGGCCTGGCGGCCGCTGCGGTACAGGGCCACCATCAGCAGCTCGCGCAGCCGCTCGCGCAGCGGGTGCGCGGCGGTGAGCGCGGTCAGTTCGGAGACGGCCTCCGCGTGGCAGCCGACCTCCAGGTCCAGGTCCAGGCGGGTCTCGGTGAGCTGGAGGCGCCACTCCTCGAGGCGGGTGCGCTGGTTCTCCGCGTACGGGCCGGGCACCGAGGCGAGCGCCTCGCCGTCCCACAGGGCGAGCGCCTTGTTCAGCAGCTCCCTGGCGCGGCAGCGGTCGCCCGAGGCACGGGCCTTGTCGGCGCCGGCGGCCAGTTCCTCGGCCACGGTCACATCGAGCGCGTCGGGCCCGGTCCGCATCGCGTACCCGCCGGAATCGCTCGCCAGGGTCTGCGGGCCCAGGATCTTGCGGAGCCGGGAGGCGTAGGTGCGTACGGCGGCCAGCGCCTGGGAGGGCGGCTCGTCGCCCCAGATGGCGTCGATGAGCTCACCGGACGTGGCGGTGTGGCCGCCCCGCAGCAACAGGGCCGACAGCAGGGCGCGCTGCTGCGGCGAACCCGACGGCAGCGTCTCGTCGCCCCGCCTGGCCCGTACCGGTCCGAGCACGGAAAAGCGCAGCTCCGTGCTGCCCGCCGGCGGTCGTTCCGGAGCTCGCTGTTCCGGAACACGCACCCGTGGCTCGCCGTCACGGCCCATTGCCGCCTCCTGTCCTGCTCTCTGCGCACTGCCCAGTGCCGCACCGAACATGTCGGGACACCGCCGAGGAGATCCGGATTGCTCCATACCGTTCGTATCGCCGTCAACAGTCTGCCTTGTGAAGGGCGGACACGTCAGCAGTGGGTGACTGTCTGCACGAGCCCTCGACAACGATTGTGGAACGGAGCCTCGCACAGATTGCTGACGGTTCGTCAGATCGGCGCTACCGTGGTACGCATGGAGACCTTCCCGAAGATCATCTCGGTGGACGACCACACGGTGGAGCCCCCTCATGTCTGGCGGGACCGGCTCCCGTCCAAGTACGCGGACTCCGGCCCGCGCATCGTCCGGGCGCCGCTCAAGGAAATGACGTTCATGGGCGGCAAGTTCGCGCCCGTGATGGGTGCGAAGGGCGACGACGGCCCGATCGGCGACTGGTGGGTGTACGAGGACCTGCACCGCCCGCTCACCCGCCTCGACACCTCCGTCGGCTACGACAGGGACGAGATAAAGCTCGAAGTCATCACTTACGAGCAGATGCGCCCCGGTTCGTTCTCGGTGCCCGAGCGGCTCGCGGACATGGACATCAACCACGTGCAGTCCGCGCTCTGCTTCCCGACCTTCCCCCGCTTCTGCGGCCAGACCTTCACCGAAGCGAAGGACCGCGAACTCGGCCTGCTCGGCGTGCGCGCGTACAACGACTGGATGGTCGACGAGTGGTGCGGCCCGGACGCGCACGGCCGGCTCATCCCGCTCACCCTGGTCCCGCTCTGGGACGCGCAGCTGGCGGCCGACGAGGTCAGGCGCAACGCGGCGCGCGGGGTGCGTGCGGTGGCGTTCTCCGAAATACCTCCACATCTCGGACTGCCGTCCATTCATACGGACGAGTGGGATCCGTTCCTGCGGGCCTGCGACGAGACGGGGACGGTGATCGCCATGCACATCGGCTCGTCCTCGAAGATGCCGTCCACCTCGGCCGACGCCCCGCCGGCCGTCGGCTCCACCATCACCTTCGCCAACTGCTGCTTCTCGATGGTCGACTGGCTGATGAGCGGCAAGTTCGAGCGCTTCCCCAACCTGCGGATCATGTACGCGGAGGGGCAGATCGGCTGGATCCCGTACATCCTGGAACGCGCCGACGTGGTCTGGGAGGAGAACCGGGGCTGGGGCGGGGTCGCGGACAAGGTCCACCGGCCGCCGTCGGAGCTGTTCACCGAGCACGTCTACGGCTGCTTCTTCGACGACGCGTTCGGGCTGAAGAACCTGGACGCGATCGGCGTCGCCAACGTGCTGTACGAGACGGACTACCCGCACTCCGACTCGACCTGGCCCAAGTCCCGTGAGGTCGGGGAGGAACAGATGGGGCACCTGGACGCGGACGTGGTGGACCGCATCGTGCGCCGCAACGCGATCGAGCTGCTCGGGCTGACCGGCGAAGGGCTGTGGGCGGGGCCCGGCACCGGGGCGTGAGACGGGTGGGTGCCTCGGCCGTCCCCCCGGACGGCCGCGGCACCCGTCAGCCCTTGCCGTGTCAGACGTTGGTGACGGCCTCGACCGGCTCCTGGAGTTCCGTCACCCACCGCGACTCGTCCTCGGGGCACTCCAGGCTGACCTCGCGGGCGTACCCCGCCGACCGGTAGCCGGAGCCGTCGATCCAGCGGGCCAGCGTCTGGGCCGTCGGCAGTACGCCGTCCATCGGGCCCCGGTGGATGACGGTCGCCGCCTCGAACGGGGGCAGCTCGACCACCGTGATCCCGGTGTCGCCCAGCGGCCCCACGGGCTCCGAGACCGTCACCCCGGCGTGGACGACGACCGCGCCGCCGCCCTCCGGGGCGTCCTCGTAGCGGGCGATCCCGGGGCCCGTCGGGGAGACCCCGGCCCGGCCCAGCAGCGGGAGCAGCCGCTCGTACAGGGGGCGGATCACCGGCGTGATGTCCTGCGGCCCGTACCCTGCCGCCACCCCGGTCAGCTCCGCGACCCGTACCGCCGCGACGTTCTTGACCACCACATCGTCCACTGACATGTGTCCCTCGCTCTCGATCGACCGGAGCCTCGCCTCGACCTGGGCCAGCCGTGCCGCCGCCGCGGCCATCGCCTCCGCCAGTTCCGACCGCCGCAGCCGCAGCATCCCGCGCAGCTCCTCCGGGCCCACCTCCTCGTCCAGGACGGCCCGCACCTGCTGGAGCGTGAAGCCGAGGTCCTTGAGGGCGATGATCCGGTTGAGCCGGGCGAGCTGGCCGCCGCCGTAGTAGCGGTAGCCGGTCGCGGGGTCGGTGATGTCGGGGGGCAGCAGCCCGATCGCGTCGTAGTGGCGCAGCATCCGGGCCGATACCCGACCGTGGCGGGCGAAGTCTCCGATGGTGAACATGATGTCTCCCAGTGCACGGCCTCACACGGTGTCAAGGTCAAGAATCGCAGCGTGCCCGTACGCGTGTGACGCAGGCCACTGGAACCCGCTGTCCGCGGCGGACAGGACATGACGTGGAGCATTCCCTGAGAGCCCGGATACGGGCAGGCGCCCCGGACGCGTTCGGCGGCCTCTTCGGCGACTGAGTAGCGCCCGCAGGCAGCGGAGCGCACAGGCAGGAGCCCCGCTTCCCCGCCGAGGCGGGGGAGCGGGGCTCCTTGGGTACTGCGTTACCGGCCGCGATCGGCCGACCCGGGCAACTAGGCCGGGGTGACGTTCTCAGCCTGCGGACCCTTGGGTCCCTGAGTGACGTCGAAGTTCACGACCTGGTTCTCCTCGAGGGAGCGGAACCCGGACGCGTTGATCGCGGAGTAATGGACGAAGACATCCGGGCCGCCGCCGTCCTGGGCGATGAAGCCGAAGCCCTTTTCAGCGTTGAACCACTTGACGGTTCCGGTAGCCATAAGCCCTCCTTGGGCCAAAGGGTTGCCCTGCTCCAGAACCTGCAAAGAAGTCTGAAAACTACAAAAGCCTGCGGGTTACATGCTCCGCAGGCTCTGTACTGCAAGGGAAACCAAACTGCAACTTGGCGCTGAGCCTAGCACGCAGCATGTGCGGAACGGTAGAGGGAAAGATCACTTGACTCGAATGTTTGATTGCCGTGCGTACGGGCGGTCCGAGAGGCCCTTCGGGAGGACTTCGGGAGGTCCTTCAAGCAGCGTCGGAGCCCTCGGGTGAGCCCTCGGCAGAGCCTCCGGGAGAGCCCTCCGCAGCGATGATCCGGGGACGGGCCGCGCGCCGTTCCGGCGCCCCCCGGGAGAGGGATCGTGCGGCGCCGCGCGCCCCCGGTGGGGCTGGTGGCGGGCGACAGGTCTAGCCTCGCGATGTGGACAATTCAACCGTCACAACCGTCGCAGGCGACGACCGTCGCAACCGGCCGCGCGTCGGCCACATCCAGTTCCTCAACTGCCTTCCCCTCTACTGGGGGCTGGCACGGACCGGGACCCTGCTCGACCTGGAGCTCTCGAAGGACACCCCGGAGAAGCTCAGCGAGCAGCTGATCAGGGGCGACCTGGACATCGGCCCCATCACCCTCGTGGAGTTCCTGCGCAACGCCGACGACCTGGTCGCCTTCCCCGACATCGCGGTCGGCTGCGACGGGCCCGTCATGTCGTGCGTGATCGTGTCGCAGCGGCCCCTGGAGGACCTCGACCGGGCCCGGGTGGCGCTCGGCTCGACCTCCCGCACCTCCGTACGGCTGGCGCAGCTGCTGCTCGCCGAGCGGTACGGGGTGACCCCCGACTACTACACCTGCCCGCCCGACCTCGGCGTGATGATGCAGGAGGCGGACGCCGCCGTCCTCATCGGTGACGCCGCGCTGCGCGCCAACCTGCACGACGCCCCCCGCCTCGGGCTCCAGGTCCACGACCTGGGCGCGATGTGGAAGGAGTGGACGGGGCTGCCGTTCGTCTTCGCCGTCTGGGCCGCCCGCAAGGACTACCTGGCGGCCGAGCCCACCTCGGTCCAGAAGGTCCACGAGGCGTTCCTGGCCTCGCGGGACGTCTCCCTGGAGGAGGTCACCAAGGTCGCGGAGCAGGCCGCACGCTGGGAGGCCTTCGACGCCGAGGTCCTGGAGCGCTACTTCACGACCCTCGACTTCCGCTTCGGTCCCGCCCAGCTGGCCGGCGTCCAGGAGTTCGCCCGCCGGACCGGCCCGACGACCGGCTTCGCCGCGGACGTGAACGTGGAGCTCCTCGGCGGCTGAGCGCACGCGCCGGACCCGGCGCGCGCCGGCCCCGCCCGGACCCGCTGCCCGAACCCGGGTGGCGGGTCCCTCGATGTCGTTCCCGGGACGCGTCCGTACGGAATTGGACCGGACCGAATAGCGGAACGTCCGAGGCGGCCCGGACGCCCATTTCGATTGCCCCGGAATGTCACTTCCACCGCAATGGCGCCTGTCGTCCGGATTGCGACCGGGCATTGCGGTAAACGGAACGCATTCTTCCTCCGGCTGTGTGCTCGGTCGCGGCCGGGACCCGGACTCCCTACCCATTCGGTATTCATCGGCCAATCCACTCCGGCAGGCCGTACGGCGAGAACGGGAAAGCCGCTCTCCGCGTAAGTTTCCGGCGGAAATGCCGCGCTATCGTGTGCCACCGAGCGGCGGCACGCGCCGCAGGGGGCGGGGGACGATGAGCGGCAACAGGACGACCACCGATCCGGGCGGCGCGCCCGAGGCCGCGGTGCGCGGGCCGAGGCGGCCGGCGGCCGGCCCGCGGAAGCTGTTCGGCTCCCTGATGTGGGCCGTGCTCCTTCCCGCCCTCATGGTTCTCGGAGCCGGGCTCGCCAACTGGGTGATGTGGGCCGGTGTCGTCGTCATGCTCGCGGTCGTCGCGTTCGCCGGCTGCCTGGTCGGTGGCGTCTGGAGCCGCGCGGGCGCCGCCACGCTGGTCTGTGTCAGCGGCTTCGCGCTGATGCTCTTCGCCGGCCCCGCGCTGTACGACGTCTACATGAAGACCGCGGGCGATCCGGTCGCGGCGGTGGTGACGGAGCTGACCGACGACAACGACGGGCAGGGCTCCGACTGGCACTGCGCCGTGGCGGAGGCCGGCGGCGACCACAAGAAATACGAACTGTCCCAGCAGCAGAACTGCTTCGGCGGGGTCGAGGCGGGCGAGCGCATCGAGATCCGCGAGGATCCGCTCGGCCTGTTCCCGCCTCGGATGCCCGACGGCCCGGGGCACTCCGACGCGGAGATCTCGGCGGAGATCGCCGCAGGTCTCCTCCTGCTGACCGCCGGCACCGTGTTCTACGGCGGGCAGCGCCGGCGGTCCTGACGCACCCGCCCCTAGGGGAAGGGGCAGCCCTTAGGCTTCGTCGGAGGTCCGGGGCCGGTCCACAGGGGGAGTCCGCATATGCAGCCGCTGGAAGCCGGCGAACCGCCGAGCATCGGTGCCTACCGGCTGATCGGCCGACTCGGTGCCGGTGGCATGGGGCGCGTGTATCTGGGACGCAGCGCCGGCGGCCGTACCGTCGCGGTCAAGGTGGTCCATCCGCACTTCGCACTCGACGAGCAGTTCCGCGCCCGTTTCCGGCGCGAGGTGGACGCGGCACGGCGGATCGGCGCCCAGTGGACCGCACCCGTACTGGACGCCGACCCCGACGCCCCCGTCCCGTGGGTCGCGACCGGCTACGTGGCCGGGCCCTCGCTCTCCGCCGCCGTCGCCGGACACGGGCCGCTGCCCGAACAGGCGGTACGCACTCTGGGCGCCGGACTGGCCGAGGCGCTCGGGGCGGTCCATGAACAGGGCCTGGTCCACCGGGACGTGAAGCCCTCCAACGTACTGCTCGCCCTCGACGGCCCCCGCCTGATCGACTTCGGGATCGCCAGGGCCGTCGACGCCACGGCCTCGCTCACCTCCACCGGGGTCTCGGTCGGCTCGCCCGGCTACATGGCGCCGGAGCAGATCCGGGGCCGGGAGATCTCGGGCGCGGCCGACGTCTTCTCGCTGGGTGCGGTGCTCGCGTACGCGGCCACCGGCGCGGCCCCCTTCCTCGGCGACTCCTCCGCCGTGCTGCTCTACAAGGTGGTGCACGAGGAGCCCGAACTGGGCGAGCTGGCGGGCCCGCTGCGCGAGGTCGTCGCCTCCTGCCTGGCGAAGGACCCGGCGCACCGGCCCACTCCGGCGGAGCTCGCGCACCGGCTGGCCCCCGACGGCGCGGCGGCCCGGGTGGCGGCGGGCTGGCTGCCCGGCCCGCTGGTGCGCGAGGTCAGCCGGTCCGCGGTCGCGCTGCTGGACCTGGAACCGCAGGACGCCCCGGTGCGGTCGGGTCCGGTGCCGTTCACCAACGCCTCGTACGGGGCCAACGGGAGCCCCGCCCTCGGCGTGTTCGGGCCGCCGGTCGAACCGGCCGCCCACCTGGCCGGCCCGACGCCGCCGCCGTACCCGCCCGCGCCGGGAACGGACGGGGTGCCGGGGCAGCGCGCCCCCGACCCCCGGTTCGCCGTCACGGTGAGCGCCGACTCCCGGCCGGGCGAGCGCCGGGGGCGCAGGCTGAGCTGCACCGTCGCCCTCGCGGTGGCCGGTGCGCTGGCCGCGGTGACGGTGGGCAGCGCCTACGTGCTGGACCTGATGCCGGGCGGTGGTGGCGACAACACCGCCGGGCACGGAGGCACCGACCGCACCCCGGGCGCCACCGCGTCCCCCGCGCCGACCCGCCCGGGGGACGGCGCCGAAGCGACCCCGGACCGCCGGGCCGTCGAGGTGCCGAAGGGCTTCATCGGCACCTGGGAGGGGCCGCTCACCGAGAAGACGACCGGCCAGCCGCACGGCACGCTCAGCGTGGTGATCAGGAAGGGGAAGAAGGGCGCCGACGTGGTCCGTACGAGCACGACGATCTCCAGCCTCGGCGTCGAGGTCAGCTGTCACAGCGTCGCCTCCCTCACCTCCGGCACCGACAAGGAGCTGACGCTGCGGGAGCGCGCCGACCCGGAACGCCCCGGCACCGCGGGCCTGTGCACGACCACCACCACGGACATCCACTTCACCCGCGTCACCGACGACACCCTGCGCTTCCGGTCCGACGAGCGGGGCGCGGGGCTTCCCTACGGCACGCTCAACCGGTCCGGCGGCTGACCTGCGGCAGGGCTGGCGTACGCTGAACCGGTCCGTAGATCCGTTGAAAAACCGCCGAAAGGTGACAGCCCGGTGACCGAGAAGGCCGACCTCCAGCCCATCCTCGACCGAGCCGCCGAAGGCGGTCGGATCACTCCGGCGGAGGCACTCGACCTCTACCGCTCCGCTCCGCTGCACGCGCTGGGCGCGGCCGCCGACGCCGTACGCCGACGCCGTTACGCCGGTACGGAGCACATCGCGACGTACATCATCGAGCGCAACATCAACTACACGAACGTGTGCGTGACGGCGTGCAAGTTCTGCGCGTTCTACGCGGCGCCCAAGGACACGGCCAAGGGCTGGTCCCGCGACCTCGACGACATCCTGCGCCGCTGCGCGGAGACCGTCGAGCTCGGCGGAACGCAGATCATGTTCCAGGGCGGGCACCACCCGGACTACGGCGTGGAGTACTACGAGGAGCACTTCTCCGCGATCAAGAAGGCGTTCCCGCAGCTGGTCATCCACTCGCTCGGCGCCTCCGAGATCGAGCACATGGCCCGGATCTCCAAGGTCTCCGCCGAGGAGGCCATCAGCCGTATCCACGCCGCCGGCCTCGACTCCTTCGCGGGTGCCGGCGCCGAGCTGCTGCCGGCCCGTCCGCGTACCGCGATCGCCCCGCTCAAGGAGTCCGGCGAGCGCTGGCTGGAGATCATGGAGATCGCGCACGGCCTGGGCGTCGAGTCGACCTCCACCATGCTGATGGGCACCGGCGAGACCAACGCCGAGCGCATCGAGCACCTGAGCATGATCCGGGACGTGCAGGACCGCACGGGCGGCTTCCGCGCCTTCATCCCGTACACCTACCAGCCGGAGAACAACAAGCTGAAGGGCCAGACGCAGGCCACGCTCTTCGAGTACCTGCGGATCATCGCCATCGCCCGGCTGTTCCTGGACAACGTCGCCCACATCCAGGGCTCCTGGCTCACCACCGGCAAGGAGGTCGGCCAGCTGTCGCTGCACTACGGCGCGGACGACCTCGGCTCGATCATGCTGGAGGAGAACGTCGTCTCCTCCGCCGGTGCCAAGCACCGCTCCAACCGCCTGGAGATCATCGACCTGATCCGCAAGGCGGACCGGGTCCCGGCCCAGCGCGCCACCACCTACGAGCACCTCGTCGTCCACGACGACCCGGCGAACGACCCGGTCGACGAGCGCGTCGTCTCGCACATCTCGTCCACCGCGATCGCCGGCGGCACGGCTCACCCGGAGCTGAAGCTCCTCAGCGCCAACTGACGACGCCGTGCTGACCGTTCACGCCGCGCCGCTGGTCCTGCCGGTCGGCGCGGCCGCCGTCGAGCGGGGCGCGGTGGCCGTGGACGGGGACCGGATCACCGCCCTCGGCCCGTACGACGAGGTCGCCGCCGCGTACCCGTCCGCGCGGGTGCGTCAGTGGCCGGGCGTCATCGCTCCGGGCCTGCGGCAGCGGCACGCCGAGTGGCTGCTGACCCGCTGCTACCACCCCGACCCGCGCGAGGCGGACGCGCTCGGGACCGAACCGCTCTCCGGCGAGGCGTTCGCGCGGCTCGCGGGCGAGCTGGACGCGACCCGGTGGTCCGGCAGCGTGCGGCGGGGCCTCCAGCAGATGCTGCGGTACGGGACGACGCACCTCACCGGCCCGTTCCGCGACCCGGCCGTGCGTACCGCCGTGTCCCGTTCCGGCCTGGTCGAGGTGCCGCCCGCCGCCGGGGTTCCCGACAGTGAGGTCCGGGACCTCGATCCGCTCGCCGGGGGCCGTGACCTGCCGGGCTCCGTGCACATCCCGCTCGTCACCGGCGCCCGCGCCGATTTCGCGGTCTTCGACGTGCCCGACGAGACCGCGCTCGTCGCGGTGGGGGCGGCGTCCTGCGTGGTCACCGTCCTCGCCGGGCGGCTGGTGTACCGGCGGCGCTGAGCGGCGCGGTTTCCTCAGGAGCCTCAGGGTACGGAGGGTCCGCCCAGGTAGCGGCCGTTGGTGTCGTAGGGCCAGGCGTTGGCGACGCATCCCTTGAGGCCGTAGATCTGCTGCATCATGGCGGGCGCTGGGCGGCCTGCGCCGGGGCAGGTCTCGTGGCCGTGGCCGAGCCAGTGGCCGACCTCGTGGTTGATGATGAGGGCGCGGTAGTCGGCCAGGGGGCCGTCGAACTCGGGTGAACCGGTCTGCCAGCGCTTGAGGTTGACCATGACGTCCACGCCGACACGGCAGTTGACCTCGCCGTGCGTGTCGAGGCCGCTCTTTCCGCAGATCCGGTCCGTGGTCCGGGGCGAGGCGATGCGTACGACCAGCCCCGCCGGCCCCTCGGCCACCTGGCGGAAGGTGTTCTCGCCGTGGTGCGACCAGCCCCGGGGCGCGGCCAGGATGCGGGCGACCTCGGCGGCCGCCTTGTCGGGGTCCAGGCCGGAGCCGTCCTCCACCTCGACCCGGTACGCGTGACCCCTGCCGGTGGCCGACGCGGCCGCGCGGGCGACGGTGAACGAGGCGGCGGAGCCCGAGCCGCCGGTACCGTTCGCGCGCTCGTTCTTCCACCGGAGCCCCGCCACGGTGGCCGCCACCAGGACGACCGGTACGACGGCCATGACGAACAGCCGGTTCCGGCCACGTCTTCGCTGCCCCTGCCGACGCACGTCCGATCCGGACATCCGCGCCCCTCCCCAGTGCTCCGGAGTACTCCGGTGTTCGTGCTTCCCCCTGTAATGACTGCTGCGGGCTCGGATTGGTTCAGTCCACTCGCTCGGAAAGCGTGCCAGGACCACCGAGGAGCAGCGTCATGAGCGTCGCACCCGAATGAAGAGATGGTAACATCAGAGATAGTATCGCTGTCGATACTATTGTTCGCGGGAGGCTTGTGTGAGGCGCTTCATCGGACGGGACCACGAGCTGAACGTGCTCGGCAAAGCCCTGCGGTCGGTCCACGACGCCGTCGGCTCGGCGAAGCCCGGACAGTGCGTCCTGATGCGCGGGCGGAGACGAGTCGGCAAGTCCAGTCTCGTCGAGGAATTCCTCCGACGCACCGAGGTGCCGCACCTGTTCTTCACCGCGGCGGGGGGCAGAGCGGAGGACGAGCTGACGGAGTTGCTCGACACCGTCGCCAGATCCACCCTGCCGGAGCGGGCGCTGTTCTCCGAGGAGACGCCGGCGCAATGGAACGCGGCATTCAGGCTGCTCGCGGAGATCCTTCCCGACGACAGCCCGAGCGTGGTCGTCATGGACGAGGTCCCGTACCTGATGGACCGCATCGACGCCTTCGAGGGCACGCTTCAGCGAGCCTGGGACCGTCTGCTCAGTCGCAAACCCGTACTCCTCCTCCTGGTCGGCTCCGACCTGTCGATGATGGAGGCGCTGAACAGCTACGACCGCCCCTTCCACCAGCGTGGCCGGGAAATGGTCGTGGGGCCGCTGAACCCGGCCGACATCGGCGAGATGCTCGGGCTTGAGCCGGCAGCCGCTTTCGACGCGGCTCTGATCACCGGCGGCCTTCCGCTGATCTGCGCGGAGTGGCGGCCCGGAGCGGATGTCCGGGAGTTCCTCCGCGACTCGCTCGACAACCCGCTCTCGGCGCTGCTGGTCTCCGCCGAGCGATCGCTCGCCGCGGAGTTTCCGCCGCAGGCGATGAGCCGGGAGGTCCTGCGGGCCATCGGAAGCGGCGAGAGAACCTTCACCAACATCGCTCGCGCGGCGGGCGGTATCGCCCACACCACCCTCACGCGAGCCGCCGACGTCCTGACCGAGAAGCGGGTGGTGGCAGCCGAGCTGCCCCTCTCGCTGAGACCGTCGAAGGAACGCCGCTACCGCGTGGCCGATCCCTACCTACGGTTCTGGCTCGCGTTCCTTGATCCGCACATGGCGGAGATCGAACGGATGCGGGGGGATCTCACGCTGCGGCGGATCAAGGAGAGGTGGACGAGCTGGCGGGGGCGTGCGATCGAGCCCCTCGTCCGGGAATCCCTCGCCCGCCTTCTGCCTGACGGGCTCCTGCCCGCCGCTCCGGCGATCGGCGGCTACTGGACCCGGAGCAACGATGTCGAAATCGACCTGGTCGGCGCCGACCGGCAGCCGGTGGCCAAGGAGTTGCTCTTCCTCGGTTCGGTCAAGTGGCTGGAGAACTCCGCGTTCGACAGCCACGACCTGGCCGCGCTCCAGAAGCACCGGGCCGCGCTCACCGACGAGCCGGTACCGCTCGTGGCGGTCTCGCGCAACGGGACCGCCTGTTCCGGGCTCGGGCTCCAGGCGGCGTACGGGCCCACGGAACTGCTGGGCGCCTGGCGCAAAGCGTGACCAGTGGTCGTGGGCGACGCTCGCGGGGGTCTCAGGGTACGGAGGGTCCGCTCAGGTAGCGGCCGTTGGTGTCGTAGGGCCAGGCGTTGGCGACGCATCCCTTGAGGCCGTAGAT
Organism: Streptomyces sp. NPDC048462; assembly: GCF_043200175.1. Lineage (NCBI taxonomy): Bacteria > Bacillati > Actinomycetota > Actinomycetes > Kitasatosporales > Streptomycetaceae > Streptomyces > Streptomyces sp. NPDC048462. The sequence continues at coordinate 69,906 of NZ_JBICXG010000011.1, forward strand.
CTGCTGCATCATGGCGGGCGCTGGGCGGCCTGCGCCGGGGCAGGTCTCGTGGCCGTGGCCGAGCCAGTGGCCGACCTCGTGGTTGATGATGAGGGCGCGGTAGTCGGCCAGGGGGCCGTCGAACTCGGGTGAACCGGTCTGCCAGCGCTTGAGGTTGACCATGACGTTCACGCCGACACGGCAGTTGACCTCGCCGTGGGTGTTGAGGCCGCTGCTCCCGCAGATCCGGTCGGTCGTGGCCGCCGTGGCGATGCGGACGACCAGCCCCGCAGGGCCCTCCGTGACCTGGTGGAACGTGTGCTCGCCGCCGTGCGCCCAGCCGCGCGGCGCGGCCAGGAAGCCGGCGATCTGGGTGGCGGCCGCGTCCGGGTCGACGCCGGAGCCGTCCTCCACCTCGACCCGGTAGGCGTTGCCGCCGCCCGACGTCGCGCCCGCCCGCGCGACGGTGAAGGTGCCGGGGCCGGACGCGGGGATGACGGGCCGGCCGCCGGTCTTGGAGCCGGAGCCGGAACCGGGCTTCGTCTTCGGGCCGGGCTTGTGGCTCGCCTTGGGCTTGGTACTCGCCTTCGGCTTCGTGCCCGCCCCGGTCTTCGAGCCGCGAGGGGACGCGGAGGCCGAGGCGTCCGGGTCCTTGGCGGGACCGGCCGACTCGGACGTGGCCGCCGCGGCCGACAGGTCGTCCCCGTCGGTCCACAGCGGTGCGGCCACGACCGCGACGCAGACCACCGCAGTCGGCACGAGGACCGCGAGCAGCAACCGTATTCGGCTGCGGCGGCGGCGCTCCCGTCGCGAGCGCCGCCGGGACCCCCCGCCATGTCGCTGTCCCTGCTGTCTCCGTACCTCAGCCGACACGATCCGCGTACTCCTTCGATTCCATGGGGTGTGCCGCCGCGTACTCCACGAGCTCCAGGAACCTGGAGTTCCCCGCTACGGCGAGCAGTTGATCAGCGGTGACGGGGGACGGCCTCGTCGTGTCCTCGTCTCCGTCGACCGAGAGGGCGACGGTGCTGGTGCCGTAGGTGAACCGGACGACGGTGCCCGTGGAGACCGGAGCCCCGTTCAGGTCGGCGACCGAGGTCACGGCATGGGCCTCGATCCCGCCGGGAAGCGTCGCCTGCCGGCAGCGCAGCTTCGTTTCCGGGTAGTCGCGGCACGGCGCTTCCTGCGGAGCGACACTCCGATCGCTCTCGGGGCGTACCGAGAAGACGATGGGAAAGACGTTGCCGCCACTCCCGGCCTGGTACCGGCTGACGGCGAGGTCCACCGGATGGACCGGACCGGCCTGCCGAGGCAGCAACTCCCCGAACAGCAGGGCGGCATGCAGCTGGAACTTCTCCTGCCGGATGCGTTCGGCGGTCGGCAGGTCGGCCATCGAGGACTGGCCGGGGGACGGCTCGACGTGCACGGTGGACGGCCCCGGAGCGTCCGTGGCGAAGGGGGGTTGCGGGGCCGATGACGCCCCCGACGGCACGTCCGACGGCACCGGTGACGGCACGTTCGTCGGAGTCGAGGACGGGGACGGCGACGGTGAGATGCTCGTACGCTGCGAGGCGGCGGACCACCCCCGGGCGGGCTGAGTGCCACCGTCCCCGCTCCACAGCGGCAGCACCGCGCCGAGCGCACCGAGCGCCACCACACCCGTCACCGCCGCCCCGATGGTCACGCGGGCCCGGTTGCGGCGCCGTTGGCCCTGGACCAGGGCGCCGGGCACCAGGTCGGGCAGGGCGGGTGCGTCGTCCGTCGCCTGTTCCATGGCGGCCCTGATCAGCAGGAAGTCGGCCTCCGCTGCCCCCTCGTCCGGTGCCCGGTCGCCGGGAAAGCGGTCAGAAGACGTGTCCACGACGGTTCTCCTCAGCTTCGGGTGGTGTAGAGGTGTGCGTCGCCCAGCCGCGTACGCAGCGTGGCGAGTGCGCGGGAGCACTGGCTCTTCACGGTGGACGGGCTGCACCGCAGCAGATCGGAGACCGTCTCGACGCTCAGGTCCTCCCAGTAGCGCAGCACGACCATCGCCCTTGCGCGGGGCGGCAGTTCGGCCAGGGCTGCCAGCAGCGTGACCGTCAGCTCGGGGCCGATCGCGGGCGCGTGCGCCGCGATCGGCGTATGAGCACGGAAGTCGCGCAGCCGGCGTCGGCGCTCGGCGATGTAGGTGCGGGTCAGCACGGTCCTGGCGTAGGCGTCCGGATGGTGGGCGGCACTCACCCGGTGCCAGTGCTGGAAGAGCTTGGCCAGCGTCGTCTGGGTCAGGTCACGGGCCGCCTCGGCGTCGCCGCACAGCAGGTAGGCGGTGCGGTACAGCCGGCGCTGGCTCGCCCGCGCGAACTCCTCGAAGCTGTCGGCGTCCCGGCCGGTCTCCGCGCTCATCCGGCCCCCTTCACGGTCCGTCGGTGGTCTCTCCTCCTGTTACTGAGAGCTCACGGGCCGGAAAGGTTGAAGCCGAATCCAAATCCGTGTCCGCTTCCTGTCCTGTCCTGCCCGGTCAGGAAGCGGCGGGTTCGCGCGGCGGCTCGGCGTCCGCGAGCGGCGCGACTCCTTCCGGACGTCCCGGCACTCCGGGAATCGCGCCGGCCACGGAGGCGGCCGCAGGCCGAGGGAACACCGGCGCGCAGGATTGGCACAGGGACCTCAGGCCCCTGTGGTGCAGCGCGGACAGCAGGCAGAGCCGAAGCCTCGATATCCCGTCGAGTTTCGCCCGGATATTGCCGAGGTGGAACTTCACCGTTCGAGGGGATATGTGCAGACAGGCCGCGATCTCCTCATTCGACGGAGCGCTGTGCAATGCGGCGAAAATCTGCTCTTCCGTGGCGGTGAGCCGTCGGTGGGGCGGTGGTACGGGACGAGCCGCCGACGAGAGCCCGTTCGGTTCACCGAAGACCGGGTCAGCACAGACAAGGCATTGAACCGTCATGATTCCCCCCCCAGGGTGCTGGTTCAAGAGCGGCAGGAATGTAGCACGGGGGAGGGAGAATTCCGGCTGCGGATCACGATGTGGTCGGCCAGAAAGGGAGGTTCGGGCTGATTGTTCAGGGTGCGGCAATGAGAGAAGCGGCGAGTTTCAGCCGATCCTTGAGCTGCTTCTTTGCCAGGTCGAGCGTCTCGGCATTCTTGTCGATCTGCCGCTGCTGGTAAGCGGACTGGACCGCGAAGTACACGCCGACCAGGCCCACCTCCTTTTTGCAGGCGACATCGGCCTTGGCGGCTGTGATGGCGGCGGGGGACGTGAGGGCGTCGTCGGAGAGGCCGAGTTCCGTGGTGGCGTTCATCGGATCGGACACGGTGTGCCCCTTCCGCGCCATGCAGCCGGACCAGCTCTTGTTGACCTTCCTGGTACGGGAGTCCTCGCGCGCCCGGGACTCCGCCTGGGACTTGAGGTTGAACACGTACATCGCGTCCACGGCGTTCGGCTCGGGGGCGTACAGCTTCAGGAAGGCCTCACGGCCGCAGCCGCCCACCGGCACCGCCTTGCCGTTGATCCGCTGCTTGCCGCCGCCCTTCTTCTCCGCCTCCGCCTGGCTCATCGGCATGTCGCCGGGCTTCAGGTCGGGGGCGCCGTGCAGCGCGATCTCCTCGGACGCGGTCAGGCTCTGCGAGGTCCGCCCGGGTGGCTGGGTGTCCTCCGGGGTGCTGTACCCGTACCGGGCCGCCTCGTTCGCGTCCACCACTCCGAAGATCCGCGCGTTCGTCCTGCCGGCGGTGGCGGCGGGCCGGGATGGGAGGCTGTAGCGGAATCCGAAGCGTTCCATGCACCGGGAGATGAGGACGCCCTGGCCCTGCTGGAGCGCGGCGCTCTCCTCCTGGGTGGCGTCGTAGGCGTCCAGGGGGAACCGCGCCCCCACGGTACTGAGCATCGTGGGCGCGGCCGAGATCCCGGGTTCCGACTTCTCGTCGGTCCGCCCCCGGTCGGAGGACGAGGAGCAGGCGGCGAGAACGACGGCGGCGCAGAGCACACCGACCGAACGGTGGAGGTGGCGGCGGCCGGAGAGCGGGTGCATGCGGATCCTTCGCGGGTGACCTGGTCGTACGATGTGGCAGCCGCTGTTCTGCCCGGCGCTTACGGGCAGAACAGCGGCGCCTCTCAGCGGGCGGTGTCCGTCTCGGGACCGGTCAGAAGTAGTACGCCGACGAGATCTCGTTCTTGAACGTGGCGGAGGCGTTGCCGTAGTAGTCGAGCGGCAGGGAGCCGTGGATCCCGCCTCGGAGGGGGTTCGTGTACACATCCCAGGCCGTGACGTCGCGGTTCCAGTACGACGCGGTGTTGTCATCGGTGGTCTGGTTCTGGCCGGGGCAGGTCTGGGAGCTCGTCGACGAGATGAAGCGGTCGTCGGAGAACCTTTCGTCCGAGTAGAGAAGGTCGAAGACACAGCCGGCGTAGTTCGAGTTGTAGTAGAGCCCGAACTCTCCGCTGTCCACGTTTCCGTTCTTGTGGCCGGCAGCGGCTGCCGTTCCGGCGGAGTTGAGAATCAGCCCGGTGACCGCTGTCGCGGCCAGGGTGATACCGGTCAGACGTCGCATAGCGGTTGAACGAGTCATTCGGTCTCTCCTTCGTGTGCTGTGAGTCCCGCGCGTGGGGCTGACGCGTCGTGAGCGCCAGCAATTCAATGCGGCGTGCATGGAAATGGGTACTGCCCTCAAGGACAGTTGTTGTCTGTGGACGGGCTCTGTACTTTGGACATCCGAGACTCCGTCACCGGTCGCTAAGTGGCCCGGAGAAAACGGCTGTTGAATGCGTGGTGAGCAGCTGCCGCATCATGCGCGGTGACTGTCTCCCCACACGGCTGTTCCTCTCCCGGGAGTCCTTTTATGCGCCCCGTTCCCGCTGTCTTCAGAGCTGCCGCGGCGCTGGTGCTGCTCTGCCTCGTGACTGCCGGATGCTCGGATTCGACCGACCCCGGACAGTCGAAGCCGCAGGCCAAGCCGTCGTCGAAGCCCGCCCAGGGGGCGGACGGCACGGCGTACTACCGGTGCCTGGAGGACCAGGGGATCCCGTTGGACACCACCGAGGACGGCGTGTTGCGGGTCCGCAAGGGCAAGGACAACAACGCGGCCATCCTGGCGGCGGAGAAGAAGTGTGTCCGTCTGCAACCCTCACCGACGGCAGATCCCGTGGCCGAGGAGGACATGGCCCGGGCGAAGAAGCTCAGCGCGTGCCTGAGGGAACACGGGGTCAAGGACTATCCGGACCCCGGTCCGGGCGGGGACGCGCCGCTCAGCAACGAGCTGGCCCACGCGATGAAGACGAACCCCGACTACCGCAAGGCGAACCGGGCGTGTGATCCCCGGGCCGAGGGCGACTCCGTGGCCGGCGGCTGACCTGTCCGGAGGGAGGCGGTGTCGATGAACGGCGAACCCGGCGAGAGCGATCGGAACGACGAGAGCAGCCACCTGGGCGGCGGGGGCGGCGACGAGCGCGACAGCGGACCGGCCCGGCGCCGTCGCTGGGTGGTCGCCGTAGCGCTCGCCGCCGTGCTGCTCGGGGTCGCCGGGGTCGGTGCGTCGATGGTCATCAAGTCACCGGCCCAGGCGGCGGCGGAGGCCCGCGCCCCGAAGGAGGACGTGCTGACCGCGGCGGTCGAGCGCCGGGTCCTGGTGTCCTCGGTGATCACGCGGGGGCAGGTGAGGGCGGGGCAGACCGTGAGCGTCTCCCCGCAGGTGTCGGGCGGCGACAAGGGGGCCGCGGGCGCGGTGATCACCAAGTTGCCGGTCAGGGCCCAGGACGTGCTGAGCAGCGGCCGGGTCCTGATGGAGGTCTCCGGCCGCCCCGTGTTCGTACTGCGCGGGAAACTGCCCGTCTACCGGGACCTGCGACCCGGCAGCGAGGGCGATGACGTCGGGCAGCTCCAGAAGGCGCTGCGGGAACTCGGGCACCCCACCGCACCCGACGCGGACGGCACCTTCGGCGCGGGCACCAAGACGGCGCTCGCCTCCTTCTACGCGTCCATCGGCTACGACCCGCTGCCCGCCCAGGACGACGCCGCCGAGGGGGTCGGGCCGGCCGGTCAGGCGGTGCGGTCGGCCGAGCGCGCACTGGAGGACGCCAGGGACGCGGCCAAGGACTCCGGCCCCGCCGCGAAGAACGAGAACGTGCCCGGTGACCCGCACAAGGCGGTGCGACGCGCCGAGGAGGATCTGGCCGACACGCGCGCCGCCTACGCCGAGGTGCAGGCGAAGTCGGGCCCGATGCTGCCCGCCGGCGAGGCGGTGTTCCTGGAGGGCTTTCCGGCCCGGGTGGACGCGGTGCAGGGCGTCGTGGGCGCCAAGGTGTCCGGGACGGCGATGACGCTGTCCTCGGGCCGGCTCGTCGTGCGGGCGTACGTCCCCGAGTACCAGAAGGGGCTGCTGCGCGCCGGCCAGCACGTGGAGGTCTACTCGGAGGCCACCGGGGTATCGGCGCGAGCCGAGGTCACCCGCGTCGCCGACACGCAGACCGCACCGGCCCCGGGCTCCGCCACGTCCGGGACGGACAGCGGCGGAGCCCCGGCGGCCGGCCCCGTCGGCTTCCTGGTGCAGATCACCCCGGACAAGGCGCTCGACGCCCGACTCGCGGGCCAGGACGTCCGTTTGACGATCGAAGCGGCCTCCACCGGCGGCAAGGCCCTGGTGGTTGCGGTCACCGCGATCACCGCGGGTGCGGACGGCAGGACGGTGGTGACCGTGCTCGCCGGATCCGGCGGCCGCGAACGCGTCGAGGTGCGTCCCGGCACGTCGGGCGACGGCTTCGTCGCGGTCGTACCCGTGGTGAAGGGCGCCCTGGGCGCGGGCGACAGGGTGATCACCGGGGTACGTAAGTGAGCGCGCCCGTCATCGAGTTCCGCCACGTCGCCCTGACCTACCCCGGATCGCCGCCGGTCGCCGCGTTCCGGCCCTGCGATCTGGTGATCGAGCGGGGCGAGTTCGTGACCGTCGTCGGCCCGTCCGGGTCGGGCAAGTCGACCTTCCTCAACATCGCCGGACTGCTGGATGCCCCGACCTCGGGGACGTATCTCCTGGACGGTCTGGACACCGGGGCGATGAAGGACGGCGACCGCACCGCACTGCGGGGCCGCCGGATCGGCTTCGTCTTCCAGTCCTTCCATCTGCTGCCGCACCGCAGCGCCCTGGAGAACGTCACACTGGCGATGGTCTACAGCGGCGTGACCCGCAAGGAGCGCCGGCGGCGGGCGAGGGAGGCGCTGGTACGGGTCGGGCTCCGGCACCGTATCGAGTCCCTGCCCACCCGGCTGTCCGGCGGGGAGCGGCAGCGGGTGGCGATCGCGCGGGTGCTGGTGGCCAGGCCCTCACTGCTGCTCTGCGACGAGCCGACCGGCAACCTCGACACGGCCAACGCGCAGTCGGTGCTCGGCCTGCTCGCGGAGCTGCACGCCGACGGCATGACGGTGCTGGTGATCACGCACGATCCGGAGGTGGCGGGCCGGGGCGCCCGTACGGTCACGATCCGCGACGGGGTGCTGCGTGAACGCGAGGGGGCGGAGCGGCGAGCCCCGGCGGACCGTGGACGCGAGGGGGCGGACCGGTGATCCGCGGCGGACCGTGGACGCGCCGGAACCGTTCGGTGGAGCCCTCGGTGTTCTCCTTCGGCGACCTGCTGGGCGAGTCGCTCGCCGGCATGCTCCAGCGCCCGGCCCGCTCCGCCCTGACGGCGCTCGGTACGGTCCTGGGCGTGGGCACGTTCGTGGCCGTCCTCGGGCTGACCGCCACGGCGTCCTCGCAGATCGATGCCCGCTTCAACTCGCTGAGCGCCACGGAGGTCTCGGTCCAGGACAAGGCCTCGGAGCAGAACGAGTTCGCGGCGCCCGCCTTTCCGCCGGACGCCGACGCACGGGTGGAAGGGCTGAACGGGGTCCGCAGCGCCGGGGTGTACTGGCCGGTGCGGCTGGCCGACGACGTCACCGTGCGCTCCGCCCCGGTGGGCGGTGCCCCGGACGGCGGGAGGACACAGGTGGTGGCCGCTTCCCCCGGTGTGCTGGAGGCGGCCGAACCCACGCTCTCCCAGGGCCGGATCTACGACGACCTCATGTCCCAGGACGGGGCGTACGTCGCGGTCATCGGGTCGGGCGTCGCGTCCCGGCTCGGGATCACCACGCTGGAGACCCGGCCCGCCGTCTTCGTCGGGGACCAGCCGTTCACCGTCACCGGGATCATCGACAACACCGAACGCAAGGCCGACCTGTTGCTGTCCGTGGTCGTGCCGCGCACCACGGCGGAGAAGATCTGGGGCCCGCCCGAGGGCGGCAGCGCGACGATGCTCGTCTCGACGGATCTGGGCGCCGCCCGGCAGGTCGCCAGGCTGGCCCCGACCGCGCTGCGGCCCGACCATCCCGAATACCTCAAGGCCCTGCCGCCGCCCGATCCCCGGATGCTCCGCTCCTCGGTCGGCGACGACCTGAACCAGCTGTTCCTGCTGCTGGCGGGCATCTGCCTGGTCATCGGCGCGGTCGGGATCGCCAACACCACCCTGGTGTCGGTCCTGGAACGCACCGGCGAGATCGGTCTGCGGCGCGCTCTCGGCGCGCGGGCCAGGCACATCACCCTCCAGTTCCTCGCCGAGTCCGGGGCCCTGGGGGCGCTGGGCGGCCTCGTCGGGACCTCCCTGGGTGTGGTCACGGTGGTCGGGGTGGCGGTGGCCCGTGACTAGACCCCGGTCGTGCACCCGGCCACCGCGGCGGCGGCCCCCGTGATCGGCCTGGTCACCGGAGTGCTGGCCGGGCTCTATCCGGCGTGGCGGGCATCGCGCGTGCAGCCCGCCGAGGCGCTGCGCCGCTGACCGCCGGCGCCCGGTCACCGGACGGCGGGCCCGCCCCACCGCTTCCCGGGCGGACTGCTTGAATGGGAGACGTGACCCGAGCCTCCCTGGACAAGCAGCCGCACGAAGTCGCCTCGATGTTCGACGACGTGGCGGCGAACTACGACCTCACCAACGACGTGCTCTCGCTCGGCCAGGCCCGGCTGTGGCGCAAGGAGGTCGCCAAGGCGGTCCACGCCCGGCCTGCGGAGAAGGTCCTCGACCTGGCAGCCGGGACCGCGACGTCCTCGCTGCCGTTCGCCGCGACCGGGGCGTACGTCGTGCCGTGCGACTTCTCCATCGGCATGCTCCAGGAGGGCAAGAAGCGCAACTCCTGGCTGCCGTTCACCGCGGGCGACGCGACGCGGCTGCCGTTCCGGGACGAGACGTTCGACGCGGTGACGATCTCCTTCGGGCTGCGCAACGTCCAGGACACGGACGCGGCACTGAGCGAGCTGTACCGGGTGACCAAGCCGGGCGGCCGGGTCGTCATCTGCGAGTTCTCCCAGCCCGTCTGGACACCGTTCCGGACCGTCTACACCGAGTACCTGATGCGGGCGCTGCCGCCGGTGGCGCGCGCGGTGTCGTCCAACCCCGACGCGTACGTCTACCTCGCCGAGTCGATCCGCGCCTGGCCCGACCAGGCCGGGCTCGCCGCCAGGCTCCAGCGGGCCGGCTGGTCGGACGTCGCCTGGCGCAACCTCACTGGCGGCGTGGTCGCGCTGCACCGGGGCGTCCGCGCCTGACGGGCGGCAGGTGCCCGCCGGTCCGTCACCGGCCCCGCGCCCGCCCGGCCCCCGCGCCACGGCAGGCGGTTCACCGGCTCACCGGCCCGGCTCCAGTTCCAGCCGGAAGCACCGCACCGGCTGCCCCGACCGGGGCTCCGTGAAGCTCTCGGCCGCCTCCATGCCGAGTCGCCGGGCCACCGCGGCCGACCGCTCGTTCCGCTCGTCGACCGCCGCCACCACCCGCTCCACCCCGGCCGCGCGCAACCGCTCCAGCGTGAGGCGGGCGGCCGCCGTCACGTAACCCCGGCCCCACGCCGGACGGGCCAGCCGCCAGCCGATCTCGATCTCGCCGACCGGCCCGTACGCGCTCTGCGACCAGGGCTGCGCACCGGTGAAGCCGACGAACCCGCCGTCCTCGTCGAGCACGCTCCAGAGGCAGAAGCCGCGTTCGGCGTCCAGGCGGCGCTGCCTGGCGGTCCACTCGTCGTACAGGGACAGCTCGGACGGGCGGCCGCCGAGGAACGCCATGACCTCGGGGTCCGCGAAGGCGCGGTGCCAGGCCACCGCGTCCTCGTCGGTCGGGACACGCAGCTGAACGACAGGGAGTGCGCGGGGCGCGATCGACATGGGGGAGCCCTTCGGGAGGTTGATCAGCAGGCCCCCATAGACTGCACGGGACATGTGCCGCGCGGCACGCGATTTCGAGTCTTCGGGAGATCCGACCGTGACCGAGCCCCTCTCCGAACACAGCGCGGATGTGATCGTCGTCGGGGCAGGCCCAGCCGGCTCCACGACCGCGTACTACCTCGCCAAGGCGGGCCTGGACGTCCTCCTCCTGGAGAAGACCGCCTTCCCCCGCGAGAAGGTCTGCGGCGACGGCCTTACCCCGCGTGCCACCAAGCAGCTCGTCTCCATGGGCATCGACATCTCCGAAGAGGCGGGCTGGCTCCGCAACAAGGGCCTGCGCATCATCGGCGGCGGTGTCCGGCTCCAGCTGGACTGGCCGGATCTGGCCTCCTACCCGGACTACGGGCTGGTCCGCAAGCGCGACGACTTCGACGAGCAGCTGGCCCGCCAGGCGCAGAAGGGCGGCGCGCGGCTGTACGAGCGCTGCAACGTCGGCGCCCCGATCACCGACCCCCGCACCGGCCGGATCACCGGCGTGCACGCGAAGCTCGGCGAGGAGAAGACCCCGGTCACCTTCCACGCCCCCCTCGTCGTCGCCGCCGACGGCAACTCCACCCGGCTCTCCCTCGCGATGGGCCTGCACCGCCGCGAGGACCGCCCGATGGGCGTCGCGGTCCGCACGTACTTCACCTCGCCCCGCCACGACGACGACTACCTGGAGTCCTGGCTGGAACTCTGGGACCGCCGGGGCGCCGAGGACCGGCTGCTGCCCGGTTACGGCTGGATCTTCGGCATGGGCGACGGCACCTCCAACGTCGGCCTCGGCATCCTCAACTCCTCCGCCGCCTTCAAGGAGCTGGACTGGCGCGAGGTACTCAAGGCCTGGTGCGCGTCCATGCCCGAGGACTGGGGCTACACCCCGGACAACATGACGATGCCGATCCGCGGCGCCGCCCTCCCGATGGCCTTCAACCGCCAGCCGCACTACACCAAGGGCCTGCTGCTCGTCGGTGACGCGGGCGGCATGGTCAACCCGTTCAACGGCGAAGGCATCGCGTACGCCATGGAGTCGGGCCAGATCGCCGCCGACGTCATCGTCCAGGCCCACGCCCGCTCCACCCCGGCCCAGCGCGAACTGGCCCTGAACAACTACCCGAAGGTGCTCAAGGAGACCTACGGCGGCTACTACACGATGGGCCGCGCCTTCGTGAAGCTGATCGGCAACCCGAAGGTCATGAAGATCGCCACCCAGCGCGGCCTGACCCACCCGCTGCTGATGAAGTTCACCCTCAAGATGCTCGCCAACCTCACCGACCCGACGGGCGGCGACGCGATGGACCGCATCATCAACGGCCTGACGAAGGTGGCGCCGCGTTCGTGACCGGTGGCTTCGTTGATCTCTCGGAAGAGCGTCTGCCGACTGGTTTCGGAGTCATTGCTGATCAGTGGGGCCGCGCACGTCGATGAGAAGTGACGGCCCTGCTGTCTCAGTCCACGAGTCCCACCTTTCGGGCAAGTGACCGGCGGGCGTGCCCCCAGGGGCTCGGCGTCGGATTTCCGCCAGCACGTCGTCTTTGGTACTCCTACGCTGCGGTCATGTCATACCGCTTCGACGGCATCATCGACCGCTATCTGCTCTCCGGTTCCGAGTTCACCCGCAGGCTGCGCGCAGTACGGCCCGAACAGTGGACGGCCCCCACCCCCTGCGCGGAGTGGGACGTACGCCACCTCGTCAACCACATGGCTCGGGGAAACCTCAGCTACGTCTCCCTGCTGGAGGGCGGCACGGCCGCCGACTTCCTCCGGCTCCGGGACGAGGACGCCCTGGGCGGAGATCCGGTGGGCGCCCACATCCGGTCGGTGCGGGAGTGCGCCGAGGCGTTCCGGAGGCCAGGGGCCCTCCAGCAGATCCTGGACCACCCCCTCGGCCCGGTGACCGGAGGACAAGCCCTGGCCGTGCGCACCACGGACGCCACCATTCACACCTGGGACCTGGCCCGAGCCGTCAAGGCTCCCGAGAAGCTCGCTCCGGAGCTCGTCGCCTGGATCGAAGACCACCTCGCCGAAATCTACGCCGGCTTGGCGGAGTCACCTGTCTCCACCGAAACCACCCGCCGCTTCTTCGCCGCCCCCGGGGCCCCACGCGTGGGCGGGGAGGCCCGGCAGGCCCGGTTGCTGCGGCTGATGGGCCGCTGAGCGGAGGGAGGGGCGGGAGTTGAAGCAGAACAGCGACTACCGCACCACCTACGCGCACTTCGCCAGTACGGCGCCGCACGACTGCCAGGCCCAGCCACGGGCGTCGTGTACATAGTCTCGTTCATGATGCGGTCACCCTGGCCAAGGGGCAGCTCACCAGTAGCACGCGCCACGTAGACGGAGCCGCGTACACGACCGCGGCCGCTGAGCAGTCGCCCTGCCTCCACTGCGCCGACGCCATCCACCCCGTATGTGGCTTGCGGCCGCCGGTTCGGCGGTCGGAGCGGATCCTCTTCTGTTCGGCGCCCCATGCGTTGCCGCTGCGAATGTTGCCGATGTATCGTAGCTATGTACATCATGGACTCGTGTGAGGGAGGCTGATATGTCTGTGACCCAGGTCGATCTCGATGACGAGGCGCTTGCCGAGGCGATGCGTCTCATGGGTGCCTCGACGAAAAAGGAGACAGTCAACGGGGCCCTACGGGACTATGTGGCGCGCATCAAGCGGCTGGAGGCTGCCGAGAAGCTTGCCGCGAGGGGTGAGCGCGGCGAGTTCGAGGCTGCGGCTGCGGCGCATACGGCGGCCAAGCAGGCCCGGCGGGCGGCCTTCGAGTGATCACATACCTCCTCGACGCGTCCGCCCTCTGGCACCTTTTCCGTACGCCGGGGGCGTTGCGTTCCTGGGAGGGGCACGTCGCCGCTGGTGTGTTCCATATCTGCGAGCCCACGAGGGCGGAGTTCCTCTACTCGGCGACCAGCCCGGCTCATCGCGATGAGCTGGCTGAAGAGCTGGATGACCTGTGCCGGTTCTCGCCGGTACCCAAGAACGCATGGCGCTGGGTCGACACCGCGCAGTACAAACTCACCCAGCGGGGGCAGCACCGCGCTGCCGGTGCCATCGATCTGCTGGTGTGCGCGACGGGCGTCCATCACGGTCACACGGTGCTTCACGTGGACAACGACTTCGCGACGGTGTCTGCCGTTCTCAACGAAGTGCAGCAGAGGGACGTACGCGCCTGACGTCCGTCGATCCGGGGTGTGTCTCAGCGCCGGGTGAGCACGATGGCCAGGCGCTCCCGAAGGCTGTCTGTGTGGATGGAGGCCGCCTCGCACGCAGAGACCTGGGATGCCGCGGTCAGGGTCACCGGGCTTCTGATCCGGCGGCGTGAATCAGGTCGCCGCAAGGGGGAGTTGCGGGCTCCGCCGCTACAACGCCCGGCATGGTCGCCGGTGCCGGCCCTGATGTCTGTTACTGGGCCCGACAGTTGGTCCCGACAGGCAACCGCGATGCACAGAATGCCGGCAGGCGCGGGTGCCGCCGGCACTCAGGCGGCGGCGGGTGCGTTGACCGGCGTGGGGTTCTTGAAGTCGGTGAGCGTGATCGTCGCTTCGATGTCGGGGTTGGACGCGAAGTGGATCTGCTGGCGTACGCGTACGACTCGGCCCTCGTCGTCGATCCACGCGTCTGCGTCGATTGTGGTGGCGGGCCGCAGGTTGCGCCCGACGGCCCTGTCCACTGATTCGACGTCCTTCGGGGTGAGGCGGGCCGATACGCGTACAGGTTCGCTGTCCTGGTGCACAGAGGCTCGGTGACCGAGCATGAGCCGCACGTACTGCGGGAGCCGGTCCGTGGGTATACCCCCCTTCGCCGCCGACGCGGGGAACTCCTGCCATGGCCCGTGAGCTTTGGTGGCGCGCCGGTACACCTTCTGCCGGGTGATCACGACGTCTTCGGTGTACTGCTCGGTCGTGTCTGTCGTCCGCCCAGTGAAGGGCGCGTTGAGGTTGACGCGCCCCTCCATGAGCTGAAGCCGTCTGGACCCCGACTGCGTGATCGCTCTGAGCTCGGCCGAGTACGGGGCGTCGCCGGCTGCGGCCAGCCGATCGCGGACTACCTGAGGGCCGCTCTCAGGTGCGGGCGGGCTTGAGGAGCATGCGGAAAGCGAGAGCATCAGCCCCGAGACCACCAGAGTGAGGGGCGCTGTCCGGCCATTGAGCACAGCGAATCCTCTGAGTGCCGAGCCCGCGCAGGAAGTGCCCCGGGCCACAGGTGGATGGTGGGCTCATCCTGTCCGACCTCGGAGACCAGGTGGGTTCACGGGGGAGACGGCGTGATCAAGAGTGCGTCGGACAGTTACGGAATTGCCTTCTCCAACCGCACAACCATCCGGCTTGAATCGCCGCCGTTGAGTGGTCGTCCATCGGTTGGCCTGTGCGGTTGGGCGGGTCGGCAAGCACGCTCCGACGAGGTCGGGCAGTGCGCTCCGAGGCCATATGGCGTGCTCAGTCACAGTTGACGCCGAGCGCCCGAACCGAGGTCTATCGTGGGCGCTATGCCCGCCTCTGAACTGAATCTGATCCGCATCGTGTCCCGCGATTCGCCCATGGCCCTTGCCCAGGTGGAGCGTGTACGCGCGCTGCTGGCCGCCCGCTACCCGGACACCGCCACCGAGGTCGTCCCGGTCAAAACGACCGGCGACAAGTGGATGGGCGACCTCGCGGCGGTCGAGGGCAAGGGCGCGTTCACGAAGGAGGTCGACCAGGCGCTCCTCGCGGGCGAGGCGGACCTCGCGGTGCACTGCGTCAAGGACATCCCCGCCGACCGGCCGCTGCCCGCCGGTACGACGTTCGCCGCGTTCCTCGCCCGGGACGACATCCGGGACGCGCTCATCCACCCGGGCGGCCTCCGCCTCGACGAGTTGCCGGCCGGTACCCGCGTCGGCACCTCGTCCGTGCGGCGCGTCGCCCAACTGGCCGCCTCGCACCCGCACCTGGACTGCGTACCGATGCGCGGCAACGCCAACCGCCGCCTGGAGAAGCTCGCCGCCGGCGAGGCCGACGCGCTGCTCCTGGCGCTCTCCGGGCTCGAACGCATCGGCCGCACCGATGTGATCACCGAGGTGCTGTCGCCCGAGACGATGTGCCCGCCCATCGGCGCGGGAGTCCTCGCCCTGCAGTGCCGCGAGGGCGACACCGCACTCATCGACGTGATCAGCGAGCTCGGGGACGCCTCCACCCACCGCGAGACCACCGCCGAGCGCATGCTGCTCCACGTCCTCCAGGGCCACTGCAACAGCCCGATCGCCGGGTACGCCCAGGTCGAGGGCAGCGGCGAACTCTCGCTCCGGGCCAAGGTGTTCACCCCCGACGGCAAGACCGTCCTCAACGCCCACGAGTGGGCGGGTCCCCTCGACCCCGCGACCCTCGGCACCTCCGTCGCCGTCAGTCTGCTGCGCCAGGGCGCGCGTGAGCTGATCGACGGCATCGCGCACTGAAAAACCCGCGCGCGGACGTCGGGGGCGTGAGTGTCAGGTGGGGGCGGGGTGTACGCGCCACTCGCTCGACGCCTCATGAGCGCCTCGGACGCCTGGATCACAAAGTCTGGATCACGAAGTCGCACCGGAGCACTGAACGGCATTGCGGCGGCCGCGCATCGTCAGGGGGAGCTGTGCGGTGGTGGCGCCGCCCTCCTCGGTGCGGTGTCGGCCCAGGTGGGCGTGGACGGTCTTCCCCCGACCCGGGCCGGGGACAGTGGTCACGGATTCGCTGAGATGGCGGACCATGTGCCACCCGAAGCCGCCCGTGCCGCCGCTCAGGTCAGGGGTCCGTTCGTGCGGGAGTACGGAGCTGGGGTCGCTGACCGCCACGTGTACCGATTCGTCGGTGGCGTCGAGCCGGAGGGTGTATCGGCCGCCCCCGTGGCGCACCGCGTTGGTGGCGAGTTCGGACACCACCAGGGCGAGGGTATCCGCCGCTTCGGCTTCCAGGGCCGGGTCCAGGCTGCGCGCGAAGGCGCGGCTGGCATCGCGGGCGCGAGCCACGCCGGCCGGGCTGTCGTCCTCGATGACCAGGGCTTCGGGCGCTGCCGCGCCGGTCGTCGCCGTGCTGTTCATGCGCGATCACCCCACTGCGTCGGTTGTTCCGCTGACAGGTTCGCGTGCCCGGCCCATCGGTCTTCATGCCCACAGCGGAGCAATTTCCCTCACATGGGTGCAGCAGGAAGAAGCCGACTGCACAGCGAAGGAAAACTGTCATGGAGAGAGTAGACATCCGGCTTTCGACGTGAGTAGTGTCTTCCTCGTAACCAAGACGGCAAGGACGGCACGGCAGACACGAACTGCCGTGCGTGCAGGATCAGAACAGGATGCGGAACGGCGGTGGAGTGGCGGAGCCGGGTGTGGTGGGCTCCCTCGCTGGCAGCCGGGCCGAGCGGCCCCAGGGGTCGCGAGCAGTACCCGCAGTAACGACCGATATTTCGAACGAGGTAAGGAGCAGACACCATCAGGATCGCCCGGGCGAGGAGAAGCGCCGCTCGGGTACCGCAGGCCCCGGAACGGAAGGTGGTCCCCGGTCACGCATATGCGATCTCCGCACCTCTGCCCTCCCAGGCGGACAAGCGGAACAAGAAGGCCGGCGCAGTCAGCCGGTAGATGGTGTTGAAAGCTCGGGGCCCGGGTGCCGCAAGGCACTCGGGCCCCTCGATCGTGTCCCCGAAAGATGAGGTGCTATGCCCCCTCGGAGTCCCCGTTCCACCGACATCCTTGACGATGACGACTACCCCGCCTACACCATGGGCCGGGCCGCCGAAATGCTCGGCACCACCCCCGCCTTCCTTCGCGCCCTCGGCGAGAACCGGCTGATCACCCCCTTGCGCTCGGACGGCGGCCACCGCCGGTACTCCCGCTACCAGCTGCGCATCGCCGCACGGGCCCGTGAACTCGTCGACCAGGGCACGAAGATCGAAGACGCCTGCCGCATCGTGATCCTTGAGGACCAGCTCGAAGAGGCCCAGCGCATCAACGCCGAATACCGCCGCTCGGCCGAGTCGGGGGACCCGCAGGCGACGGCTACCCGCTGAGGCCCTGCCCGGCGCCCGGGGCGAGGATCTGTCGTGGGCGACGTGTACGGGGCCGGCCTGCGAGCCGTCGGTGCGGAAGCGATCGACGCGCCTGGCCGGCCCCGTATCAGTGGGCTCTCGGTGGAGGCCCCGAAGGCGTGAGCGCCAGGTGGAGCAGGGGGCGTACGTGCCACTCGATGTGGCGCCCCTTGCGGAGCAGGAGCGTGAACCCGCACGGCTCCCCGCGGTGGAGTGCGCCGAGCGCCTGTACCCAGCCGCCCTGATCCGCCCAGTAGAGCGCCCGCGCCGCTTCGCGCGGGGTCAGCCCCAGCACGTGGCTCGCGCGGAGCTGGACGCGGATGGCGCGGATCGCCTCACGTGGGCCGGGCAGGACGCGCAGGTCGACCGGTTCCGGGACGAAGCCGGTCGCGGGCCCGTACCGGAGCACTTCGAACCGGAAGCCGCGTTCGACGCGGGCCTCTACGGAGGTGGGGCGGGGGGACGTACGCATGGTCGACCGTCCGATCACAGCGTGGGGTGCGCGCGGCCTGCAACTAGGCTGTAGGCAGGGGGAGTTACGGCGCCTCCTGGCGCGGTCGAGTGATGCGCTCGACCGGGGTGGCGACGTACGGTGACCGTAGCGTCACTGTTGCGTGCGGCGCAACAGTGGGACGTCCCAAAGTTGTGCCGCAGCATGCGAAACGCCCTCCACCTGGAGTGCAGGCGGAAGGCGTTCGGCTGAGTTGGTCAGATCAGGTGGTCGAACTCGCCGGCTTTGACGCCCAGGACGAAGGCACGGAGCTTGGCGACACTCGTCGTGACGACCAGGTCGGGGTCGTCGCTCTCGCGCATCTTGATCGCGCCGTCCACGGGGGCCAGCTCGATGCAGCTCTGGTTATTGTCCGCTCCCGAGAATGACGACTTCTGCCAGTTGATTGCGTCGGTCATGTCGCTTCGACTCACATTTCGTGTGCGATGAGTTGGATGAACTGAGCCGACTCCTCCGGGCCGAGGGAGATCGACTCGATGGAATCAAGCAGTTCTCGGTATCTGGCGAGCTGGGCTTCGGCGTCCAGGAACCCGGCGTCGAAGGCGCTGTCGATCTGCACGGTGTCGAGCGCCGGAATGCTGGCCCCGGCGTACAGCATCGAATGCGCCGAACCGGTGATCTGCGCCGCGAACGGGATGACACGGATTGTCACGGATGGCCAGGTGGAAGCCTCGTGAAGGAAGTTGAGCTGTTCGCGCATGATGCCGGTGCCGCAGTAGCGCATGCGGAGCGCGGCCTCGTGAACGAATGCCTCGAATGAGGTCGGGGCGGGCCGATCGAAGATATCCCGACGTCGCGCGCGGTGCTCGACACGAGCGTTTAGCTCTGCGGTCGGAAGGTCGGATACGCCACTCCGGATCAGATCCCGTGCGTACGCCTCTGTCTGGAAGATTCCCGGAATGTTCAGCATCTGAATGGCGCGGATGTACGTGGCGCGGTGCTCCAGCTCGGCCAGGTCCAGGAATCCCGGCGAGAGCATTCCGCGGTAGTCGTCCCACCATCCCTTCGTGCGTTCCTCGGCCATGCTCGCGAGTGCGTCCACCAGGTGCTTGTCACCGGCCGAGTAATGGGCGGCCAGGCGACGTACACGCTGGTCGCTCACGCCGTAGCGGCCGGATTCGATGTGGCTGATCTGCGCGCGCTCGCCACCCAGGAACGCGGCGGCCTCGCTCCCGGACATCCCGGCGCGCTCGCGCAGCTTGCGTAGCTCCGCGCCCAATCGCTTCTGCCTGGCGGTCGGGTAGCTCCTTGGCGGCATCGGCCCTCCCTTTCGTGCGGGTACGAGTGTGCCGCGCCACTGTGCCACTGGTCCACTCGTATGGGTGCTACGGCCGTCCCACTGTTGCGCCGTCCCAATGTTGTGCCCTAGCGTCCGACGGTATCGACCGGTAACGGCTCGGTGCTCCGAAGTGCAGCCACCCGCAATCGAGTTGACCTCGTACGGGTCCCGGCCGATGCCACGGTCCACCGGAACGGTCCGGCGACGTACCGGAGACCCGCACCCGTAGGGAGACCGCGCCATGACCCCCGTAACCGTTCCGCCCCCGCCCGCCCCGTACCTCCCGCAGCGCGGCGAGCGCTACCGGCTCGTCGCGCCGAACACCCCCACCGCGCCCCGCGTCGCGCGGGACTTCGTGGGCGCGCTGCTGCGGACCACCGAGCACCCCGGGCTGGCCGACGACGCCCGGTTGTGCGTGAGCGAGGTGGTGTCCAACGCGCACTGCCATACGCGGTCGGCCCGCATCCGGGTCGATGTGACGGTGAACCGGCGTCAGGTGATGGTCTACGTGACCGACGACGAACCGGCCCGGCTGCCGAAGCCGGGCGCCGCGCCACACGCGGAGAGCGCAGGGAGCGCGGAGAGCGGGCGCGGGCTCGTCATCGTGGAGAGCCTGACCGATCGGTGGGGGACCACGACGCGCGGCGGGCGGGTGCGGAACGCCAAGACCGTCTGGTTCGTGCTCGTGGAGCACGCGGCGGTCGTGGGCGCGCGGAGCTGAGCTCTTCGGAGTCGCCCCCGCCGGGCGGGCCTGACGCCTCAGTCCGGGCGGACGCCGTGCGAGTGCGAGGCGAGCGCGGCCCGCCCGGCCACCACCACCGCGCCCCCCGCCACCACCGCCCCCCACCACATGACGGCGCGGAGCGAGGTGTGGTCGACGATCGTGCCGCCCGTGAGCGCGCCGGCCGCGAGGGTCGCCTGGAAGGACGCGGTGAACAGGACCGACGCCGCCTCGGGGGTCCGTGGGTCGGCGCGGGCGAACCAGGTCTGGGAGCAGACCGGGACCGCGCCGTAGCCGAGCCCCCAGGCGACGAGCAGGGCGAGCGCGCCCGCGTCGGTGCGGCCGAGGACGGGCAGCAGGGCGGTCGCGGCGGCGATCGTGCCGGCGGCCGCCCCGAACGCGAGGCGCGGGGCGCGGGTGGCCACCGCGCCTCCGATGAAGTTGCCGAGCACCCCGGCGGCGCCGTAGATCAGCAGGAAGACGGTGATCCGGCCCGGACCGGCCCCTGTGACCTGGTGTAGAAAGGGGCTTACGTAGGTGTACGCGGCGAAATGGGCCAGTACGACGAGGAACGTCATGCCCACGGCGTACCGGGTGCCCGTGCCCCGCAGCAGGGTGCGGAGCACCGAGAGGCGGGTGACCTCGGCCGGGGGCAGGGTGGGGAGCGTGAGCAGCAGCAGGGCCAGTGCACAGGTGCTCAGCAGCCCCAGCACCGCGAACGCGGTGCGCCAGCCCGCCAGATCGCCGATGAGCGTGCCGGCGGGGACGCCGAGGACGGAGCCGAGGGGGACGGCCGCGAAGAGGACCGCCGTCGCCCGCCCGGCCGAGGCGGGCGGAACCAGCCGGCCGGCCAGCCCGGCGCCGATCGACCAGAAGCCGCCGATGGTGACGCCGACGAGCACCCGGGCGACCAGCACCATCCAGTAAGCCGTCGCGGCGGCGCTGAGGAAGTTGGCCACCGCGAGCAGCAGGACCAGGGCGCAGAGCATCAGCTTGCGGTCGACGCGGGCCGTCGCGAGGGTCACCGTCGGGGCGGCGACGGCGGCCAGGAGGCCGGGCATCGTCATCATCAGGCCCGCCGTGCCGTCCGCGACGCCGAACTCGGCCCCGATCGGCGTCAGCAGACCGATCGGCAGGATCTCGGTGGTGACGATGGCGAAGAGCGCCAGCATCAGGGAGAACACCGCCGGGACGCCGCGTAAGTGTGCGCGTGGTGGAGTGCCGGTGCGGGTCGTGGTGGGGGCGCTGGTGTCCGTGGTGGGTGTGTGGTGCATGGCGGGGCCGTCCTGTGCTCGTGGAGCGGGGCTGTTCGCCCCAGTTCACAAGGTCGTGCGGCCGGTGTCCGGCAGGTTCCCGACGTCAACCGCGGCCGCCGGGGTATGTCGCCTTTTCGCTGGAATCGCCGGCTGGAACCGCTGGCTGCAACCGCCCGCCGGGAATCGATGGCCGGGAACGGCGAAGGGCCGTCGCTCCCGAGCGGGGGAGCGACGGCCCTTCGATGTGCGCCTGTCGATGTGCGCCTGGGCGCTTGTGAATCCGTGAACTCAGTGAGTGGGGCTCAGAGGACGCGGACCGCGCCGGTCGGCATGTCGTAGTCCAGCGGGCGCTGCACCACACCGGTGGAGGAGTTCTGCGCACCGACGAACTGGCCGCCGCCCACGTAGACCCCGACGTGGTAGGCGCTGCCCGCGCCGCCCCAGTACAGGATGTCGCCCGGCTGGAGGTTGCCGAGCCCGACCTGGGTGCCCGCGGTCGACTGGCTCTGCGAGACGCGCGGCAGGTCGACGCCCACCGTGCGGAACGCGGCCTGGACGAGGCCGGAGCAGTCCCACGAGTTGGGGCCGGTGCCGCCGGACACGTAGGCGTCGCCGACCTGCATCTGCACGAAGGAGACGACGGAGGCCGCGGAGCCCGTGGCGGACGAGGAGGCGGGCGCCGAAGCGGTCGACACCGAGGAACCGGAGGAAGAGGAAGAGGAGGAGGAAGAGCCTGAGGGGGCGCTCAGCGTCGTGCGCTCGGTGGAGCGGGAGGCGCGCTCGGCGGCCTCCGCCTTGGCCTTCGCGGCGGCTTCGGCCTTCTTCTTGGCCTCTGCCTTGCGGACGGCCTCAGCCTTGGCCTTCTTGGCGGCCTTGGCCGCGGTCGCGGCTGCGGCGTCCTCGCTGGCCTGCGTCTCCAGGTCCAGGGCGACCTGCTGCGTGGCCTCGGCGGACGCCGCGACGGTGGTGGAGAGGCCCGCCGTGATGGTGGGCATCTCGATGGTCTGGGTCACCGGCTCGGCCTGGGCCGGACCGGCAGCGCCTGCGACCGCGATGGTGCTGAGGACGCCACCGGCAACTCCGGCCCGCAGTGCCGTCTTCGAGGCGCTTTGGCGGGGCTTCCGGTGGCTGGGTATGAGAGCGGTGTGGGACATGGGTACTAGCGCTATCAGGGCCTCAGGGGTCCCATCAAGAAACGTGTGTTGCGACACAGTTACGTCCGGAATCTGTGAATCCGCTTTCCGGTGGCCTTTATTGACGCCGTAACGGGCAAATCGGGCGGCAGCGATCACGGCTGTGATCACGGGTTTTCGGTAATACGCCCGAATTGCCCGTCACTTACCATCCGTTCACACCGTTGGCCAAGCCCGCTTATATGGCGGGGGTGGCTGGGTGATGCAGGTCACAGCATGGTCTCGGCGTGACGGGCATACGAGCGCCTCGCGCGAGAGGTGTGGCGCGGGCGCCGAACTGGCGGTGCGCGGTGGGCCATTCGTCCGGAAGAGGGGTGATGTCCGGATCGTAGGGATTCGCCCGCCTGTGGCGATCCCGGCGACCCCGGCGACCCCGGCGACCCCGGCGACCCCGGCGGCTCCGATGGGCATCGGTGGCGACGGTGGCTCCGTCCGCTCGGGTGGCTCCCGTGGTCTGTCGGCTCCGGTGGTCCCCGACGGGTCCGGCGACCTCGACGGCCTCGATCGCCCCGGAGTTCCGTCGTCGCCCCAGAGTGGGGCAGATCCCTATATCACCGCATCGCGTCCATCGCCAATTTTGCTGTAGCCACCATCTCTTGATAGAGCGACACCCCTTTGACCAGCCATGACGACACCGGATGTCACGTCTCGTGATCACTCGGCCGCTTCGTGTATGAAGATCACCGCTCATCCGACTTCATGATCGTTCGTCAGGTGGTGGAGATCACAAAGACGTTGTCGTACCCCGTGTCGCAGATCACAGGACGGCGGGCATAGGATGCGGGGCAGTCGGGCTTGTGAACTGCCTCACATGTGCACGATCTTGGTGGGGTGGCGAGCCAGATTGCCCGATGCGGTCCAACGGTCAAGGACGACTGGAAGGAGCGAGGAGCGTGAATGCCTACGCGCCCATCCTCGTGCTCGGCGCCCTCGGGGCAGGGTTTGCGATCTTCTCCGTGGTCAGCGCCACGCTTATCGGCCCCAAGCGGTACAACCGGGCAAAGCAGGAAGCGTACGAGTGCGGTATCGAACCCACCCCCACTCCAGCCGGAGGCGGCCGTTTCCCGATCAAGTACTACCTGACGGCGATGCTCTTCATCGTCTTCGACATCGAGATCGTCTTCCTCTATCCCTGGGCGGTCACCTTCGACGCCCTGGGGATTTTCGGGCTCGTCGAGATGCTGCTCTTCGTGCTCACCGTCTTCGTCGCCTACGCGTATGTGTGGCGTCGTGGCGGCCTGGAATGGGACTGAGGGGCTGAGGGGCACTTATGGGACTCGAAGAGAAGCTGCCCAGCGGCTTCGTGCTGACCACTGTCGAGCAGGCCGCCGGCTGGGTACGGAAGTCCTCCGTCTTCCCGGCCACCTTCGGCCTCGCCTGCTGCGCCATCGAGATGATGACGACCGGGGCCGGTCGCTACGACCTGGCCCGGTTCGGGATGGAGGTCTTCCGCGGATCGCCGCGGCAGGCGGACCTGATGATCGTGGCAGGGCGGGTCAGCCAGAAGATGGCGCCCGTTCTGCGGCAGGTCTACGACCAGATGCCGAACCCCAAGTGGGTTATCTCCATGGGGGTTTGCGCGTCATCGGGCGGGATGTTCAATAATTACGCCATTGTTCAGGGTGTTGACCACATTGTTCCGGTTGATATCTATTTGCCGGGTTGCCCGCCGCGTCCCGAGATGCTGATCGACGCGATCCTGAAGCTCCACCAGAAGATCCAGGGCTCCAAGCTCGGGGTCAACGCGGAGGAGGCCGCCCGCGAGGCGGAGGAAGCGGCGATCAACGCACTGCCCCTGATCGAGATGAAGGGGCTGCTTCGATGAGCGAGCAGGAGCCCGGCGCCAATGGCGTCCCCTCCCCGCGCGACGAGACCGGCGAGGTCATCGGCGTACGCAAGGGCATGTTCGGCGCCGACAACGGCGGCGACACCTCGGGCTACGGCGGGCTCGTCCGCACCGTCACGCTGCCGGGCGCCACCTCGCGCCCGTACGGCGGCTGGTTCGACGAGGTGGCCGACGAGCTCGAAGGGGCCCTGGAGGAACAGGGCCTGCTTCCCGCCAACGCCATCGAGAAGACCGTCGTGGACCGAGGCGAGCTGACGTTCCACATCGCCCGCGAGCACCTGCCCACCGTCGCGAAGACCCTGCGCGACGACCCGGCACTGCGCTTCGAGCTCTGTACGGGGGTGAGCGGCGTCCACTTCCTCGGTGACAAGGGGCGTGAGCTGCACGCCGTCTACCACCTGCGCTCCCTCACCCACGGCCGGCTGATCCGGCTGGAGGTGTCCGCGCCGGACCGCGATCCGCACATCCCGTCCCTCGTGTCGGTCTACCCGACCAACGACTGGCACGAGCGCGAGACGTACGACTTCTTCGGGCTCGTCTTCGACGGGCATCCCGCCCTCACCCGGATCATGATGCCGGACGACTGGCAGGGCTTCCCGCAGCGCAAGGACTACCCGCTCGGCGGCATCGCCGTCGAGTACAAGGGCGCCCAGATCCCGGCTCCGGACCAGCGGAGGTCGTACTCCTGATGACCACTCCCCACGCAACGCCCAGGGCCACGACCGAGGGGACTGTATATACAGTCACCGGCGGCGACTGGGACGAGGTCGTCCAGTCGGCGGCCGCCTCCGACGACGAACGCATCATCGTCAACATGGGCCCCCAGCACCCGTCCACGCACGGTGTGCTCCGGCTGATCCTGGAGATCGACGGCGAGACCGTCACCGAGGCCCGCTGCGGCATCGGCTACCTCCACACCGGTATCGAGAAGAACCTCGAATTCCGGAACTGGACGCAGGGCACCACCTTCGTCACGCGCATGGACTACCTGACGCCGTTCTTCAACGAGACGGCGTACTGCCTGGGGGTGGAGAAGCTCCTCGGCATCGAGGACCAGATCCCCGACCGGGCGACCGTCCTGCGCGTGCTGCTGATGGAGCTCAACCGGATCTCCTCGCACCTGGTGTGCCTCGCCACCGGCGGCATGGAGCTCGGCGCCACCACGATCATGATCTACGGCTTCCGCGATCGTGAACTCGTTCTCGATCTCTTCGAGCTGATCACCGGCCTGCGGATGAACCACGCGTTCGTCCGGCCCGGCGGGCTCGCCCAGGACCTGCCGCCGGGCACGGTCGACCACCTGCGCGAGTTCGTGAAGACCATGAAGAAGAACCTGCCGGAGTACGACAAGCTCGCCACCGGCAACCCCATCTTCAAGGCCCGCATGCAGGACGTCGGCTACCTCGACCTGACCGGCTGCATGGCGCTCGGCGCCACCGGTCCCGTCCTGCGCTCCGCCGGACTCCCGCACGACCTGCGCAAGACCGACCCGTACTGCGGCTACGAGGACTACGAGTTCGACGTCCCCACCGCCGACAGCTGCGACTCCTACGGCCGCTTCCTCGTCCGTCTCGAGGAGATGCGCCAGTCGCTGCGGATCATCGAGCAGTGCATCGACCGGCTCGCCCCCGGCCCGGTCATGGTCGCCGACAAGAAGATCGCCTGGCCCGCGCAGCTCGCGCTCGGACCGGACGGACTCGGCAACTCGCTCGACCACATCAGGAAGATCATGGGCACCTCCATGGAGGCCCTGATCCACCACTTCAAGCTGGTGACCGAGGGCTTCCGGGTCCCGGCCGGGCAGGCGTACACCGCCGTCGAGTCGCCCAAGGGCGAACTCGGCGTGCACGTCGTCTCGGACGGCGGCACCCGCCCCTACCGGGTCCACTTCCGCGACCCGTCCTTCACCAACCTCCAGGCCATGGCGGCGATGTGCGAGGGCGGCCAGGTCGCTGACGTCATCGTCGCCGTCGCGTCCATCGACCCCGTGATGGGAGGCGTCGACCGGTGACCGAAGCACGCAGCGAAGTCAGTCTGGGGATGCCGCAGCTCCCCGCCCCCGCCTACCCGGCCGAGGTGCGCGCCAGGCTCGAAGCGGACGCGAAGGAGGTGATCGCGCGCTACCCCGGCAGCCGCTCCGCGCTGCTGCCGCTGCTGCACCTGGTGCAGTCGGAGGAGGGGTTCGTCTCCCGTACGGGCATGGCGTTCTGCGCCGAACTGCTCGGCCTCACCACCGCCGAGGTCACCGCGGTCGCCACCTTCTACACGATGTACCGGCGCAGGCCGAGCGGTGACTACCAGGTCGGCGTCTGCACCAACACGCTCTGCGCGGTGATGGGCGGCGACGCCATCTTCGACACGCTCAAGGAGCACCTCGGCGTCGGCAACGACGAGACGACCCAGGACGGCAAGGTCACCCTCGAACACATCGAGTGCAACGCGGCCTGCGACTTCGCGCCCGTCGTGATGGTGAACTGGGAGTTCTTCGACAACCAGACGCCCGAGAGCGCGACACAGCTCGTCGACGACCTGATCGCCGGCCGCACCGTCGAGCCGACCCGCGGCGCCCCGCTGTGCACGTACAAGGACACCGCCCGGATACTGGCCGGCTTCCCCGACGAGCGCCCCGGCGCGGTCGAGGCGACCGGCGGCGCCGGACCCGCCTCGCTGATCGGCCTGAAGCTGGCCAAGGGCGAGGCCGGGCCGCAGCCCCGCGTGGTGGGCCAGCGCGGCGAAGCCCCGCGTGACGAACCGCAGAAGGGTGCCGAACACCTCAGCTCCCATGACGCGCCACAGCAGACCTCGGCATCCGACCCGGACCACCCGGCCGGTCCCGCAGCCGAGGAGGGGGAGTGATGACGTTGGCCGCCGAAATCGACAAGAACGGGACGAGTCCCGAGAAGCTTCTGGCACCGGTCCTGTCCGCCTTCTGGGACGAGCCCGAGTCCTGGACGCTGGAGACCTACCGCCGCCACGAGGGCTACGAGGGACTGCGCAAGGCGCTGGCCATGTCCCCGGACGACCTCATCGCGTACGTCAAGGACTCCGGTCTGCGCGGCCGGGGCGGCGCCGGCTTCCCCACCGGGATGAAGTGGCAGTTCATCCCGCAGGGCGACGGCAAACCGCACTACCTGGTGGTCAACGCCGACGAGTCGGAGCCGGGGACCTGCAAGGACATCCCGCTCCTCTTCGCCAACCCGCACAGCCTCATCGAAGGCATCGTGATCGCCTGCTACGCGATCCGCTCCTCGCACGCCTTCATCTACCTGCGCGGTGAAGTCGTCCCCGTACTGCGGCGGCTGCACGAGGCCGTGCGCGAGGCATACGAGGCGGGCTATCTCGGCAAGGACATCATGGGCTCCGGACTCGATCTGGAACTCACCGTGCACGCGGGCGCCGGCGCCTACATCTGCGGTGAGGAGACGGCGCTGCTCGACTCGCTCGAAGGACGGCGCGGCCAGCCCCGGCTCCGGCCGCCCTTCCCCGCGGTCGCCGGTCTGTACGCCTGCCCCACTGTGGTGAACAACGTCGAGTCCATCGCCTCGGTTCCCGCGATCCTGAACAAGGGCAAGGACTGGTTCAAGTCGATGGGCAGCGAGAAGTCCCCGGGCTTCACGCTGTACTCGCTCAGCGGACACGTCGCGGGCCCCGGCCAGTACGAGGCCCCCCTCGGCGTCACGCTGCGCCAGCTCCTCGACATCAGCGGCGGCATGCGCCCCGGTCACCGGCTCAAGTTCTGGACCCCGGGCGGCTCGTCCACCCCGATGTTCACCGACGAGCACCTCGACGTACCCCTCGACTACGAGGGCGTCGGCGCCGCCGGTTCCATGCTCGGCACCAAGGCGCTCCAGTGCTTCGACGAGACGACCTGCGTCGTGCGGGCCGTCACCCGGTGGACCGAGTTCTACGCCCACGAGTCCTGCGGCAAGTGCACGCCATGCCGTGAGGGCACGTACTGGCTGGTCCAGTTGCTCCGCGACATCGAGGCCGGCAAGGGCCAGATGCCGGACCTCGACAAGCTGAACGACATCGCCGACAACATCAACGGCAAGTCGTTCTGCGCCCTCGGTGACGGCGCCGCCTCGCCGATCTTCTCCTCGCTCAAGTACTTCCGCGAGGAGTACGAGCAGCACATCACGGGCAAGGGCTGCCCCTTCGATCCCGCCAAGTCGACCGTCTGGGCCGACGACAAGAACGCTCACCGGGGGGTGAACGCATGACAGTCACCACGAGTGCGCCCTCCGGGGGCGGCGAGGCGGCTCTCCCGCCCGAGGACCTCGTCACGCTGACCATCGACGGCATCGGGATCAGCGTGCCCAAGGGCACCCTGGTCATCCGGGCCGCCGAACTCCTCGGCATCGAGATCCCGCGCTTCTGCGACCACCCGCTCCTCGACCCGGCCGGCGCCTGCCGCCAGTGCATCGTCGAGGTCGAGGGCCAGCGCAAGCCGATGGCGTCCTGCACCATCACCTGCACCGACGGCATGGTCGTCAAGTCGCAGATCACCTCGCCCGTCGCGGACAAGGCGCAGCGCGGTGTGATGGAGCTGCTGCTCATCAACCACCCGCTGGACTGCCCGGTCTGCGACAAGGGCGGCGAGTGCCCGCTGCAGAACCAGGCGATGTCGCACGGCGACGCGACCTCCCGTTTCGACGGGCAGAAGCGCACGTACGAGAAGCCCGTCCCGATCTCCACCCAGGTGCTGCTCGACCGTGAGCGGTGCGTGCTCTGCGCGCGCTGCACCCGGTTCTCCAACCAGGTGGCGGGCGACCCGATGATCGAGCTGATCGAGCGCGGCGCGCTCCAGCAGGTCGGCATCGGCGAGGGCGACCCGTTCGAGTCGTACTTCTCCGGCAACACCATCCAGATCTGCCCGGTCGGCGCGCTGACCTCGGCGGCCTACCGGTTCCGCTCCCGCCCCTTCGACCTGGTGTCCTCGCCCTCCGTGTGCGAGCACTGCGCCGGCGGCTGCGCCACCCGCACCGACCACCGGCGCGGCAAGGTCATGCGGCGGCTCGCCTCCAACGACCCCGAGGTCAACGAGGAGTGGCTCTGCGACAAGGGCCGCTTCGGCTTCCGCTACGCCCAGCAGCGCGACCGGCTCACCACCCCGCTGGTGCGGGGCGAGTCCGGCGAACTGGAGCCGGCGAGCTGGCCCGAGGCGCTGGCGGCCGCGGCCACCGGACTCGCCGCCGCACGCGGCCGGGCCGGAGTCCTCACCGGCGGCCGGCTGACCGTCGAGGACGCCTACGCGTACAGCAAGTTCGCCCGGATCGCCCTGGACACCAACGACATCGACTTCCGGGCCCGGGTGCACAGCAGCGAGGAGGGTGACTTCCTGGCCGCCCGCGTCGCCGGGCGCGGCCGCGATCTGGACGGCGCCGGAGCCACGTACACCTCGCTGGAGAAGGCACCGGCCGTGCTGCTGGTCGGCTTCGAGTCCGAGGAGGAGGCGCCCGGCGTCTTCCTGCGGCTGCGCAAGGCCAACCGCAAGAGCGGCCAGCGGACCTTCGGGATCGCCTCGCACGCCACCCGCGGGCTCACCAAGGCGGGCGGCACCCTGCTGCCGGCCGCCCCCGGAACCGAGACGGAGTGGCTGGACGCGATCGCGGGCGGCGTCGGCCTGGACGGCGACGGAGCCGCCGCGGCCGAGGCGCTGCGCGGCGACGGCGCCCTGATCGTGGTGGGGGAGCGGCTGGCCGGTGTGCCGGGCGGCCCGACCGCCGCGGTACGGGCCGCCGCCGCCACCGGCGCCGGCCTGGTGTGGATTCCCCGGCGGGCCGGCGAACGCGGCGCGGTGGAGGCGGGCGCACTCCCGTCGCTGCTGCCCGGCGGCCGCCCGTCCACCGACCCGAGGGCCCGGGACGAGGTGGCGGCCCTGTGGGGCGTCGCCGAACTCCCGTCCCGCTTCGGCCGCGACACCGGCCAGATCATCGAGGCCGCCGCCTCCGGTGAACTGGGCGCGCTGCTCGTCGCCGGGGTCGAGACCGCGGACCTGCCCGACCCCGCCCTGGCCCTGGAGGCCCTGGACCGGGTCGGCTTCCTGGTCTCCCTCGAACTGCGCCCCAGCGAGGTCACCGACCGCGCCGACGTGGTGTTCCCGGTGGCCGCGGTCGCCGAGAAGTCCGGCACCTTCCTCAACTGGGAGGGCAGGGCCCGGATGTTCGAGGCCGCGCTGAAGCCCGAGCAGATGACCCGGACCCTCGCGCCGGGCGATGCCCGGGTGCTGCACATGCTGGCCGACGCGCTGGACGTCCACTTCGCGCTGCCGGACCTGAAGTCGGTCCGCCGCGAGCTGGACCGCCTCGGCGGGTGGCAGGGCACGCACGCGGACGACCCGCGTGAGGCGTCCCAGCCGCTGCCCAGGCCCGGCGACGGCGAGGCGGTCCTCGCGGGCCACCGGATGCTGCTCGACCTGGGCCGGCTCCAGGAGGGCGACACGGCGCTGGCCGGTACCCGGCACGCCGCGGTCGCCCGGCTCTCCGCCGTCACCGCGGCCGAGACCGGAGTCAAGGACGGCGACCTGCTGGCCGTGAGCGGTCCGGCCGGGAGCGTGGAACTCCCGCTCCAGGTGACCGACATGCCGGACCGGGTGGTCTGGGTGCCGCTGAACTCCACCGGACGGGGCGTGCCGGCCACAACCGGCGCCCAGCCCGGCGGTCTGGTGCGGATCGGTCCCGCCGCACCGGGTACTCCCGACGTCACACCGGAGGTGCGAGCGTGACTGCCCTCGCTCAACTGGCCGCGGCCCCGCACAGCGCGGTGCTCGCCGCCGAGGACCTGTCGATGTTCGGCACCGACCCCTGGTGGCTCGTCGTCGTCAAGGCGGTCTTCTGCTTCGCGTTCCTGATGGTGACCGTGCTCTTCTCCATCGTGTGGGAGCGCAAGGTCGTCGCCTGGATGCAGCTGCGCATCGGTCCCAACCGGCACGGCCCCTGGGGCATGCTCCAGTCGCTGGCCGACGGCATCAAGCTGATGCTGAAGGAGGACCTGGTCGTCAAGCGGGCGGACAAGGTCGTCTACATCCTCGCCCCGATCGTCGCCGCCGTACCGGCGTTCATGGCGATCGCGGTGATCCCGTTCGGCCCGTCCGGCAACGAGGTCTCGATCTTCGGGCACCGTACGGCGATGCAGCTCACCGACCTGCCGATCGCGATGCTCTACATCCTCGCGGTCGCCTCGGTCGGGATCTACGGCATCGTCCTGGCGGGCTGGTCCTCCGGATCGACGTATCCGCTGCTCGGTGGTCTGCGCTCGTGCGCGCAGATGATCAGCTACGAGATCGCGATGGGTGCCGCCTTCGCCTCGGTGTTCCTCTACTCCGGGTCGATGTCGACCTCGAAGATCGTGGAGGCGCAGCAGGACCGCTGGTTCATCCTGCTGCTGCCGGTCTCGTTCATCATCTACATCATCACGATGGTCGGTGAGACCAACCGCGCCCCGTTCGACATGCCCGAGTCCGAGGGCGACCTGGTCGGCGGCTTCAACACCGAGTACTCGTCCATCAAGTTCGCGATGTTCATGCTCGCCGAGTACGTCAACATGGTCACCGTCTCCGCGGTCTCCATCACCCTGTTCCTGGGCGGCTGGCGGGCCCCGTGGCCGATCAGCACCTTCTGGGAGGGCGCGAACCACGGCTGGTGGCCGATGCTCTGGTTCGTCATCAAGGTCCAGCTGCTGCTGTTCTTCTTCATCTGGCTGCGCGGCACGCTGCCCCGGGTCCGTTACGACCAGCTGATGAAGCTGGGCTGGAAGGTCCTGATCCCGGTCTCCGTGGTCTGGCTGATGCTGGTCGCCACGGTGCGGGCGCTGCGCAACGAGGGCTACGACTACTCGAAGATCCTGCTCTACGTGGCCGGGGCCGTGATCGCGATCCTGCTGATCTCCTTCGTGGTCGACATGTTCCGCGACAGGAAGGGCCGGGCCGCCGAGGCGGAGGCCGAGCCGGAACCCGCGTTCGACCCGATGGCGGGCGGGTTCCCGGTGCCACCACTGCCCGGACAGACCCTGCCGCCCGTGCCGAGGCGGGTGCCGCGCCGTGAGCGCGAGCTCGTTGTCAGTGGCGGCGTGGATACTCAGAGTGACGGAAATCCGAGTGACGGAAAGGAGGCCGACCATGTCTGAACTGCCTGAGTCGCGGGGGTCCGAGAGGCCCCCGAAGGCCACCGGGCCGACGGGGTCGAGTGTGGCTTCCGGGGGTTCGGGGGCCGGCGGGTCCGCCCAGTCCCCGCAGTCCTCGGACGACAAGTTCCAGAATCCGGTGGCCGGCTTCGGCGTGACCTTCAAGGCCATGTTCAAGAAGCGGCTGACCGAGCAGTATCCGGAGACGCCGAAGGTGACGGCGCCGCGCTTCCACGGCCGGCACCAGCTCAACCGCCACCCGGACGGCCTGGAGAAGTGCATCGGCTGCGAGCTGTGCGCCTGGGCCTGTCCGGCGGACGCGATCTACGTCGAGGGCGCGGACAACACCGACGAGGAGCGCTACTCCCCGGGGGAGCGCTACGGCCGCGTCTACCAGATCAACTACGCGCGCTGCATCCTGTGCGGACTGTGCATCGAGGCCTGCCCGACCCGGGCGCTGACGATGACCAACGAGTTCGAGCTGGCCAACACCACCCGCGAGAGCCTCATCTATACCAAGGACGAGCTGCTCGCGGGCCTGGAGGAAGGCATGGTCGACAGCCCGCACGCGATCTTCCCCGGCACGGACGAACAGGACTACTACCGGGGCCTGGTGACCGAGGTCGCCCCCGGTACGGAACGTCAGGTCGCCGTCTCCAAGGGCGAGAAGCCGGCCGAGGACGCGCACGAGAGCAACGGCTCGGAGGTGGACGCATGACCGGCCTGGCCGCTGCGGCCTCCCAGACCTCGACCGGCGAGGCCTTCCAGTTCTGGGTGCTCGGCACCGTCGCCGTGATCGGCGCGCTGTCCACCGTCCTGATGAGGAGGGCCGTGCACAGTGCGCTGAGCCTCGCCGGGACCATGATCATCCTGGCGGTCTTCTACCTCGCCAACGGGGCGTACTTCCTGGGCATCGTCCAGGTCGTCGTCTACACCGGCGCGATCATGATGCTGTTCCTCTTCGTGGTCATGCTCGTCGGTGTCACGGCGGCGGACTCCCTGAAGGAGACCCTCAAGGGCCAGCGCTGGCTGGCCGTCGGCTGCGGGCTCGGCTTCGGTGTCCTCCTGATCGCCGGCATCGGCAACGCCTCGCTGAACAGCTTCAACGGGCTCGGCACGGCCAACGCCGAGCACGGCGGAAACGTCGAGGGGCTGGCCAGCCTCATCTTCACCAAGTACGTCTTCGCCTTCGAGATCACCGGCGCCCTGCTGATCACCGCGACCGTCGGCGCCATGGTGCTCACCCACCGCGAGCGCACCGAACGGGCCAAGACCCAGCGGGAGATGTCCGAGGAGCGCGTACGCAGCAGCCACCTGCCGCCGCTGCCCGCCCCCGGTGTCTACGCCCGGCACAACGCCGTGGACATCGCCGGTCTGCTGCCCGACGGCACCCCGTCCGAACTCACCGTGATGCAGACGCTGCGCAAGCGCGGCCAGATGCGCGATGTGTCCCACGAGTCGCTGGCCGAGCTCAAGGCGCTGGAGCAGCGCTCCGGCGAACGGCTCGGCCGGGACACCACAGAGGAAGAGGAGGTCGCCAAGTGAACCCGGTCAACTACCTCTATCTCGCCGCACTGCTGTTCACCATCGGCGCGTCCGGAGTGCTGATCAGGCGGAACGCGATCGTGGTGTTCATGTGCGTGGAGCTGATGCTCAACGCCTGCAACCTCGCGTTCGTCACCTTCTCCCGCATGCACGGCAACCTCGACGGCCAGATCATCGCCTTCTTCACGATGGTCGTCGCCGCCGCGGAGGTCGTGGTCGGGCTCGCGATCATCGTGTCGCTGTTCCGTTCCCGCCACTCGGCCTCGGTCGACGACGCCAGCCTGATGAAGCTGTAAGGGGAGCTAGGAACTGTGGAGAACCTGATTGCGCTGCTTGTCGCGGCGCCCCTGCTCGGAGCGGCGGTGCTGCTGTGCGGCGGCCGACGCCTGGACCGCGTGGGCCACTATCTCGGCACCCTGCTCGCCGGCGCCTCCTTCGTCATCGGCGTGGTGCTCTTCCTCGACATGCTGGGGAAGGGCGCGGAGGACCGGGCGCTGCACCAGAAGCTGTTCAGCTGGATTCCGGTCGAAGGCTTCCAGGCCGATGTGGCCTTCCAGCTCGACCAGCTGTCGATGACGTTCGTGCTGCTGATCACCGGTGTGGGCACGCTGATCCACATCTACTCGATCGGCTACATGGCGCACGACGAGCGCCGGCGCCGCTTCTTCGGCTATCTGAACCTCTTCCTCGCGGCGATGCTGATCCTGGTCATCGCCGACAACTACCTGCTGCTGTACGTCGGGTGGGAGGGCGTCGGTCTGGCGTCGTACCTGCTCATCGGCTTCTGGCAGCACAAGCCCAGCGCGGCCACCGCCGCGAAGAAGGCCTTCCTGGTCAACCGCGTCGGTGACATGGGCCTGTCGATCGCGATCATGCTGATGTTCACCACCTTCGGCACCTTCGCCTTCGGTCCCGTCCTGGAGGCGACCGGCGGGGCGAGCGAGGGCAAGCTGACGGCGATCGGCCTGATGCTGCTCCTCGCCGCCTGCGGCAAGTCCGCCCAGGTGCCGCTGCAGTCCTGGCTCGGTGACGCGATGGAGGGCCCGACCCCGGTCTCGGCCCTGATCCACGCCGCCACCATGGTCACCGCGGGCGTCTACCTCATCGTCCGCTCCGGCGCGATCTTCAACGCCGCCCCGGACGCCCAGCTGGTGGTCGTGGTCGTCGGCGCGGTCACGCTGATCTTCGGTGCGATCGTCGGTTGCGCGAAGGACGACATCAAGAAGGCCCTCGCAGGCTCGACGATGTCGCAGATCGGCTACATGATCCTGGCCGCCGGGCTCGGCCCGATCGGCTACGTCTTCGCGATCATGCACCTGGTGACGCACGGCTTCTTCAAGGCCGGGCTCTTCCTCGGCGCCGGTTCGGTCATGCACGGCATGAACGACGAGGTCGACATGAGGAAGTTCGGCGGCCTGCGGAAGTACATGCCGGTCACCTTCGTCACCTTCGGCCTCGGCTACCTCGCGATCATCGGCTTCCCCGGACTGTCCGGCTTCTTCTCCAAGGACAAGATCATCGAGGCGGCCTTCGCCAAGGGTGGCACCGAGGGCTGGATCCTGGGAGCCGTGACCCTGGTGGGGGCCGGGATCACCGCGTTCTACATGACGCGCGTGATGCTGCTGACGTTCTTCGGCGAGAAGCGCTGGGTCCCGGACGCGGAGGGCCACGAGCCGCATCCGCACGAGTCCCCGAAGTCCATGACGATCCCCATGATCGTGCTGGCCTTCGGTTCGGTCTTCGCCGGTGGCTTCTTCTCCATCGGTGACCGCTTCCTGCACTGGCTGGAGCCCGTCACCGGCCACAACCACGGAGACGCCCCGGTCGGCGCCACCACCGTCACCGCCGCCACCATGGTGGTGCTGGTGATCGGAGTCGGCGTCGCCTGGCTCATGTACGGGCGCAAGCCCGTGCCCGCGGTCGCCCCGCGCGGCTCGCTGCTCACCCGGGCCGCCCGCCGCGATCTCCTCCAGGACGACTTCAACCACGTGGTCCTGGTCCGCGGCGGCGAGCACCTCACCCGCTCCCTGGTCTACATGGACCACACCCTGGTCGACGGGGTCGTCAACGGCACGGCCGCCTCCATGGGCGGGCTCTCCGGCCGGCTGCGAAAACTGCAGAACGGCTACGCCCGCTCCTACGCGGTCTCGATGTTCGGCGGTACGGCGGTTCTCATCGCCGCGACCCTGCTGATGAGGGCGGTCTGATCACATGTCCTTTCCCCTCCTGACAGCGACGGCGGCGCTCCCGGCGATCGGCGCGATCGCCACCGCCGCCGTCCCGGCCGCACGGCGCACCGCCGCCAAATGGCTGGCCCTGGCCTTCTCACTGGGCACCCTGGTGCTGGCGGCCATCGCGCTCGTCCGCTTCGAGCCCGGCGGCAGCCGCTTCCAGCTCACCGAATCGCACGCCTGGATCAAGGACTTCGGCGTGCGGTACGAACTGGGCGTGGACGGCATCGGGCTGGCGCTCATGGCGCTCACCGCCCTGCTGATCCCCTTCGTCATCCTGGCCGGCTGGCACGACGCCGACCCCCTGGAGACCAACTCCTCGCGCTGGCGCCCCACTCAGGGCTTCTTCGCCCTGATCCTGATGGTCGAAGCGATGGTGGTCCTCTCCTTCGTCGCCACCGACGTCTTCCTCTTCTACATCCTCTTCGAAGCCATGCTCATCCCGATGTACTTCCTCATCGGCGGCTTCGGGGACCGGGCCCACACCGGCAGCGACGAGAACGCCGCGGCGCAACGCTCGTACGCGGCGGTGAAGTTCCTCCTCTACAACCTGGTCGGCGGCCTCATCATGCTGGCCGCGGTGATCGGGCTCTACACGGTCGCGGGGACGTTCTCGCTCTCCGAGATCGCCGAGGCCCGCGCCAACGGCACGTTCTCCATGGCGACCAGCACCGAGCGCTGGCTCTTCCTCGGGTTCTTCTTCGCCTTCGCGGTGAAGGCCCCGCTGTGGCCGCTGCACACCTGGCTGCCCAACGCGATGGGGGAGGCGACCACCCCGGTCGCCGTGCTGATCACCGCCGTCGTCGACAAGGTCGGCACCTTCGCGATGCTGCGCTTCTGCCTCCAGCTCTTCCCGGAGGCCAGCAAGTGGGCCACCCCGGTGGTCCTGGTCCTGGCGCTGATCAGCATCGTCTACGGGGCGCTGCTCGCCGTCGGCCAGCGCGACATCAAGCGGCTGATCGCCTACGCGTCGATCTCGCACTTCGGCTTCATCATCCTGGGCATCTTCGCGATGACGAGCCAGGGCCAGTCGGGTGCGACGCTCTACATGATCAACCACGGCATCTCGACGGCCGCGCTGATGCTGGTGGCGGGCTTCCTGATCACCCGGCGCGGCTCACGGCTCATCGCCGACTACGGCGGAGTCCAGAAGGTGGCCCCGATTCTGGCCGGCACCTTCCTGATCGGCGGTCTGGCCACCCTGTCGCTGCCGGGGCTCGCCCCGTTCGTCAGTGAGTTCCTGGTCCTGGTCGGCGTGTTCTCCGCCTATCCGGTGGCCGGCATCATCGCCACCACCGGGATCGTGCTCGCCGCGATCTACGTCCTGGTGCTCTACCAGCGGACGATGACGGGGCCGGTCAAGGCCGAGGTCCAGGGCATGACGGACCTCAAGGTCCGTGAACTGGTGGTGGTCGTCCCGCTGATCGCCCTGCTGATCTTCCTGGGCGTCTACCCGAAGCCGCTGACGGAGATCGTCAACCCGGCGGTGCAGCACACCATGTCGGACGTACAGAAGAAGGACCCGCAGCCCCAGGTGGAGGCCGTCAAGTGAGCGCAACAGCTGTCCACAGCCTGTGGACGATGGCGGGCGGGGTGACGTCGGCCGCGCCTGACGAGAAGTTCAAGGCACCGGTCATCGAGTACACCCAGCTGACCCCGGTCCTGATCGTGATCGGAGTCGCCGTACTGGGCGTCCTCGTCGAGGCCTTCGTGCCGCGCCGGGCCCGCTACCACACGCAGATCTTCCTGACGGTCGTCGCCCTGGTCGCCGCGTTCGCCGCGGTGATCGGCCTCGCGGCCGACGGATACGGTACGACGAAGGCGCACATCGCCGCGATGGGGGCCGTCGCGATCGACGGGCCCGCCCTGTTCCTCCAGGGCACCATCCTGCTGACGTCGCTGGTCGCCGTCTTCACCTTCGCGGAGCGGCGGCTCGACCCCGCCTCGCACGGCAACAGGGTCGACTCCTTCGCCGCGCAGGCCGCGTCCGTGCCCGGCAGCGACAGCGAGAAGGCCGCGGTCAAGGCCGGGTTCACCACCACCGAAGTCTTCCCGCTGATCCTCTTCTCGGTCGCGGGCATGCTGGTCTTCCCGGCGGCCAACGATCTGCTGACGCTCTTCGTGGCCCTGGAAGTCTTCTCGCTCCCGCTCTACCTCCTGTGCGCCGTCGCCCGCCGCAAGCGGCTGATGTCGCAGGAGGCCGCGGTGAAGTACTTCCTGCTCGGCGCCTTCTCCTCGGCGTTCCTGCTCTTCGGGATCGCCCTGCTCTACGGCTACGCGGGCTCCGTCTCGTACGCGAAGATCGCCGCCGTGGTGGACGGTTCCGTCCAGAAGATCGACCCGGCGCTCGCGGACACCATGGGCAACGACGCGCTGCTGCTCATCGGCGGCGCGATGATCCTGACCGGCCTGCTCTTCAAGGTCGGCGCCGTCCCGTTCCACATGTGGACCCCGGACGTCTACCAGGGCGCCCCGACCCCGGTCACCGGCTTCATGGCGGCGGCCACCAAGGTCGCCGCGTTCGGTGCGCTGCTGCGCCTGCTGTACGTGGTGCTGCCGGGCCTCACCTGGGACCTGCGCCCCGTCATGTGGGGCGTCGCGATCGTCACGATGCTGGGCGGCGCGGTCGTCGCCATCACCCAGACCGACATCAAGCGGCTGCTTGCCTACTCCTCGATCGCGCACGCCGGCTTCATCCTCGCCGGTGTCATCGCGGCCACCCCGGAGGGCATCTCCTCGGTCCTCTTCTACCTGGCCACGTACTCCTTCGTGACGGTCGGCGCCTTCGCCGTCGTCACCCTGGTGCGCGACGCGGGCGGCGAGGCGACGCACCTGTCGAAGTGGGCCGGCCTCGGCCGCCGCTCCCCGCTGGTCGCCGCGGTCTTCGCGGTGTTCCTGCTGGCCTTCGCCGGTATCCCGCTGACCTCGGGCTTCTCCGGGAAGTTCGCGGTGTTCAAGGCCGCGGCCGACGGTGGCGCCGGCGGCCTGGTCGTCGTCGGTGTGATCTCGTCCGCGATCGCCGCGTTCTTCTACATCCGGGTCATCGTGCTGATGTTCTTCAGCGAGCCGAAGGCGGACGGCCCCACGGTCGCCGTCCCGTCCCCGCTGACGATGACCACGATCGCGGTCGGTGTCGCGGTCACGCTGGTGCTGGGCCTGGCCCCGCAGTACTTCCTGGACCTGGCGAGCCAGGCGGGAGTCTTCGTGCGGTAGGGGTGACCCGTACCACCGCCGGAACAGCGCCGGACGTGCTTGTAAGTCAAGCCCGTCCGGCGTTGTCGTACGCGGCGCCTATCGTGGCAGGAGAGCGCGGAGACAGGAACGGGCCGGATGCCGGGGGACAGAGCGATGAGCGGGACGGGCGTGACAGGCGTGACCATGGGTGTGACCGAGAGCGACGCACGGCAGACGCTCCACCGGGTTTTCGGGTACGAGGCGTTCCGGGGTGAGCAGGAAGCGGTCGTCGACCATGTGGTGGCCGGCGGGGACGCCGTGGTGCTCATGCCGACCGGCGGCGGCAAGTCGCTCTGCTACCAGATCCCGTCCCTGGTCAGGCCCGGTACGGGCATCGTCATCTCACCCCTGATCGCCCTGATGCAGGACCAGGTGGACGCGCTGCGGGCACTGGGCGTGCGGGCCGGGTTCATCAACTCCACGCAGGACCTCGACGAGCGCCGCTCGATGGAGGCCCAGTACGTCGCGGGCGAGCTCGATCTGCTGTACCTGGCCCCGGAGCGGCTCCGGCTGGACTCCACGCTCGGCCTGCTCTCCCGGGGCGAGGTCGCCGTCTTCGCCATCGACGAGGCGCACTGCGTCGCCCAGTGGGGCCACGACTTCCGGCCCGACTACCTGGCCCTGTCCGTGCTGGGCGAGCGCTGGCCCGACGTACCCCGGATCGCGCTGACGGCGACGGCGACCGCGGCCACGCACGAGGAGATCACCCAGCGCCTGGGCATGCCCGACGCCAAGCACTTCGTGGCGGGCTTCGACCGGCCCAACATCCAGTACCGCATCGTGCCCAAGGCCGACCCGAAGAAGCAGCTGCTGTCCTTCCTCAAGGAGGAGCACGCCGGGGACGCGGGCATCGTCTACTGCCTCTCGCGCAACTCCACCGAGAAGACCGCCGAGTACCTCTGCCGCAACGGCATCGAGGCCGTCCCGTACCACGCGGGCCTGGACGCCGGCATCCGTGCGCTCCACCAGTCCCGCTTCCTGCGCGAGGAGGGCCTGGTCGTCGTCGCGACGATCGCGTTCGGCATGGGCATCGACAAGCCGGACGTGCGCTTCGTCGCCCACCTCGACCTGCCGAAGTCCGTCGAGGGCTACTACCAGGAGACCGGCCGCGCCGGCCGTGACGGCGCCCCGTCCACGGCCTGGATGGCCTACGGGCTCCAGGACGTCGTCCAGCAGCGCAAGCTCATCCAGGGCGGCGAGGGCGACGAGGCCTTCCGCCGCCGCGCCGCCTCGCACCTGGACTCCATGCTGGCCCTGTGCGAGACCGTGCGGTGCCGCCGGGCCCAGCTGCTGAAGTACTTCGGCCAGGAGCCCGCCACCGCCTCCTGCGGCAACTGCGACACCTGCCTGGCCCCGCCCGAGACCTGGGACGGCACGGTGGTCTCCCAGAAGCTGCTGTCCACGGTGGTACGGCTGAAGCGGGAGCGCGGCCAGAAGTTCGGCGCTGGCCAGATCATCGACATCCTGCTGGGCCGCAAGACGGCGAAGATCATCCAGTTCGACCACGACCAGCTCTCGGTGTTCGGCATCGGCGAGGAGCTGGCCGAGGCGGAGTGGCGCGGCGTGGTCCGCCAGCTGCTGGCCCAGGGCCTGCTCGCGGTCGAGGGCGAGTACGGCACGCTGGTGCTGACGGAGGAGAGCGCCTCGGTCCTCGGCCGGGAGCGCGAGGTGCTGCTGCGCAAGGAGGCCCCGAAGCCCGCGTCGCGCTCCTCGAAGGGCGACCGGAAGGCGAAGTCCACGGCGGCGGCCGCCGAGCTGCCGGAGCAGGCCGTGCCGGTCTTCGAGGCCCTGCGCGCCTGGCGCGGAGCCCAGGCGAAGGAGCTGGGCCTCCCGGCCTACGTGATCTTCCACGACGCGACGCTCCGCGAGATCGCGACGCTGCGCCCGTCCTCCACCGCCGAGCTGGGCGGCATCAGCGGCCTGGGCGAGAAGAAGCTGGCGACGTACGGGGACGGGGTGCTGGAGGTCCTCGCGTCGTTCGGCGAGGCACCTGCGGAGGCCCCGGTCCCTGCGGAGGCCCCGGCCCCGGCAGCGTCTCCGGCCCCGGCAGCGTCTCCGGAAGCGCCTCCGCTGCCGATCCAGGCCGCGTCCCCGGCGCCCGTGCCCGCCACCGCCGCGTCCCGGCCCGTGGCTCAGGACCCCGACCCGGAGTTCGGCTGGGACGAGGAGCCGCCGGAGTTCGACTGAGTGAGGCTCCCCCGAGCGTGTGAACGCCGCTCGCGGCGGTGACCGGTGACCGGTGACCGCGCGCCGGGGCGGGCCCGTGCTTCCTCGCGGGCCGTGCGCCGGGGCGAGAGCCCTACCCGCCGCCCGACTGGTTGGACCTGTCCTGGCGGACGTTGCGGTGCACCGCGTGGGCCGGCCACTGCTCGCGGACCAGGTGGCGCATCGCGCCGCGGCTGCCGCGGCCGGTGGCGACGAAGCGGCTGAGGCCGGCCGCCGAAACGAGGGCGGCGAGCGCCCGGCTGCGGTGGTCGGGGAAGCCGGCCTGTTCGGCGGCGGCGAACTGCTGCCGGGCCTGCGCGGCCAGGTCCTTCGCCGCCACCGGATGGCGGTGGTAGGGGAGCAGGCCGAGGAAGCGGTGGGTCTCCCGGCGCAGGATGCCACGCTGCACGAGGGCGTCCAGATGCATGCCCTCGACCTGCCGCCCCGCGTGCCGCACCCAGCCCTTGGCCGATGCCCCGGACAGCAGTCCGCCCTTGCTCGGCGCAGGCCGGCTCCGCATCAGTGCGGCCAGCAGCGGGTCGGGCGGCTCCAGCGGGTTGACCACCTGGATCTGTCCGCGCTCCCCGGTGATCCGGCCCTGGAGCTCCAGCTCCGCCAGGGCCGCCCCGGCCATCGCGTACTCGAGGAAGCGGTTGCGGCAGTACGGCTTGCCGCGCAGCGGGTCCAGCGCGAGCAGCAGCAGTTCCTCGGGCAGCGTCGGGCGGGGCGTGGGGATCATGGCGCGGTCACGATCCGTCCGGTCACTTCGCCGAGGCCGACCCGGGTGCCGTCAGGACCCGGTGCCCAGGCCGTGATCGTCACCGTGTCCCCGTCCTCCAGGAACGTCCGCTTGCCCTCGGGGAGTTCCAGCGGATCGCGGCCGTTCCAGGTGAGCTCGAGCAGGGAGCCGCGCTGGGCGGGCTCGGCGCCGCTGATGGTGCCGGAGCCGTACAGATCGCCGGTGCGCAGCGAGGCGCCGTTCACCGTCATCTGGGCCAGCTGCTGGGCCGCCGTCCAGTACATCGTGGAGAACGGCGGCTCCGCGACGACCTGGCCGTTGATGGCGACGGAGAGGCGGAGGTCGAAGCCGCCGGGCTCCTCCTCGTCCGCGTCGTCGAGGTAGGGCAGCAGCGGGAAGTCGCGCTCGGGCGGGGCGGTGCGGGCGGCGTCCAGGGCCTCCAGCGGGGTCACCCAGGCCGATACCGAGGTGGCGAACGACTTGCCGAGGAAGGGGCCGAGCGGCACGTACTCCCAGGCCTGGATGTCGCGCGCCGACCAGTCGTTGAGCAGCGACAGGCCGAAGACGTGCTCGCGGAAGTCGGCGAGCGCGACGGGACGGCCCTGCTCCGAGGAGGTGCCGACGACGAAGCCGACCTCGGCCTCGATGTCCAGCTTCACGGACGGGCCGAAGACCGGTGCCGGGTCGGCGGGGGCCTTGCGCTGGCCCGAGGGGCGCGCCACATCCGTCCCGGAGACCACGACCGTGCCCGCCCTGCCGTGGTAACCGATGGGCAGGTGCTTCCAGTTGGGGGTGAGCGCGTCGCCGTCCGGGCGGAAGATCCGGCCGACGTTGGTGGCGTGGTGCTCGCTGGCGTAGAAGTCGACGTAGTCCGCCACCCGGTAGGGCAGGTGGAGCGTCACGGAGTCCACCGGGTGCAGCAGCGGCTCTATGTCCGGGCGGTGGGCCGGGACCGTCACCCAGGCGGTCAGCGCGCGGCGCACATCGCTCCAGGCGGTCCGGCCGGCCGCGAGCAGCGGCATCAGGTCGGGCTGGGCCAGCAGTTGCGCGTAGGGCGAGCCGAGGGCCAGTGCGGCCGCGCCGGCGTCCAGCACATGGCCGCCGATGCGCACGCCGACCCGTCGCTCGCCGGGCCGGTCGGGGGCGGAGAACACTCCGTACGGAAGGTTGTGCGGACCGAAGGGATCGCCCTCGGCCAGTTCGAGCGGGCTGCTCTGCTCGGGCATCTGTTGCTGCCTCGCTTTCCAGGTCGCTTGAGGGACACGTTACGTCGGCGGCGCCACCCGGCGGCAGAGTCCCAACGATCCCCCAATGCCCGGAAAATGCCGCTGTATCCCTGCGCGTCCGGGGGAACGCACGGGGATACAGCGGCACGGCTCGCAGGCTGTCAGCCGGCGGTACGCGGGATGCGCTTCTCCCAGGTCCGGTGGAAGACGACCTCGCCGCCGTCCTTGCAGACCACTTCGTTGGAGGTGATGAAGTGGGTCGCGTCGGCGCTGATCTCGGAGCGCGTGTCGATCTGCGCGTCCCAGGCCGTCTCCGGCCGGTGCAGCCGGACCGTCCAGTCGGAGCGGGTGTGCGCGGAGAGCGGGTCGCGCTCCTGGATCGTGTACGTCTCGACCGCGTCCTCGGTGAACTCGAGGCCGTCGGGGTAGACCCGGGTGCCGCCGTAGCGCGGGTCCACCTCCATCCGCCACTCGCCCTTGGCGACGTCGCGGATCACCAGTCGCTCGGGGCGCTGCTCGTCGAGGGTGGCGGGGTAGACGACGCCGAGCGGCTCCGACTGCTCGGGCTCCTCGAAGTGGATCGCGGGGTCCTCGGTGTGCCGGCGCACCGGCAGTTCGACGAAGCTGCCCCCGGCGTCGAGCGTGAAGCCCGCCGAACCGGCCTGGGGCCAGATCCAGGGCCAGTACGAGGAGGAGATCGCGACCCTGATGCGGTGGCCGGGCGGGAAGGTGTGGCC
The DNA here is from genome assembly GCF_043200175.1 of Streptomyces sp. NPDC048462. Classification (NCBI taxonomy): domain Bacteria; kingdom Bacillati; phylum Actinomycetota; class Actinomycetes; order Kitasatosporales; family Streptomycetaceae; genus Streptomyces; species Streptomyces sp. NPDC048462. The sequence continues at coordinate 113,953 of NZ_JBICXG010000011.1, forward strand.
GATGCCGTTCAGTTCGAACGTCACGTCCTCGGTGGCCCCGGCGGGCCAGTCGTCCGCGCGGTCCCGGCCGTGCCGGGCGGCGAGGTTGAGGACGCCGCGGGTGACGAGCGTAGAGGAGCCGTCGGGGGCGACGTCGCACAGCCGGGCGATGGCCTGGCCGCGCGGCACGTCCATCCGGATGCGCAGCCGTACGCGCGGGCGGCCCAGAATCTCGATGGGCGCGTCCTCGACGGGGAACTCGAAGGACACCGATTTGGCGTCCTCGTCGCGCTGGTCGGGCGGCAGGTCGGCGTCGTTGCCGAACGGGAAGAACCGGCCCGCGTCCACCCCGGTCTGCTGCGGTGAGTCGACGGTCTGCGGGCCGCCCTTGAGGGCGTACGCGACCGGCGAGACGTTCTCCGAGGGCCAGCTGGTGTCCCCGACCCAGCGGCCGGGCAGGGTCTCGTACACCGTGGCGGGCCGGTGCGACTCGCTGATCCAGGACCTCAGCAGCGGCTCCGACATCACGCCGGTGTCCTTGTCCTTGAGGTGCTGGTCCCACCAGCGCAGTGTCTCCTGGAGGAAGCCGATGCCGGGCCCCGGCGGCAGACCGCGGTCGGGGTACTGGTGCGACCACGGCCCGATCAGGCCACGGACCTGTCCCGGGTCCAGGTGCTCGACGAGCCGGAGCACGGTGTCGCGGTACGGGTCGTGCCAGCCGCCGACCGCCAGGACGTTCGCCTGGATGGCGGAGTAGTCCTCGCAGACGCTGCCGTGCTTCCAGTAGTCGTCGCGCGTCTGGTGGTCCAGCCAGGTGTGGATGAAGGGGTCGACGGCTTCGAGCCGCTCCAGCCACATGTCCTTCCACGCGTCGCCGACCTGGGCCGGGTCGGGCGGGCGGCAGACGAAGGCGAGCATCGTCGCGGCCCAGGCGTGCATGTCCACGGCGAGGACCGAGCCGCCCATGTAGTGGACGTCGTTGTCGTAGCGGTCGTCCGCCGAGCACACGGTGACGATCGCCTTGAGCGGCTCGGGGGCGAGCGCGGCGATCTGGAGGGAGTTGAAGCCGCCCCAGGAGATGCCGAACATGCCGACGCGCCCCGAGCACCACTCCTGCTGGGCGAGCCAGTGGATGACGGCGACGCCGTCCGCGAGCTCGGTCGCGTCGTACTCGTCGCCCGGCAGCCCCTCGCTGTTGCCGTGGCCGCGTACGTCGACGCGCACCGAGGCGTAGCCGTGGCCCGCGTACCAGGGGTGGCGCTGCGCGTCGCGCGGCGCGGTCCAGTCGCTCAGCCGGTAGGGGAGGTACTCGAGGAGGGCGGGCACCGGTTCGTCGGTGACCGGCCGCCAGATCCGGGCGTAGAGCCGGGTGCCGTCCGGCAGCGGGATACGGATGTCCTCGTGGGTCGTCTCGTACGGGAATTCGGTGCGGATGCGCATGGGGGTACCTCAGTGGACGGGGTGCATGGTGCGCTTGAGCCAGGGGGCGGCGGCGACGACGGCCACACCGGCCACCACCGCGATAGCGCCATTGACACCGAAGTAGGCGGGGTTGGAGACCTCGCCGTACAGCTTCACGATCTGTGCCTGGATTCCGTTGGCGAGGGCCAGTGAGAGGAACCAGAGCGCCATCGTCTGGCTGGCGAACGCCTTGGGGGCGAGCTTGGTGGTGGCGGACATGCCGGAGGTCTCCAGCAGGATGTCGCCGAGTCCGAGCAGCAGGTAGGAGCCGACGATCCACCAGGCGGCCATCTTGTAGCTGTCGTCGGCGTGCCCGGAGGTCGGCAGGACCATCAGCAGGAACGAAAGACCGCCGAGGATCACGCCCATCGCGATCTTGTTGGACGCGTGCGGCTGGCGCGGCCCCATCCTCGCCCAGACGGCCGCGACCACCGGGGCGAGCGCGACCTCGAACGCGCCGAGCGCCGAGGCGTACCAGCTGGCCGGGAAGTGGAAGCCGAAGATCTCCGTGCGGGCGTTGGTCGACGCCAGCAGCATCATCGTCGAGTACGCCTGGAAGAGGATGAAGTTGAAGACGACGGAGGCCAGGAACAGCACCACGTACGGGCGCAGCCTGCCGCGCTCCTCCGGGGTGACCCGCGGGCTGCGGAACATCACCACGAAGTAGACGACCGGCGCGATCACCGAGATGACCGTCAGTACGTCGACGAAGCGGTCCATGGTCAGCCAGCCCACCAGGGCCAGCACGGTGGCGGCCGCCGCGACCACGACGACGCCGAGGACGATCCGCCACACGATGCCGCGCTTGGCCTCCGGAGCCAGCGGGAACTCGGCGGAGTGCTTACGCCCGGCCAGGTGACGCCGGCCCAGTACGTACTGGATCAGGCCGAGCGTCATACCGAAGGCGGCGGCCGAGAAGCCCCAGTGCCAGCTCGCGTGGTCACCCAGCCAGCCGGTGATCAGCGGGCCGAGGAACGCACCGATGTTGATGCCCATGTAGTAGAGGGCGAAGCCGGCGTCGCGGCGCTCGTCGTCGGTCCGGTAGAGCTTGCCGACCATGGTGGCCACGTTCGGCTTGAGCAGCCCGGTACCGGCGCTGATCAGGCCGAGCCCGACCCAGGTCATGGTCGCGGTCGGCACCGCCATGGAGTAGTGGCCGCAGGCGATGAGGATGCCGCCGTACAGGACGGCCCGGTAGGAGCCGAGGATGCGGTCGGCCAGCCAGCCGCCCGCGACGGAGACCAGGTAGACCAGGGTGCCGTACGCGGCCGAGACGGAGGCGGCGGTGCCGGGCTCCATGCCCAGGCCGCCGTTGGCGACCGTGTCGGCGAAGTACAGGACGAGGATGGCCTGCATGCCGAGGAACGAGAACCGCTCCCAGACCTCCAGGCCGGACAGGGTCATCAGACCCCGTGGCTGGCCGAAGAAGGCGTGGTCGTCGCCCGGCGGTGGCTGGGTCGGATCGGTGTCGTGAGCGGTGTGGGACAAAGGGACTACTCCTGATCGTATGAGCTGATCCCGAACATACCGGCGGTGGCGGGAAGGCGCCCACGGTGATCCAAAGGGGACCGGATACGCTGACTTGAGTGATGGCAGCGACACATCGACATTCCGTGTGATCGTCAGCAGACAGGAGATCCCCTCGTGACCGTCGTCGGGCCGTTCGGACTGAGCGTGCGGGACCAGGCTCTTGAGGCCGGTGTCCAGGCCGGTTTGGCTGCTGTCGAGTCGGGACTCCTCGATGCGACCAAGAGCGAGGTGCCCTTCATCACAGAGGCCGCGCAGCACCTGGTGCACGCGGGGGGCAAGCGGTTCCGGCCGCTGCTCGCGATGCTGTCGGCCCAGTTCGGAGACGCGGACGCCCCGGGCGTGGTGCCCGCCGCCGTGGTCGTCGAGCTGACGCACCTCGCGACGCTGTACCACGACGACGTGATGGACGAGGCCGACGTGCGCCGGGGCGTGGACAGCGCCAATTCCCGCTGGGGCAACTCGGTGGCCGTGCTGACCGGCGACTTCCTCTTCGCGCGCGCGTCGCACATCCTGGCCGACCTGGGCCCGGAGGCCGTGCGCATCCAGGCGGAGGCGTTCGAGCGCCTGGTCACCGGCCAGATCCTGGAGACCGCAGGACCGCGCGACGGGCGTGACCCGATCGAGCACTACCTCGACGTGATGCGGGGCAAGACCGGTTCGCTGATCGCCGTGGCCTGCCGCTTCGGCGCGATGATGGCCGGTGCCGACGACGCGACGACCGACACACTCACCCAGTACGGCGAACGGCTCGGTGTCGCCTTCCAGCTCGCCGACGACGTCCTGGACATCGCCTCCGACTCCCACGAGTCCGGCAAGACCCCCGGCACTGACCTCCTCGAAGGCATCCCGACGCTGCCCGTACTCCGTCTGAGGGCGCAGGCCGAGGCCGACGGGAAGCCGGACGACCTGGAGCTCGTCGCGCTGCTGGACGGCGACCTGACCGAGGACGGCCGGCTGGCCGAGGCGCTGCGCCGGCTGCGCGCCCACCCGGCGCTCGAACAGGCCCGCCGCGACACCGTCCGGTACGCCGAGGAGGCGCGGGCCACGCTGGCGACGCTGCCCGGCTGTTACGCCAAGTCCGCCCTGGAAGAGATGTGCGACGCCGTGGTGCACCGCGCGGGCTGAGCCCCCACGGGGCCGGGGCGCACTCCCGGCCGGCCCCGGTCTGCTCGCAAACCCCTACGGGTAGGCGGAGTTACGGCGCCCGGTGTCATACCGAAGAGGTATGGGGAGTTGCTCCCCCGGGCTGACGCTTCGGGCTCCCCGATTTGGTCAGATGGAGAACAACCACTCCTGACCAAAACGGGTGAGAATGGCGGCACGGAGTGGACGAGTGCATCCCGACGGAAGCCGCCGACCACGGAGGTAGGGCACACATGGCACCGAACGACAGCGCAGACAGCAACGGCACGGCCCCGCACGGCACCGCGCGAGCCGTCGCGGGCCGCCGGAAGGCGGTGCGCTACATCGTCCCGGTAGCGGTGGCGGGCGTGGCGGCCGCGACGATCGGGCTGGTCCCGGCGCTCGCGAGCTCCGGCGACCCCGATCTGCCGGAGATCACCGCGCAGGAACTCATCGAGAAGATCGCCGCCTCGGACACGGAGCAGCTGTCCGGCACGGTGAAGATCAGCACCGACCTCGGCATCCCGTCCCTGGGCGGCCTGGCCGGCTCCTTCGTGCCGGACGGCGCGGGGGGCAAGGGCGGTGCGAGCGCCGACCCGCAGGCGAAGCTGACCGAGCTGGCGTCCGGCACACACACCCTCCGGGTGGCCGCCGACGGTCCCGACAAGCAGCGGGTGTCCGTCCTGGACAACGCGTCCGAGTACAGCATCATCCACAACGGCGACCAGGTCTGGGCGTACGACAGCGAGTCGAACGCCGTCTACCACGCGAAGGAGAAGGCCGGGAAGCACGCCGAGCGCGGCGAGCACCCGGCGCCCGACGGCGTACCGACCACGCCGAAGGCCTTCGCCGAACAGGCGCTCAAGGCGGCCGACGGCACCACGTCCGTGACGGTCGGGGGCACCGCGCAGGTCGCGGGCCGCGACGCCTACCGGCTGGTCCTCAAGCCCGAGCAGAGCGGCTCCACGATCGGGTCGATCACCGTCGCGGTGGACGCGAAGACCGGGGTACCGCTCAAGTTCACCCTCCAGCCCAGCAGCGGCGGCAAGGCGGCGATCGACGCGGGGTTCACCTCCGTCGACTTTGCCAAGCCCGCCGCGTCCTCGTTCTCCTTCACCCCGCCCAAGGGTGCCGAGGTCACCGAGGCGGACAGCGCCGGCAACCGCGAGAAGGCGGCAAAGGCGCACAAGGCCGAGGGCGGCCTGGGGGCGCTCGAAGGACTGAACGCCAAGGGTGAGGGCGTGACGGTGACCGGCAAGGGCTGGAGCGCGATCGCCGAGATCAAGACCCCCGGCGCGGCCGGCAAGCCCTCGAAGGCATCGGGCGACGTACCGGCCGAGGCGCAGCAGCTCCTCGACTCGGTGGGCGACAAGGTCACCGGCAAGTTCGGCTCGGGCACGGTCTTCAAGACCCGCCTGGTCAACGCGCTGATGACCGATGACGGCCGGGTGTACGTCGGCGCGGTCACGAAGGACGCGCTGGTGAAGGCGGCGGACAACGCCGGCTGACATCCGGCGGCCCGCCACCCGCAGAACGCATGACGCACGACGCATCCGCCCCGCCGTACGCTCCGTACGGCGGGGCGGACGCGATCCGCGACCACTGTCCGCGCGAACCGTGGGGAGCAGGGATGACACCTGGGGGCAGGGATGACACCGGGGAAGCAGACATGACAGGGGCCGCAGCCGTGCCCACGCCCGTGCCCCCGCCCGGGCCCGTGATCGAGACCCGGGGCCTGACCAAGCGGTACCGGGGTGGCCAGCTCGCCGTCGACGGGCTCGACCTCACCGTCCCCGGCGGCAGCGTCTTCGGCTTCCTCGGCCCCAACGGCTCCGGGAAGACCACCACCATCCGGATGCTGATGGGGCTGATCGACCCGACCTCCGGCACCGCGAGCGTCCTGGGCCGCCCCATGCCGGCCGCCGCCCGCACGGTGCTCCCGCACGTCGGGGCGCTGATCGAGGGGCCCGCCCTGTACGGGTTCCTGAGCGGCCGGGACAACCTGGTGCGCTACGACCGCGCCGACCCGACCGCGGACCCCCGCACCAGCGGCGCCCGCGTCGGCGACGCGCTGGAGCGGGTCGGGCTCGCCGCGGCGGGCGGCAAGAAGGCGCGGGCGTACTCGCTGGGCATGAAGCAGCGCCTCGGCCTGGCCGCCGCCCTGCTCCGGCCCCGCCGGCTGCTCGTGCTGGACGAGCCGACCAACGGCCTGGACCCGCAGGGCATGCGGGAGATCCGCACCCTGGTCCGGGAGCTGGCCGCCGAGGGCACCACGGTCTTCCTCTCCTCCCACCTGCTGGACGAGATCGAGCAGGTCTGCACCCACGCGGCGGTCATGGCACGCGGCCGGCTGCTCACCCAGGGCCCGGTCGCCGAACTCGCGGCGGGCACCCGGGGCCGGCTCGCCGTCACCACCCCGGACCCGGCCGACGCCGCCCGCGTCCTGAAGGAACACGGGGTCACCGGTCTGGTCCTCGACGGTGACCGGGTACGGGGCGACGCGCCACCGGGCTCCGTCGAACTGTCCGACCTGAACGCCGCCCTGGTGCGATCCGGCGTCCGGGTGCGGTCCTTCGGCGTCGAACGGGCCTCCCTGGAGGACGCCTTCGTCGCGCTCACCGGAGAGGGATTCGATGTCGCAGGCTGAACAGGCACACGAGGAGGCCGCCCCGCTCCCGCGCAACCCGCTGTGGACGCTGGGCATCCTGCGCTCCGAACTGACCACCACGCTGTGCCGCCGGCGCACCCTGGCCCTGCTCGGGGTGCTGGCCGCCGTGCCCGTACTGATCGGGATCGCGGTGCGGATCGAGACGTCGAACGGCTCACCGGCCGGTCCCGGCGAGAGCGGGGCCGGGCCCGCGTTCCTCTCCCAGGTGACCAACAACGGCCTCTTCCTGGTCTTCGCCTCCCTCGCCGCCACGCTCCCGGTCTTCCTCCCGATGGCGGTCGGCGTCATCGCGGGCGACTCCGTCGCGGGCGAGGCCAACGCGGGAACGCTGCGCTATCTGCTGGTCGCACCGGCCGGCCGGACCAGGCTGCTGCTCGCCAAGTACGCCACCACGCTGGCCTTCTGCCTGCTCGCCACCCTGGTGGTGGCGGCGTCCGCGCTGGCCGTGGGGGCGCTGCTGTTCCCCGTCGGGGACGTCACGACGATCTCCGGCACCCGGATCGGCTTCGGCGAGGGCGTGTTGAGAGCGGCGGTCATCGCGGTGGCGGTCGCGGCGTCACTGATCGGCTTCGCGGCGCTCGGACTGTTCGTCTCGACCCTCACCAACAGCGGCATCGCGGCCATGGCGGCGACGGTCGGGATCCTGATCACGGTGCAGATCCTGGACACCATTCCGCAGCTGCACGGGATCCACCCGTACCTCTTCACGCACTACTGGCTGTCCTTCGCGGACCTGCTGCGCGCCCCGGTGTACTGGGACGACCTGGTGAAGAACCTGGAGCTGCAGGCGCTGTACGCGGTGGTGTTCGGCTCGGCGGCCTGGGCGCGTTTCACGGCGAAGGACATCACGGCCTGACCGTGAACGGGAACCTCACCCGTACCGTCGGCCGGGCGAGCCGTCCCCCGATCGGCTCGTCGCGGCACGAACGGCACGAACGGTGCGAAGGACGAGAACGAGCCGACACGGTACGTTCCGTTTCCGCTTGAGTATTGTTCGACTTCTGACGACGGACTGTCAACAAGGATTGGCTCAAACAGCCCTATGCTCACCGAATGATCACATCGCCGAGGTCACTGCGCCGCAGCGAGAGCTCACGCAGGGCGACCCTGGAAGCGGCCCTCGACCTGTGCACGGAGAAGGGCTACGGCCGCGTCACCGTCGAGGCCATCGCGGCACGGGCGGGTGTCAGCAAGAAGACGATCTACCGCTGGTGGCCGTCGAAGAGCGCGGTGCTGCTGGAGGCGTTCACGGAGGCCCTGGTCCAGGCCAACCCGCCCGTCGAGACCGATGACATCGCCGCAGACCTGCGCACCCATGTGAACGGCGCGGTCGCCGTGCTCTCCCTACCGCCCTTCGGCCCGGCGTACGCCGGCATACTCTCCGAGGTCCACCACGACGACGAATTGGCCGAAACCGTACGCACTCAGCTGATCGAACCCCGTTTCGAAGAGGTCGTCAACCGGCTGCGCGGCGCGCAGGCGCAGGGCCAGATCCCCCCGGGCGCCGATCTGCGGCTGGCGGTGGAGATGCTGTACGGCCCGGTCTACTACCGCCACGTACTGCGCAAGCCGATGCAGGACCTGGAGGCGGTGGCGTCCCTGGTCGACCACGTGCTGAGGTCGCTGGGGGCGGCGGTGGGCTGACGCGGGCGGCGGGCCGCGCCGGAGGGCGTGCCGGGCAGGGCCTATCCGGCCGAGGGGCCCTGGGTGCCGCGTGCCAGCCCCTCGGCGAAGGAGCGTGCCGCCGCGAGATCCCTGGTGTCCGGCCGCCCCTTGCGGATCCCGCCGACGACCTTGAACGGTGCCCAGGTGTCGAAGCCGCGGCAGGAGAAGGTGTCGGGCACCTCGAAGCCCTTGCCCTCCAACAGCCGCACCATCGGGCCGAGTCGGGGCGCGGGCAGCCCGCTTGTCGCGAACACGAACGCCCGCCCCCGCTGCGGCGGGAGCGAGGCGACGAACTCGCGCAGCAGCGGGTGGAACCTCTGCGAGAAGATTCCCGAGCCGAAGCCGACGAGGTCGTGGCCGTCCAGGCCGTCGGCCTCTTCCGGGGCCACTACGCGCGCCCCCAGTGCCTCGCCCATCACCTCGGCGACCCTGCGCGTGTTTCCGTGTGACACCGACGTGCAGATGATCAGGGCCTTACCCATCACGTACTCCCCTCGGAACTGAGCTGCGAAGCCCGCCAGCCGTGGATCAGCAGATCGAACACCGTATCCACGGCAGCGCGCGGATCGTGCCCGGCGGTGGCCAGGGCCGGGACTTCCAGGACGAACCGCGCGAGTGCCGAGCACGCGAGATCATCGGCTTCCCGGCCGAGTTCCTCCGCGATCACGGCGCCGAGAGCGGCCGCGTGCCGCATCCACATGCGTTCCCAGTACTCGCGCAGCGCGGGCGTCCCGTCCACCAGTGCGGTGAACCGGTCCCGGCGCGGATCGGACGCCATCCGCACCCAGGACGTCAGCGCGTGAGCGCGGAGCGCCTCGACCACGTCCTGCCCCGGGGGCCGTTGGCGGACGGCGGCGGTCAGCGAGGCCTCGACTTCCGCCTCGCGGTCGAAGACCAGTGCCTCCTTGCCCGGGAAGTGGGCGAACAGGGTCGTCGTCGACACGTCGGCCTTCTCGGCGACGTCACGGACGCTCACCCTCTCGTATCCGTGCTCCAGGAAGAGCTCCAGGGCGGCATCGGCGATGGCCTGCCTGGTCGCGGCCTTCTTGCGCTCGCGGCGGCCGACGGCCGGAGTGTCTGGCATGGAGCCCACTGTACGCCATAGCTGGAATGAAGCAGAAACTGTAATGGTTGCAGTTCTGTACTCGTTCCTGCTTTGCTGGTGTCGGCAAGGGGCGCCGCCCATCGGGGCGCGACGCCGGGCACCGCCGCGCCGAGGCGCGCCACCGCCGGGACCCCGCCGACGAAAGGAATCCACCATGAACAGTCCGACACCGGCCGACGCGCGCATCGCCGTCATCGGAGCAGGTCCGGGAGGCCTCACCTGCGCTCGCGTCCTCCAGCGGCACGGCATCGCCGTGACCGTGTACGACCGCGACCCGGACCGGAACTCCCGGAACCAGGGCGGCTCGCTCGACCTGCACGACGACAACGGCCAGATCGCACTCCGTGAGGCCGGCCTGCTCACGGAGTTCTTCGCGCTCGCCAGGTTCGAGGGGCAGGAGATGCGCCGGGTGGATCCGGCGGGGAACGTGATCGCCCGCCACGTGCCGGACGAGGACGAGACGGCCCGGCCCGAGATCGACCGCGGACAACTGCGCGACCTCCTGCTGCGCTCGCTCCCCGCGGGCACGGTCCAGTGGGGGCGGGCCCTCGACTCGGTGAGCGGGCCGGCCGACGGGGCGCGCACGCTGAGGTTCACCGACGGGACGGCCGTCGAGGCCGATCTCGTGATCGGTGCGGACGGCGCCTTCTCCCGCGTCCGGGCCGCGGTCTCGCCCGCCACCCCGCACTACACGGGGGTCGGCTTCCTGGAGGCGCGGTTCGACGACATGGAGACCGCGCACCCCGAGCTCGCGGAACTGGTGGGGGAGGGCAGCGCCCATGCCGCCGACGGTGAGCGCGGCCTCTTCGCCCAGCGGAACAGCGGCGGTCACATGCGCGTCTACATCATGCGGCGCGTCCCCGTCGACTGGATCGCTGCGGCGGGGCTCCGCCCGGAGGACACCGGGGCGATCCGCGCACGGCTGCTCCGTGAGTACGCGGACTGGTCACCGCGGATGCTCCGGATGATCACCGACAACGACGGCCCCTACGTCGACCGGCCGATCCTCGCCCTGCCGGTTCCGCACACCTGGGAGACCGCGCCCGGTGTGACGCTCCTCGGGGATGCCGCACACCTCATGCCGCCGTTGGGTGTCGGCGTCAACCTCGCCATGCTCGACGCCAGTGAACTCGCCCTCTCGCTCGTCCGCTCCGCCACCGTCGACGACGCTGTGCGCGGCTACGAGAAGATGATGCTCCCGCGCTCGGCCGGGGTGGCGCGGACACTCGAGGGCGGCGCCGAATTCCTGCTGGCCGTGCCCGGCCCCGATGAGGCACTGCCGGGCGCGGACCGGTCCTGAGGGCCCGGTCGCGTGTGAACGGGGGCCCGGTCAGCCGAAGACCCGCTCCAGGACCACCGCGACCCCGTCGTCCTGATGGGACAGGGTCACCTCGTCCGCCTCGGCCCGCAGGAGCGGATGGGCGTTGGCCATCGCCACCCCGTATCCGCAACTGCGGAACATCGGCAGGTCGTTCGGCATGTCGCCGAAGGCGATCGCGGTGGCCGGGTCCAGTCCGAGGTGTTCGGCGGCGAGCGCGATCCCGGCGCCCTTGTCGATGCCGTACGGCTGGAGCTCGACCGTGCCCGGTCCGGACAGGGTGACGGTGGCCAGATCCCCGACGGCGGCGTGCGCGGCGGCCGCCAGTTCGTCGTCGTCGAGCTCCGGGTGGCGGATCAGCACCTTGATGACGGGGGCGGCCCACAACTCGTCGCGGTGGGAGGTCCGGTGGGAGGTCAGCGCCGGGTGCGGCATGAGATAGCCCGGCTCGATCAGGGTCCGGCCGTCGGCCCCGTCCTGGTCCACCGCGGCGAAGACCTGCCCCACCTGGGCCTCTATCTTGCCGAGCGCGGCGGCGGCCGCCTCCCGGTCCAGGACGACCGCGCGGATCATGCGCCCGGCCCCGGCGTCGTACACCTGCGTGCCCTGCCCGCAGACGGCGAGCCCCCGGTACCTCAGCGCGGCGAACAACTCCCTTACGGCGGGCACCGGTCGGCCGGTGGCGACGAGGTGGCGGGCCCCGGCGGCGGTGGCGAGGCCGAGCGCGGCGCGGGTACGGGGGCTCACGGTGTCGTCGAGGCGCAGCAGGGTGCCGTCCAGGTCCGTGGCGACGAGGGCGTATGCGGGCGGGAGAGGCATGGGGCGAGCGTATGCGGTCCGCGTCCGGCGTCCGGCGGCGCTGCCCGGGGGAGTGCGCCGAGGGGTCATCGAACCATCACGACCGCCTTGTGCGGATGTGGCATCACGTGGCCCTCGCGGCTGTCGCGGACCTCGCCCCGGTGGCCCAGGCCGAGCTGGGCCGGACGGTCTCGCTCGACCCGAAGGACGTGGTCGGCATCCTCAACGACCTCCAGACGGCGGGGGAGCGGGCCAACGACGAGCTGCTGGCCCCGCTCTCGGCGGCCGAGCGGGACCAGTTCCTCGACATGCTCCGCAGGGTCGGCGGGGTGGGGTGACCCGGCAGGCCGCGAACCGCCTTGTCCGGGTGCCGTCGTCACCGGCCGCGGCGGGGGTGATCTCCTGTGAGGGTGATCCTCCGCCTTGCGGCTGCACGCACCGGACACCGCGGACCACGCGCTCCGTGTCGGCGAAGCTCGTGATCAGTACACCTACGGAACAGTCCTCAGCGCGTGACGACCGAGCCGTCGTAGACGTTGTCCGGCGTGACGATCCCGGTGATCGCGCGGGCGAGAACCGTGGACGGCTCCTGGCCGTTCCGCTGGCTGTCCGTGTTGATCATGATGACCAGGGTGGCCCTCTGCGGGGGCAGGTAGACGGTCACGGTCTCGTACCCCGGGATCGATCCGTTGTGCCCGATCCATCCGTTGGTCTCGAAGATCCCGAGGCCGTAACTCGTACCGGGGAAGCCCGTCGGCAGCGTCCTGAGCCGCTGGGCCTGGGTCCCGGGGCTGAGCAGGGTGCCGGTGGCGACGGTCTTCGCCCAGCGGCGCAGATCGTGCAGGTCCGAGATCATCGCCCCGGCCGCCCAGGCCCAGCTGGGGTTCCAGTCCGTGGCGTCCGCGGTGTCGCCGCTGAGCGTCTGGTCGGTGTAGCCGTGCGGGTGCGGCTTCGGGAACTCCGCCCCCCTCGGGAACAGCGTGCGGTGCAGGTGGGCCGGGCGCAGCACCCGCTGGTGGATGAAGTCGGCGAGCTTGTGGCCGCTGACCTTCTCGATCACCAGGCCGAGCAGGACGAGGTTGGTGTTGGAGTACTGGAACTGCTTGCCCGGCGCGGAGGTGTTCGCGTGCCTGAAGCCGTACGCGAGTGACTGGCGCGGGCTGAAGTAGCGCTGCGGGTCGCTCAGCAGGGCCTGGATGAAGCCGGGGTCGGAGGTGTACGGGAACAGGCCGCTGCGCATCTCCGCGAGGTGGCGCAGGGTGATCCGGCGGCCGTTGGGCACGCCGTGGACGTAGCGGGAGATGGGGTCGTCCAGCCCGATCCGGTGCTCGTCGACGAGCTTGAGCAGGGCGGTGACGGTGAAGGTCTTGGTCTCGCTGCCGATCCGGACGAAGGAGTCGGCGGTCATCGGCCGGCCGGTGGCGGTGTCGGCCACGCCGGTCGCGCGGACATAGCTGCCCCGGCCCGGCATCCACAGCCCGACGACCACGCCTGGGATGCCCGCCTGCTCGCGGACGTCCGCGATGGTTCTGTCCAGCCGGGCGGTGAGCGCGGATCCGAGGCCGTGCGGCGGCCAGTCGGCCCTGTGGTGCGCGGCGGTGCCCGCGGCCTGGACGGCGGGTGCGGGGAACGCCGCCGTCGAGGCCAGCGCGGACGCCACGAGCAGCGCTGCGGCGAGCAGACGGCGGGAGGGGGTACGTCGCATGCGGGGGCACCTCTTCGTGAGGGGGGTGGACGGCATGAACATCACCACCCGGGCCCGCGGCGGAGGCGCCCTTTCCCGTTCGGGCGCCGAGGAGTCCACTCATTTGGCGCCCGAACGGTCCGTCCCGGCACCCCCGTACGCTCGCGCCCCCCGTCCCGTCACGTCCTCGTACTCATGCGGCGTCGCGGTCCAGCGCGATCACCTCGACCTCGATCTGCCAGTCGGGCCGGGCCAGCGAGACGACCTCGATGAGCGTGTCGGCCGGGTAGGGCTCGGCCAGGAACTCGCCGCGCAGCGTGATCACGTGCGGGAGGTTCGCCGCCATGTCCCGGACGAAGATGCCGACCTTGACCACGTCCGCGAAGGTCAGCCCGGCCGCCTCCAGCACCCGTGCGACGTTCCCGAACGCCTGCCGTCCCTGCGCCAGGAACCCGCCCTCGACGGTCGTCCCGTCCTCCTCGAAACCCGCCTGCCCGGACACGTACACGAAGTTCCCGGCCCGGACGGCCTGCGATATCCGGTACGGCTCGTACCAGTCGGGCGTGGTGGCGATCTTCTGGATGCGCGCCGCGCCGGCCGCGTTCTCGTTGCTGGACATGTCTCTCCCCTGTCTCGGTGGGCCGGGTACCGGACCCGGCACAGCCGCATGACGAAACGTTTCGTAACGTTACGGGAAGCTAGGTCATCCAGGAGGCCTTGTCAAAACGAAACGTAACGTCACGTGAGCGGTAGGGTGAGGCCCATGACCCCCGACCCGAAACGTGAACGGCGCAGCGAGCGAGCCCGCCGGGCGATCCTCGACGCGGCGTTCGACCTGGTGAGCCGCAAGGGCTTCGCGAAGGTGACCATCGAGGCCATCGCCGCCCAGGCGGGGGTCGGCAAGCCGACGATCTACCGGTGGTGGCGCTCCAAGGGCGCGGTGGTGCTGGAGGCCATGAACGAGGAGCTCGGCGACGACTTCGCCTTCCCCGACACCGGCGACATCGCCGCCGACCTCAGGGCCCAGATCACCGCGGTGAGCCGGCGGCTGATCACCGGCAGGATCAGCGAGTCCTTCAGGGGTGTTCTGGGTGAGGCCCAGAACGACCCCGAGCTGATGAAGGCGTTCCGCGAGACGGTCCTGGAGCCCAGCATCGCGGAGTGCCGGGCCCGACTGGATTCCGCCGTCGCCGCCGGGCAGCTCCGCTCCGACGTGCCCACCGACGTGATGGTCGACCTCTTCTACGCGCCGATCCACTACCGGCACTTCCTGGGCTTCGGCGACGAAGCGGTCAGGCACAGCGCCGATCTCGTCCAGGACGTCCTGCTGGGCCTGCGGCCCCGGCCCGACGCGGGGCAGCCCGGGTGAGCACGGGCCACGCCCGGTGCTCTCCGGCGTCGGCCGCCACGTAATGCGATTGCCTGCCTGCCGCCCGTCGGATAGGACTGCCGGGTGATACGCAGCGGCAGCATCGGGCTTCGCGCCCGCCACGAGAGCGATGTCCAGGTCCTCCAGTCCGAGCTGTACGACGACGTGGTGACCCGCTCACGTGCAGACTCCCGCCCCTGGCGGCCCATCGCGCCGGGATCGGAGCACTCCCCGTACGCGATCGGTGAACCCTCCGACGACGCGGCGTGCTTCTCGGTGGTCGAGCTGTCCGCGGGGGAACTCGCCGGTGAGGCGCTGCTGTGGGGCATCGACGGCCACAACAGGACCGCGCACCTGGGAATCTCGCTGCGGCCGGACTTCCGGGGCCGCGGTCTCGGCGCCGACGTCGTGCGCGCGCTGTGCGGCTACGGATTCACGGTGCGGGGCCTCCAGCGGCTGCAGATCGAGACCCTCTCGGACAACCTTGCGATGATCAAGGCCGCGACCGGGGCCGGATTCAGCCGGGAGGGCACGCTGCGCCGCTCGGCATGGGTGTACGGCGCGTTCGCGGACGAGGTCGTCCTGGGGCTGCTGTCGCAGGAGTGGAAGCCGCAGCCCTGAGCCGCGGCCCCCGCGCGCCTACTGCACGCAGAACTCGTTCTCCTCCGGGTCGGCCATGACGGTCCACGTCCCGCCCGGTTCCGCGACCTCACGGAGCACCTTCGCACCCAGCCCCTCCAGCCGGGCCACCTCGGCGTCGCGGCGGTCCGGTCCGGCGTGCACGTCCAGGTGGAGGCGGTTCTTCACCGACTTGGGCTCGGGGACCCGCTGGAACAGCAGGCGGCGCCCGAGGCCGGTACCGCTCTCCGGCTCGTGCGGGTCGTCCGGGTGCCGGGCCGCCGCCAGGTCGAGCCAGGCCTTCCGGCCGTGCGCGGTCGTCGTGATCGCCTCCGGGACGGCTCCGAGGCCCAGAAGGCGTTCCACCAGGGGGCTGTTGTCCTCGATCTCGTAGCCGAGGGCGGCGGCCCAGAAACCGGCCTGGGCGTGCGGGTCTGCGGCGTCGATGACGATCTTCCAGTCAAGGGGCATGGCTGCATTCTGGTCCGGACGGACCCGCTCCGGGGTCGAATCGGTGTTCGGGCGTGGCGGATTCGTCAGGCCGGCCGGACCGACGTCAGCCGGGCGAAGGCCACCACGTTGGACTGGTAGCCCCCCGCATCGCGGTCGTAGGCTCCGCCGCAGGTGAGCAGGCGGAGTTGGGCGTCCTTCGTCGGACCGTAGACACGGTCGCTGGGGAAGTCGCGCTTCTCGTACTCCCGGACCGCGTAGATCCGGAAGGCCGCGATCCGCCGGTCCGCGCGGCGGACCTCCACGGTGGCGCCGGGCGGCAGCGCGTCGAGCCCGGCGAAGGCGGCCGGGCCGGTCGCGGTGTCGACGTGGGCCACCACGATCGCGTTGCCCGGGGAGCCCGGCGTCACCCCGTCCCGGTACCAGCCGGCCAGATTGCGGTCCGCCGGGTCGGGCACGCCGAGCTTGCCCCGGCCGTCCAGGGTCAGGTCCACCAGGGGCGCGCTGACCCGGAGCCCGGGGATGTCGATGCGGACGGGCCGGGCGGCGGGGAGCGCGCCCGGCAGGGGCGCCGCCGCCGTGGCCGGGGGGCCGGAGCGGGACGCGGCCCCGCCGCCGGGCTCCGCGAGGGGGGAGCCCGGCAGCAGGACGAGCGCCGCCGCGGCGGCCGGGATCAGCCCGGCCGCCAGGGTGCGGCGCGGGAACGGTGCTCGGGGCAGCCGTTCCCGCGCGGTAGGGGAGCTCAACCGCGTCGGCGCCGTGCGGCGCGGAGCGCGCCGGCCGAGGCGGCGACCGCCGCCAGCAGCCCGGCCGCGCCGATCGCCAGGCCGGGACCGGAGAGGCCGTCGGCGCCGGAGCCGGTCAGGGCGGTGGAGCCGTCACCCGCGTCGACCGGGCCGCTGGGAAGGGGTGCGCCGCCGTGGCCGCCGCCCCAGTGGCCGTTGCCGTGGCCGCCGCCGGGCGGGTTGGGCTTGGGGTGGTGGGGGTGGGTGGGGGACGGCGAAGGGCTGGGCCGGGTGCCGGCGGAGGTGATCCGGCTGTGGTCCGTGGCCGTCACGCCCGTGCGCACCGGGCCCTCCGTGCCGTCGACGGTGACGGTCAGTTCGGTCGTCACGTCGAGTCGCCCGGCCGGCGCGTCCTCGGCGGCGGCCAGGGTGAAGGCGGCTCCCGCCTTCCCGCCCGGCTCCAGCGTGGCACCGGCCCGCAGGTTGGTCCGCAGTTCGCCGGTGAACGATCCGTCCGGCTCCCGGGTCAGCGGGACCGACGAGCCCTCGGACACGACGGTCAGCTGCTCCGGCGTCAGCCCGGCCGGGCCCTTGAGCGTCAGGCGGGTGCCGATGCCCTGGTACTCGGGGCCGTCCGCCGGGTCGGTGTAGGAGACGTCGGCCGGGCGCGGGCCGTCGCCCGCCTTGATCCGCTCCGGGACGGTGAGCGCCGCCGACGCCCGGCCGGCGACGGCGAAGTCCCAGGTGGTGCCCTTGGCCGTGATGTTGTCGACGTAGGTGTTCAGTGTGCCGTTCGCGTCCCCGAGCCGCCCGATGTTGGCGATCACCCCGTACGCCCCCTCGCACGCCGTGACGAAGTGCGACAGCGGCGCGTCCCCGCCCGCCGGGATGCCCGCGACGGCCCGCGAGGTCCGCATCACGGAGTCGCCGGTGAGCCGGTACTTCTGCCAGGTGTCCGGCTTCAGGGCGGCGCCCAGCGCGTCCGTGTTGTTGCCGGGTTCGAACGACAGGGTGGTGAAGCCACCGCAGGACGCCGGGAGCTGGAGGTTGGCGCCGATATTGGTGACGCTGGAGCCCTCGGACGCCGTGTACGCCCAGTAGGAAATGCCCGCGTCCAGCAGCGGCCGCATCGGTTCCGGCGTCCACGTCGTGTTGAAGTAGTGGGCGACCTGGGCCTGTTGCCCCGCCGCGATGGCCAGGCGCAGGCTGCCGTTCAGATGGACCGGGTCGGGCTTCGGGGAGATCTCCTGGACCCCCGGCTCCCGGTCGGGGGTCGTCTCCTGGAGGCGGAGCCAGGGGCCGCCGGGGCCGAGCCCGTCCTGGTGGACGGTCCGCACGGTGTCGTCCGCGACTGCGGTGGGAGCGATTCCGCAGGCGAGGACGGACACGGCGGACAGGGCGGCGGTGGCGGTCGCGGTGCGCAGGAGCGTGCGGGAGGTCCCGGACGGGCGCAGGGGTCGGGTCATAAGATGTGAGGAAAATATAAGCAGCGGGTCAGCAGGGGGACGAGCCCCTGTGACTCGCTCAAGCTCGCTCCAATGCCGCACCCTTCAGGTACGCGGCCACGGCCCGGTGGTCCCCGCCCGGCGCGATCAGCCCCACGTGGTTGTCCGGGCGGATCAGTACGAGGACGTCCTGGTCCGGTCCGATTCCGTACGCCGAGCGGGCGTGGCCCCCGGTGTCGGCCAGCCCCCCGGCGTCGCCCGCGTCCACTCCGTGCGCCCGCAGTTCACCGGCGTGCGCGGCGGCCGCCTCGCGCAGGGCCGGGGCCGTTCCCCTGCCGAAGCCGAGCAGGGTGAAGTGCGGTCCGGCGAAGGCCTCGAACAGCCGGCGGGGCGTCCCGGTGGCCGCGTCGGCGCAGGGTGCGTCCGGTGCGCGGTCGCCCGCGAGCAGCCGGGCGGTGGCGCCCGAGGGTGCCAGGGAGCTCCAGCGGTAGCCGTCGCCCAGGCCGTAGGTCTGCGGGGTGACCGCCGAGTCCAGGCCGCCGCCCGGCTCCTTGATCGCCTCCAGCGTGGCCCGCAGCCGCTCCGACGTGATGTCCAGGGTCCGGGCCGCGATCGGCAGCCGCTCCTCCTGGTACGTGTCGAGCAGCTCCGGCGCCGCCCGCCCGGTGGCGGTCCTGGCGAGCTTCCAGCCCAGGTTGTACGCGTCCTGGATGCCGGTGTTCATGCCCAGGCCGCCCGCGATGGCGTGCACGTGCGCGGCGTCGCCGGCCAGGAACACCCGGCCCACCCGGTAGCGGTCCGCCAGGCGCTCGTTGACCCGGTAGGCGGAGAGCAGGGTGGCCCGTGAGAGCCGGCGGCCGGGCAGCCGGGTGTGCTTGGCGAAGAGCCGCTGGAAGCTCTCCAGCGACGGGGGTACGTGGCGGCCGTCGGCGTCGGTCTCGGGGGCGGCCTGGAACCACCAGCCCGACCGGGTGCCGGGGATCGGGCAGAGCATCACGCCGCCGTCCTCGTCGAACCACTGGTGCCAGACGCCGCGTTCCGGCCCCTGCGCCTCGACGTCGCCGCAGACCATCGCCTGCGCCTCGTCCGTGCGGCCCTCGAACGGGACGCCGAGCAGCTTGCGCACCGCGCTGTGGCCGCCGTCGCAGCCCACCGCGTACCGGGCTCCGATCTCCCCGCCGCCCGCCAGGGACGCCGTCACGGAGTCGTCGTCCTGGGCCAGCCCCACGAGTTCGGCGCCGAGCTCGACCCGTACGCCGTACTCCGCGAGCCGGGCACGCAGGATCTCCTCCAGCCGCCACTGGGCGATCAGCCAGGGCCGGTCGTAGGGGGCGTCCGGTGCCGGGCGCGCCGCCGCGAACGGGTCGGTCTGCGCGATCACCTCTCCGGAGCGGTACTTGCGCATGGGCAGCGGCGCCGACCCGGCGGCCAGCACCCGCTCGACGACGCCGAGGTCCTCCAGGACCTCCAGCGAACGCGGGTTGGGGCCCTTGGCGCGGGAACTGCGCGGGAATCGAGGGGACTTGTCGATGATCCGCACCCCGATGTCCCGCCGGGCCAGGTCGACGGCCAGGGTCAGGCCGGTCGGCCCGGCTCCCACGATCAGCACGGTGGTCTGGGTCTCGGGCATGCCTGCTCCTCGGTTCGCCGGGTCCGTTGGGACCCATAGAAACGTAACCGAGTTAAAAAAGCAACCGAGTAATTAATGGTGTGCGGTGTGCCGTACGCGGTGCGGGTCAGGGTGTCGGGGTCGTCATCGCGGAGGAGGAGGCGGAACCGTCTGCGGATGGCTCGCAGTGCTTCGCGGCCGCCTGCCGCGCGGCCAGCGCCTGCATCCTCGTGCGCCGCGACGTCCGCAACGCGTCCCAGGTCAGCAGCGTGAGCGCCAGCCAGACCAGGCCGAAACCGGCCCATCGCTCGGGCGGCATCGCCTCGTGGAAGTACACGATTCCCAGGATGAACTGGAAGACCGGCGCCAGATACTGCAGCAGGCCGAGCGTCGAGAGGGGTACGCGGATCGCCGCCGCCCCGAACAGGATCAGCGGCACCGCGGTCACCACCCCCGTCGAGGCGAGCAGCGCGGCGTGACCGGCGCCCCCGGAGGTGAACGTCGACTCGCCCCGTGCGCCCAGCCACAGCAGATAGCCGAGCGCGGGCACGAACACCACCGCGGTCTCGGCAGCGAGCGACTCCAGGCCGCCCATGTTCACCTTCTTCTTCATCAGGCCGTACGTCGCGAAGGAGAAGGCCAGGACCAGCGAGATCCACGGCGGCTGCCCGTAGCCGATCGCCAGGACCAGCACCGACGCCACGCCCGTGCCGACCGCCACCCACTGCACGGGGCGCAGCCGTTCGCCCAGGAGCAGGACACCCATCGCGATGGTGACCAGCGGGTTGATGAAGTAGCCGAGCGAGGCCTCGACGACGTGCCCGTGGTTCACGGACCAGATGTACAGGCCCCAGTTGATGCTGATCACGACCGCGGCGACCGTTATCAGCGCCAGCTTCCGGGGCTGCCGCAGCAGCTCCCCCATCCAGGCCCAGCGGCGCAGCACGAGGAGTGCGATGCCGACGACGCCGAGGGACCAGACCATCCGGTGGGCGAGGATCTCGACCGCGCCGGACGGCTTCAGCAGTGGCCAGAACAGCGGGACGATGCCCCACAGCCCGTAGGCGGCGAATCCGGCCAGCAGTCCGGCCCGCTGTTCGTTTGTCCCCTTCACGGGCCCTCCCGGCAGATGTGCGTCGACGCTTCGTCAGCCAGACGAAGGTAGCGCCGACCGGGCCCGGTGTCATTGCCGTATCGCCAGACGGTCATGACACCGGGCCCGGGGCGCTGTCGCCCGCCCCGCCGGGGTCCTACTGGGCGGCGACCGCCGCCGCGACCGTCTGTGCGAGCGGGGTCGTCGGGCGGCCGATCAGCCGGGACAGGTCGCCGCTGGTACCGGCGAGGCGCCCGCGCCGCACCGCCTCGTCCACGTCCACCAGGATCGCGGCGAAGTCGGCCGGCAGGCCGGCGCCGACCAGGATCTCCCGGTGCGCGGCGGCCGGTACGTCGTTGTGGACGATCTCCTTGCCGGACGCCCGCGCCACCTCGGCGGCGTACTCGTCGAGCGACCAGGCGACGTCGCCGCTCAGCTCGTAGGCCCGGTCCAGGTGGCCCTCGCCGGTCAGTACGGCGGCGGCCGCGGCGGCGTAGTCCGCACGGGTGGCGGAGGCGATCCTGCCGTCGCCCGCGTTGCCCACGACGGCGCCGTGGGCCAGGACGGGCGCCAGGTTGGCCGTGTAGTTCTCGGTGTACCAGCCGTTGCGCAGGAAGGTGTACGGCAGGCCGGAGTCGAGGATCAGCTGCTCGGTCACCTTGTGCTCGTCGGCCAGCAGGAAGTCGGCGTCGGGGCCGCCCAGGATGCCGGTGTACGCGAGCTGCGCGACGCCCGCCGTCTTGGCCGCGTCGATGACCGAGGTGTGCTGCGCGACCCGGCTGCCGACCTCGCTGCCGGAGATCAGCAGGACCCGGTCACCGGCTCGGAAGGCGCCGGCCAGGGTCTCCGGCCGGTCGTAGTCGGCGATCCGGAGTTCGACGCCCCGGGCGGCGAGACCGGCGGCCTTCTCCTTGTTCCGGACCACGGCGGCGATCCCGGCGGCGGGGGTGGTGGCCAGCAGCTGGTCGATGACGAGGCGGCCGAGCTCTCCGGTGGCTCCGGTGACGACGATGCTCATGGGTTTTGCTCCTCTTTAGGTGCTCATGTTCCGTTCGTGCGTTCTGCTGCTCACCTTACGTATAGCGCTAACTAAATGAAAGTACGCACTTTGAAGTAAGGTACTGGCATGAGCGTAAGCACGGTGAGTGGCGTGAGCAGCGGGAGCGAGGTGGCCGGCTCGGCGCGGCGGCCGGATGTGCGGGAGCCGATGTGCCCCTCCCGGGTGGTGCTCGAACACGTCACCAGCCGCTGGGGGGTCCTGGTGCTCGCCGCCCTGCTGGAGCGCTCGTACCGCTTCAGCGAGCTGCGCCGCGAGGTCGGCGGGGTCAGCGAGAAGATGCTGTCGCAGACGCTCCGGACGCTGGAGCGCGACGGCTTCGTGGACCGGGACGCCAAGCCCGTCATCCCGCCCCGGGTGGACTACACGCTCACCGCGACGGGCCGGGAGGCCGCCGAGCAGGTGTGGGGCCTGGCCCGCTGGTCGGAGCGGCAGCTCGACGCGGTGGACGCGGCGCGCGCCGCGTACGACGCGAGCGAGCGGGGCTCCGGCTGAACCGTGCGCCGGGCGGTCAGCCCGCATGCGGCCGGTGCCGCTCGTCCATCGCCCGCAGCGCCCGTGAGACGTCGAACGGCAGGATCGTCACCACCACGTGGGGCAGCTGCGTCAGCGTCTTCCCCATCTTCTCGCCCGTGCCCCGGTGCAGCAGCTTCCCGAGCGCGTTGCGGTACATCCGCCGGGGCACCAGGACCGTCAGCCAGGTCTCGCCGTCCTCGGTGCTGCGGTACGCGAGCTCCTTCATCGCGTGGCGCAGCCGCCGGTCCGGGCACGCCACCAGCTCCAGCGGTACGGCGGTTGCGGACGTCGCCTCCCAGCGGGCGGCCAGCCGTCCGGCGTACGCCTCGTCGATCGAGAAGTGCACCGCCCGGATCTCGTCGGGCCGCAGCTCATGGGCGTACCGCAGGGCCATCAGCGTCGCCAGGTCCAGCGTCTCGACCAGCACCAGGACCAGGTGGTGCCGGTACACCGCCCGGTCCGCGCCGGGGGCCTGGATGCCCTGGAGCGCGGCGGCCTCGCGCCGGTACTCGCGGTTGATCCGGGTCAGCGTCCACACCCCGAGCGGGAAGATCACCACGACCAGCCACGCGCCCTCGGTGAACTTGGTGACCGCGAAGATCAGCACGACGGCGGCCGAGGTGACCGCCGCGAGCGCGTTGAGCGTGATCTTCGCCCTGCGGTACCGGTCCCGGCGCCGCAGGTGGTAGACGGTGAGCCCGGCCCCCGCCATGGTGAACGCGGTGAACACGCCGATCGCGTACAGCGCCACCAGCTTGTCCACGCTGGCGCCGGTCACCAGCAGCAGCGCCAGCGAGACGACGGTCAGCGCGATGATGCCGTTGGAGAACGCGAGGCGGTGCCCGCGCCGGGTCAGCACCCGAGGCAGGAACCGGTCCTCGGCGACGAAGCTGGCCAGATACGGGAAACCGGTGAACGGGGTGTTGGCACCCGTGTAGAGGACCAGCGCGGTCGCCAGCTGCACGAAGACCAGCCCGACGGTGCCCACGATCCCGCCGCCGAAGGCGAGATGGGCCTCCTGCGCGATGACGGTCGGCGTGCCGTCGGTGTACGGGACGGCGTGGGTGAAGTGCGCCAGCGTGGAGACACCGAGTACGAGGACGCCGAGGATCACGCTCATGGTGATGAGGGTGCGGCGCGCGTTGCGCCCCTGGGGCTCACGGAACGCGGAGATCCCGTTGGAGATCGCTTCGAGCCCGGTGAGGGACGAGCCGCCGTTGGCGAAGGAGCGCAGCACGATGAAGAGCGAGGCCCCGTAGAGCCAGCCGTCGCCCGGGGTGCCGAGCGGCACGACCCCGGCGGCGTGCAGGTCGGCGTGCGGCAGCCCGCCGGTCAGCCCGCGCACCGCGGAGACGGCGAGGACCAGCCCGACGGCGGCCATGAACAGGTACGCGGGCAGCGCGAAGAGCCGGCCCGCCTCCCGGACCCCGCGCAGGTTCCCGTACGCGAGGAGCACGATCACGCCGACGGAGACCGGCAGCTGGAGGTGGTCCAGGCCGGTGAACTCGTCGCCCGCCAGATGGGCGAGCGAGATCAGGGCGTTGGTACCCGCCGAGACCTGTACGGCGACGGTGACGATGTAGTCGACGAGCAGCGCCACGGCGGCGACCTGCGCGACGTTCGGCCCGAAGTTCTCCCGGGCGACGACGTACGAGCCGCCCGCCCGGGTGTAGATCGTCACCACATCGCTGTAACAGAGCGTCAGCAGCAGCAGTACCAGCAGGATCGCGAACGTCACCGGCATGAGCAGGGTGAAGGCGGCGGCGCCGACTACCGGCACCAGGACCCGGAGCATCTCCTCGGAGCCGTACGCGGACGAGCTGATGCAGTCGGAGGCGAGCACCCCGAGCGCCGTCCGGTTGTTCAGCTTCTCCTCGCTGATGTGTTCCGTGGTCAGCGGCCTGCCGAGCAGTCGCCGTTTGATGCGGTACGCCGGACGGTCCAGGGTCATGGCCACATGGTGCGCGGGCACCGGCCGGGGCCCGGTCCGCAATCGCCGGGCACCCGGAAAGTCAGCCCGTTCGGCGACGCGACGCGGCCCCCGGAGGATGAGACCGTTCCTCCGGGGGCCGCGTCGTACTGCCGGCGGTGCGGCCGGCGGTGCCTGCTAGCCGATCACGGTCCAGTTGTCCGTCCCCGCGAGCAGCGCGCCCAGGTCGCCCTTGCCGTTCCGCTCCACGGCGGTGTCCAGCTGCTCCGACATCAGCGTGTCGTAGACCGGCCGTTCGACGCTGCGGAGCACCCCGATGGGGGTGTGGTGGAGGGTGTCGGTGTCTGCGAGTCGGGTGAGTGCGAAGGCGGTGGTGGGGCTGGTGGCGTGTGCGTCGTGGACGAGGATCTGTGACTTGTTGTCCTCGGTGACGGCGACCACGGTCAGGTCGCCGGTGAGGGTGTCGCGTACGACGCCCTTGGTGTTGTCGGTGCCGAAGACGATCGGCTGTCCGTGCTCCAGCCGGATGACGGCTTCCTGGGCTTGTTCGCGGTCCTTGAGGACCTCGAAGGCGCCGTCGTTGAAGATGTTGCAGTTCTGGTAGATCTCGACGAGTGCGGTGCCGGGGTGGTCGGCGGCGGCGCGCAGGACGCTGGTGAGGTGTTTGCGGTCGGAGTCGACGGTGCGGGCGACGAAGGATGCCTCGGCGCCGATGGCCAGCGACAGCGGGTTGAAGGGGGCGTCGAGTGAGCCCATGGGTGTGGACTTGGTGATCTTTCCGACTTCGGAGGTGGGGGAGTACTGGCCTTTGGTGAGGCCGTAGATGCGGTTGTTGAAGAGGAGGATTTTGAGGTTGACGTTGCGGCGGAGGGCGTGGATGAGGTGGTTGCCGCCGATGGAGAGTGCGTCGCCGTCGCCGGTGACGACCCAGACGGACAGGTCGCGGCGGGAGGTGGCGAGTCCGGTGGCGATGGAGGGGGCGCGGCCGTGGATGGAGTGCATCCCGTAGGTGTTCATGTAGTACGGGAAGCGGGAGGAGCAGCCGATGCCGGAGACGAAGACGATGTTCTCTTTTGCCAGTCCGAGTTCGGGCATGAAGCCCTGTACGGCGGCGAGGACGGCGTAGTCGCCGCAGCCGGGGCACCAGCGCACTTCCTGGTCGGACTTGAAGTCCTTCATGGACTGCTTGGCCTCGGACTTCGGCACCAGCTGAAGGAGTTCGTTTGTCTCGCTCCCGGTCTCGCCCCCGGTCCGGGTCGCGGTCTTGGGCTGCAGAAGCTCGTTGGTCTCAGGCATCGATGGCCTCCTTGAGGGCCGTCGCGAGCTGCTCGGCCTTGAACGGCATGCCGTTGACCTGGTTGTAACTGTGCGCGTCCACCAGGTACTTGGCCCGGATGAGAGTGGCCAGCTGCCCGAGGTTCATCTCCGGGACGACCACCTTGTCGTAACGCTTCAGCACCTCGCCGAGGTTCCGGGGGAACGGGTTGATGTGGCGCAGGTGTGCCTGGGCGATGGGCTGTCCGGCGGCGCGCAGCCTACGGACGGCGGCGGTGATGGGCCCGTACGTGGAGCCCCAGCCGAGCACCAGGGTCTTCGCGCCTGCGGGGTCGTCGACGTCGAGGTCGGGGACTTCGATGCCGTCGATCTTGGCTTGGCGGGTGCGGACCATGAAGTCGTGGTTGGCGGGGTCGTAGGAGATGTTGCCGGTGCCGTCCTGTTTCTCGATGCCGCCGATGCGGTGTTCGAGGCCGGGGGTGCCGGGGACGGCCCAGGGGCGGGCCAGGGTCTGTGGGTCGCGTTTGTAGGGCCAGAACACTTCGGTGCCGTCGGCCAGTTCGTGGTTGGGTGCGTGGGCGAACTGGACGCGCAGGTCGGGGAGGCTGTCCGTTTCGGGGATGCGCCAGGGTTCGGAGCCGTTGGCGAGGTAGCCGTCGGAGAGCAGGAAGACCGGGGTGCGGTAGGTCAGGGCGATCCGGGCGGCGTCCAGTGCGGCGTCGAAGCAGTCCGCGGGGGTTTTCGGGGCGACGATCGGGACGGGGGCCTCGCCGTTGCGTCCGTACATGGCCTGGAGCAGGTCGGCCTGCTCGGTCTTGGTGGGCAGTCCGGTGGAGGGGCCGCCGCGCTGGATGTCGATGATGAGGAGGGGGAGTTCGAGGGACACGGCCAGGCCGATCGTCTCGGACTTGAGTGCCACTCCGGGGCCGGAGGTCGTCGTGACCCCGAGCGCACCGCCGAACGCGGCGCCGAGTGCGGCGCCGATGCCCGCGATCTCGTCCTCGGCCTGGAAGGTGCGCACGCCGAAGTTCTTGTGCTTGGAGAGCTCGTGCAGGATGTCGGAGGCCGGCGTGATGGGGTACGAGCCCAGGTAGATGGGCAGGTCCGCCTGCCGGCCGGCGGCGATCAGGCCGTAGGACAGGGCGAGGTTTCCTGAGATGTTGCGGTAGGTGCCGGTGGGGAAGGCCTGGGTGGCGGGGGCGACCTCGTAGCTGACCGCGAAGTCCTCGGTGGTCTCCCCGAAGTTCCAGCCGGCCCGGAAGGCGGCCACGTTCGCTTCGGCGATCTGGGGCTTCTTGGCGAACTTGGCCCGCAGGAAGGTCTCGGTCCCCTCGGTCGGGCGGTGGTACATCCAGGAGAGGAGTCCGAGGGCGAACATGTTCTTGGAGCGTTCGGCTTCCTTGCGGGGGAGTCCGAAGTCCTTCAGCGCCTCGATGGTGAGGGTGGTCAGCGGCACCGGGTGGACGTTGTACGCCTCCAGCGAGCCGTCCTCCAGGGGATTGGTGGCGTATCCGACCTTGGCCATCGGGCGTTTGGTGAACTCGTCGGTGTTGACGATGATTTCGGCGCCGCGTGGGACGTCGGCGATGTTGGCTTTGAGTGCGGCCGGGTTCATCGCGACGAGGACGTTGGGTGCGTCGCCGGGGGTGAGGATGTCGTGGTCGGCGAAGTGGAGCTGGAACGAGGAGACGCCGGGCAGGGTGCCTGCGGGGGCGCGGATCTCGGCGGGGAAGTTCGGCAGGGTGGAGAGGTCGTTCCCGAAGGAAGCGGTCTCCGAGGTGAACCGGTCACCCGTGAGCTGCATACCGTCACCGGAGTCACCCGCGAAACGGATGATCACCCGGTCCAGACGGCGGATCTCCTTGTCACCGATGTCCGGTGCGGACTGGGGGGCACGCTGTCCCCCTACGAGCGCGTCACTGGCCTCATCGGCCTGCTCGGCTGGGCTACTGACCTGGCTGGTCACTTACTGGACCTCCCTCGGCGCGGTGGCTCGGAACCTTCCGGCCCGCCGGCGGTCCCAGGCCCCACCCTACGTCTGTAAGG
This sequence comes from Streptomyces sp. NPDC048462, assembly GCF_043200175.1. Classification (NCBI taxonomy): domain Bacteria; kingdom Bacillati; phylum Actinomycetota; class Actinomycetes; order Kitasatosporales; family Streptomycetaceae; genus Streptomyces; species Streptomyces sp. NPDC048462. Next base: position 141,416 of record NZ_JBICXG010000011.1, read on the forward strand.
GTCGCCTTCCTCTGGCCGATCATAAGTTGGACGGCATTTTGAGACGCCTGTCGGACGCCGTCCCGCCATGATTCATCAGCCACCCTGATCCTCGTTGGACCCTCACTGGAAGGGGGCGGTGGAGCGAGTCGCGGACGCCCCGGCCGGCAGCTGTTCCGAGGCGTCAGGAGTTCAGATAAGTCAGCACGGCCAGCACCCGCCGGTGGTCGCCGTCACTGGGGGACAGCCCCAGCTTCTGGAAGATGTTGCTGACGTGCTTCTCCACCGCGCCATCGCTCACGACCAGCTGTTTTGCCACCGCGGAGTTGGTCCGCCCCTCCGCCATCAGGCCCAGGACCTCGCGCTCACGGGGCGTCAGCCCGGCCAGTACGTCCTGCTTACGGCTCCGGCCCAGCAGCTGCGCCACCACCTCGGGGTCCAGCGCCGTACCGCCCTGCGCCACCCGGACCACCGCGTCCACGAACTCCCGGACCTCGGCGACCCGGTCCTTCAGCAGGTACCCCACGCCGCGGCTGGATCCGGCCAGCAACTCGGTGGCGTACTGCTCCTCGACGTACTGCGAAAGGACCAGTACCCCAATGCCCGGGTACTCCTTTCGGAGCCGCACCGCGGCCCGCACGCCCTCGTCCGTGTGGGTCGGCGGCATCCGCACGTCCGCGACCACCACGTCGGGCAGCGCGTCCTGGGCGGCGAGGTCGCTCACTGTCTTGATCAGCGCCTCGGCGTCCCCGACCCCCGCCACGACGTCATGGCCGAGATCGGTCAGCAGCCGGGTGAGTCCCTCCCGGAGCAGTACCGAATCCTCGGCGATGACTACGCGCACCCTGTCCTCCACCACGACGTCTGTTCCCCCACCGCTAGCTGTTCCCGCCCGTATGCCGATCAGCATCCAGCATCCCAGTATCGGCGGTGACGCCGCGAGCGTTCGAAGGGTTGCGTCGCCGGGGAAGCCCGTGAAGCCGGGCTCGCCGGGGTGGAGGAGGCTCGGCGGGGTGGTGGTCAGCCGCGCCAGGGGAGTTCGGCCGTGATCTTGGTCGGGCCGCCCACCGGGGACTCGACGACCAGGATGCCGTCCACCGCGTCCAGCCGCTCCGTCAGACCGGCCAGGCCGCTGCCCGACGTCAGGCCGGCGCCGCCGCGTCCGTCGTCGGTGACCTGGAGCATCAGACGGTCCGCCGTCCGCCACACGTCGATGGAGGCGCGGGTGGCGTGGGCGTGCTTGCTGACGTTCTGGAGCAGTTCGGAGACGGTGAAGTACGCGATGCCCTCGATGGCCTGCGCCGGCCGGGACGTCAGGTCGACCTCGACCGTGACGGGGACGGTGCAGCGGGAGGCGATGGCGGAGAGCGCGGCGTCCAGACCGCGGTCGGTGAGGACGGCGGGGTGGATGCCACGGGCCAGGTCGCGGAGTTCCTGGAGGGCGACCTTGACCTCGCCGTGCGCCTCGTCGACCATCTTGGCCGCGGCCTCCGGATCGGCCGTCAGCTTCTCCTTGGCCAGCCCCAGATCCATGGCGAGGGCGACGAGGCGGGCCTGGGCACCGTCGTGGAGGTCGCGTTCGATGCGGCGCAGGTCGGCGGCGGCGGTGTCGACGACCACACCCCGGTCCGACTCCAGCTCTGTGACCCGCGTCGCCAGCCGGGACGGGCTCAGCAGCCCGGTCACCATCAGCCGGTCCACCGAGGTCAGGGCGCGCACGATCCACGGGGTGAGCAGGACGAACAGCAGCCCGACGGCGCTGGTCAGGGCCAGCTCGGCGGGGGAGTCCAGATAGATCTGGTGGCCGTCGTCCCCGTACAGCTGGACTCCCTCGACGCCCGTGTACGCCGGGAAGATCCAGTGCCACGCCGGGTAGGTGAAGGCCGCCAGGCCCCAGGACCACAGGACCGTCGTGACGACGAAGCCGAAGACCGCCCACGGCAGGTGCAGCAGGGAGTAGAGCAGGTGCCGCCAGGACACCCCGCTCTTCAGGACCGCCCCGACCCACGACATCAGCCCGCCGGTCCGCCCCCGCACCGGTGCGGGCGACGCCACGTCGAGCCGCAGCAGCCCCCGTGCCCTGGCCCGCTCCAGCGCGCCGAACCCGCGGCACATGGCCAGTGCGGCGGCCAGCACCGGAACGCCCAGGAAGGTGATGAGCAGGCCGGCACCCAGCATCGTCATGGTGATCGCGAGGCAGAAGAACACGATGCTGAGGGGCATGCTGAGCAGCAGATACGTGGTCTCGCGCCAGGTCCGGCCCTCGACGGGGGCACGCAGTACGGCGGGGACCATGTGCTTCCGCTCGGGACGCTCGCCCCCGGTCCCGGCGCCCGGACCGGTGCCGGAGCCGGTGCCGGTGCCCGAGCGCTGCTGGTCCCGTGTGTCCGGTCCGTATGCCATGGCCATGGCGTCCATCCGTTTCTTCCGCGTCTGCTCATCGTGGTGGTGCCGGGCTGCCGTTGCTACGCCCACGCCGTCCGCGTGTGCCGTACTTCTTCAAGGGTGCTGTGGCGGGCGACGGCGCACCATGAGGCCGGTCTCCCTCTTCGGCCGGGGGTTTTCCCCACCATGGGAGGTGTCCGGGCCGGTGGTGCGGTGATGCGGTCGTGCGGCTTTGCCGTCCTGTGGTGCTGCGGTGCTGCGGTCCTGTGGCTTACGCCTTCTCCAGGCGGCCGCGGGTGGTGGCGGCATGCTCGTTCTCCCGGTCGCGCCAGGGCAGCTCCGCCGTGACGGTGGTCGGGCCGCCGGGCGGCGAGTCCAGGACGAACAGCCCGTCGACGGCGCCCAGTCGCTCGGCCAGCCCCGACATCCCCGTACCGCCGTCCATCGAGGCGCCGCCGCGTCCGTCGTCGGTGACCTGGATCAGCAGCCGGTCCGCCGTCCGCCACACGTCGACGGAGGCCGTGCGCGCCCCACTGTGCTTGCTGACGTTCTGGAGCAGTTCGGAGACGGTGAAGTACGCGATGCCCTCGATGGCCTGCGCGGGCCGGCCCGGCAGATCCACCCCCACCGTGACGGGGACGGTGCAGCGGGAGGCGATGGCGGAGAGCGCGGCGTCCAGACCGCGGTCGGTGAGGACGGCGGGGTGGATGCCACGGGCGAGATCACGGAGTTCCTGGAGAGCGACCTTGACCTCGCCGTGCGCCTCGTCGACCATCTTGGCCGCGGCCTCCGGATCGTCGGTCAGCTTCTCCTTCGCGAGACCGAGCCCCATCGCGAGGGCGACGAGGCGGGCCTGGGCACCGTCGTGGAGGTCGCGTTCGATGCGGCGCAGGTCGGCGGCGGCGGTGTCGACGACCACACCCCGGTCCGACTCCAGCTCCGCGATGCGGCGTTCCAGCTCGTCGGAGGGCGACAGCAGCCCGCGCACCATGCCCCGGTCGGCGTTGGCCATGAACCGCGCCGTATAGGGGAGTACCGGCCACAGGACGAAGAGGCTCACGAGCGTCACCGCGAAGGTGAGCACGCCCCACGGCAGCCGGATGAAGGAGTACAGCACCGCGCGCCAGCCCACCGGATCCTTCAGGCTCGACCACAGCCAGGCGAAGAACCCCTCCTCGCGGCGGACCCGGGCCATCGGACTCGGCTCGTCGATCCGCACCCCGAGCAGCCCCCGGGCCCGGCCGCGCTCGACCCGGCCGATCAGCCGCGAACCCTGGAGCCCGACGGCCAGCAGGGGCAGACCGATCACCGTGACCGCGAGCCCGACGCCGATGCCGATCATGAGCACCGAGTAGACGAACCCGAGGATCGCCATCGGAAGGTTGGCGAGGAGATGTGCGATCTCCTTCCACGTGTACGTGTCGAAGGCGATGCGGACGGGCGGCGGCCGGTCGTTGCCGGGTACCTGCGGGCTCATGGTCATGTACCCAGCCTGCCGGGTGGGGCATCCGGACGCCATGGGGCTCGTGGGTGGCGTGAAGTGGGGATAACCCCACCCGTTGCCCGACGCGACTGCTTACTGTTCCTTTACAGGGCCTAGACTCCCGTGCGTACAGATCGTCGAACAGGTTTGAGGGAGCGAGGGGGCGGACGTGACGGACGTTGCGGACCTGTCGGGACCGGCCGTTCTCGCGTCGGAGTACTTCCACAGCTACTCGGTCGTCGGGCTGCTCGCCGTGGTCGGGGTGCTGTTCGTCGCCGTCGCCTTCGGAGCCGGCCGGCTGATGCGCCCGGTGGTCCCGACGCCGGAGAAACTCCTCACGTACGAGTGCGGCGTGGACCCCGTGGGGGAGGGCTGGGCCCACACCCAGGTCCGTTATTACGTGTACGGCTTCCTGTACGTGATCTTCGCCGTCGACTCGATCTTCCTGTTCCCCTGGGCAACCGTCTTCGCCGCGCCCGGATACGGCGCGACGACGCTGGTGGAAATGTTCATCTTCCTCGGTTTCCTGGCCGTGGGACTGCTCTACGCATGGAAGAAGGGCGTCCTCGAATGGACGTGACGAGCCCGTCGTCAGCCGGTCAGCCGCAGCCCCAGCCGCAGTCGGGACCGGAGTCGGGTCCCGTGCCCGTACCCGGGCCCGAACCCGTACCCACGTTCCTTCCCGAGCCGAAGCGGCTCGGGGTGCTGTCCCGGCTCGCGCCCGAGCCGATGAAGGTGGTCCTCAACTGGGGACGCCGCTACAGCCTCTGGGTCTTCAACTTCGGACTCGCCTGCTGCGCGATCGAGTTCATCGCCGCTTCCATGGCGCGCCACGACTTCATCCGGCTCGGCGTGATCCCGTTCGCGCCCGGCCCCCGCCAGGCCGACCTCATGATCGTCTCCGGCACGGTGACGGACAAGATGGCCCCGGCGGTGAAGCGCCTGTACGAGCAGATGCCCGAGCCCAAGTACGTCATCTCCTTCGGCGCCTGCTCCAACTGCGGCGGCCCGTACTGGGATTCGTACTCGGTGACGAAGGGGGTCGACCAGATCATCCCGGTGGACGTCTACGTCCCCGGCTGCCCGCCCCGGCCGGAGGCCCTGCTCCAGGGGATCCTCAAGCTCCAGGAGAAGATCGCCCGCGAGTCACTCAGCGAGCGCTACGGAACGGGCGACGCGGCCCGTCCGTCCACCGCCGCGCTGCGCAGCGGACTGGTCGCCGCGCCGTCCGTGACCGGTTCCGCCCCCGACTCCCCGAAGGAGGAGGGGAAGTGACCGCCGCCGAGAGCTACGACCGGCTGCCGGACGCCGTCGCCGAGATCTTCGGCGAGGACGCCACGGCGGAGCAGTCGTACGAACTGCTGACCGTCGACGTGCCGCCCGCATCCTGGATCGCCGCGCTCGAAACGGCGCGCGACCGCCTCGGCTGCACCTACTTCGACTGGCTGAGCGCCGTCGACGAACCGGGCACGGGCTTCCTGGTCTGCGCCCACCTCGTCGCGCTGCCCGACCGTGCCGGCCCCGGCCCCGCGGTCCGCCGGCTGCTGGTCCGCACGACCGTTCCGCACGAGGCCGCCGTGCTGCCCAGCGCGATCGGCGTCTACGCGGGCGCCGCCTGGCACGAGCGCGAGACCCACGAGATGTTCGGCATCGGCTTCGACGGCCACCCGCACCTGGTCCCCCTGCTGCTGCCCGAGGGCTTCGAGGGCCACCCGCTGCGCAAGGACTTCGTCCTGGCGGCCCGCGTGGCGAAGGCCTGGCCGGGAGCGAAGGAGCCGGGCGAGTCGGAGCACGGCGGCCCGAAGCGCCGCACGATGCTGCCGCCCGGCGTCCCCGACCCGAACGAATGGGGCCCGCTGAAGGGCCAGCTCCCGCCTGCCCCCGCCCGCCCCGCCCGCGCGGCGAGGCCGGCGGGCGACCGCCCGGCCCGCCGCACCCGCGGCGCGAGCGACGGCTCGGTGGGCCAGCGGCCGGGAGCCCCCGACACCGGGGCGAGCCCGGCCCCGGCGCCCCGGACCACACCGGCTCCGGGTACGGGTACGGGTACGGAGCCTGCGCCCGCCCCGGGTCCAGATGCGTCTGCTCCGGCGCCCGCGCCTGCTCCGAACACGGACGCACCGGCGCCTGCCCCTGCTCCGGCGACGGACGCACCGTGGCACAACGCCCGCCCGGCCTTCGACGACGCATCGGACCGGGATGCCGGGGCTCCGGCTGATGCCGGGGCTGCGGCTGATGCCGGGGCCGCTGCCGATGCCGCTGATTCGGCACAGTCCCAGCCCCTCCGGCGTTTGAGGAGCGGGGCCCCGGGGGCAGAGCCCCCGGTTCGGGAAGGGACGGGCAGGGGAGAGCCCCCGCGCAGCGGCACCCCCACCGAACAACCCCCCAAGGCAGCAGACGCAGCAGACGCAGCAGAGGCACCAAACGCAGCGGACGCACCAAACACAGCGGACGCGGCGGACACAGCCAAGACATCCGATACAGCTGATACCCCCGATACTCCTGATACCCCCGACACTCCAGCCGGAGGCGAAACCGAGTGAACGACGTACTGGACGTCGCCCTCCGCCTCGTCATCGTGTTCGCGGTGTTCATGGTCGTCCCCCTCGTCGTCGGCCAGGCCGAACACAAGGTGATGGCCCACATGCAGGGCCGCCTGGGCCCCATGTACGCCGGCGGCTTCCACGGCTGGGCCCAGCTCGTCGCGGACGGCGTGAAGTTCGTACAGAAGGAAGACATCGTCCCGGCCGAGGCCGACCGCCGCGTCTTCCAGCTGGCCCCCGCCGTCGCGCTGCTCCCGTACCTCCTCGTGCTCGTGGCCATCCCGATCGGCCCCGGCGAGGGCGCGGTCGGCCAGGTGGTCGACGCGGGCATCTTCTTCGTGCTCGCGGTGATGGGCATCGGCGTGCTCGGCTCGCTCATGGCGGGCTGGGCATCGGCCAACAAGTTCTCGCTGCTCGGCGGGATCCGCACCGCCGCCCAGCTGCTCGCGTACGAGCTGCCGATGCTGCTCGCCGCCGCCTCGGTGGCGATGGCGGCCGGCACGGTCTCGCTCCCCGGCATCCTCGACGCCTTCGAGTGGTGGTGGCTGCCGTGGCAGATCATCGGGGCCCTGGTCTTCTTCGTGGCAGGGCTCGCCGAACTCCAGCGCCCGCCCTTCGACATGCCGATCGCGGACTCGGAGATCATCTTCGGCGCGTACACCGAGTACACCGGCCTCCGGTTCGCCCTGTTCCTGCTCGCCGAGTACGCGGGCATCGTCGTGCTGTGCGCGCTGACCACCGTCCTCTTCCTGGGCGGCTGGCACGGCCCACTGGGCGCCGACGGACTGGGCTGGGTCTGGACCCTCCTGAAGGTCGCCGTCCTCGCCTTCGTCGTCATCTGGTTGCGCGTGAGCTATCCCCGCCTCCGCGAGGACCAGCTGCAGAAGCTCGCCTGGACCACGCTCATCCCGCTCGCTCTCGCGCAGATCGCGCTCACCGGCATCGTGAAGGTGGCGATCAACTAGTGCCCCCGATCCCCGGCGCAGGCCTGGCCAAGGGTCTCGCCGTCACCCTGCGGACGATGACCAAGAAGACCGTCACCGCCCAGTACCCGGACACGCAGCCCGAACTGCCGCCCCGCTCCCGAGGCGTCATCGCGCTGTTCGAGGAGAACTGCACGGTCTGCATGCTCTGCGCCCGTGAGTGTCCGGACTGGTGCATCTACATCGACTCCCACAAGGAGACGGTGCCCGCCGCCGCCCCGGGTGGGCGCGAGCGCAGCCGCAACGTGCTGGACCGCTTCGCCATCGACTTCTCGCTCTGCATGTACTGCGGTATCTGCATCGAGGTGTGCCCGTTCGACGCGCTGTTCTGGTCGCCGGAGTTCGAGTACGCGGAGACGGACATCCTCGAACTCACCCACGAGCGCGACAAGCTCCGCGAGTGGATGTGGACCGTGCCGGAGCCGCCGGCGCTCGATCCGGCGGCCGAGGAGCCGAAGGAGATCGCCGCCGCCCGCAAGACGGCGGACAAGCTCCGGACCAAGCGTGAGCAGGAGGCCGCCGCCGAGGCCGCCCCGCCCACCCCGACGGATCCCACCCCGACGGATCCCACCCCGACGGACCCCACCCCGACGGACCAGGAGGGCCAGGCGTGATCACCGCCAACGTCCTCGCCGACGGCCCCGCCCACGTCCTCGCCGCCGGGAGCCATCCCGGCTTCCTCTCCCCGGCAGGCATCGAGATCGCCTTCGTCCTGGTCGGGATCGCCACCCTCGGCGCGGCCCTCGTCACCGTCACGACCAGACAACTGGTACACGCCGCCCTCTGGCTGATCGTGGCGCTCGGCGGGCTCGCCGTCGAATACCTGCTGCTCACGGCCGAGTTCATCGCCTGGGTGCAGGTACTGATCTACGTCGGTTCCGTCGTCGTCCTCCTGCTGTTCGGCCTGATGCTCACCAGGGCCCCCATCGGCCGCTCCCCGGACGCCGATTCGGAGAACCGCTGGGCCGCCCTCGCGGTGGCGGTCGCCGCCGCCGGCACCCTCGTATGGGTCGTCGTCGACGCCTTCCGCACCACCTGGATCGAGCTGGACGGACCGGCCCAGGGGTCCACCGAGGCGACCGGCGCCTTTCTGTTCCGGCACTGGGTACTGCCCTTCGAAGCGCTCTCCGTCCTCCTGCTCGCAGCGCTCGTCGGCGCGGTCGTCCTGTCCCGCAAGGCCCAGGAAGCCAAGAGCCGAGAGGACAACAGCTGATGCACCTCGCCTATCCCGCCGTGCTCGCCGTCCTCCTCTTCTGTACCGGCCTCTACGGGGTTCTCGCGCGCCGCAACGCGATCCTGGTCCTGATGTCCGTCGAGCTGATGCTCAACGCGGTCAACCTCAACCTGGTCGCGTTCGACGTATGGCTGCGCGACGCCCTGCACTCCGGCCAGGCCCTCACCCTGTTCACCATCGCCATCGCGGCGGCGGAGATCGGCATCGGCCTGGCCATCGTCCTCGCCGTGTACCGCAACCGAGGCAGCTCCGACGTCGACCGCCTCCGCGACACCGCCGAGACCGACGAGGCCGAGGAACTCCCGGACGACGACAGGGACACCGACGACAGGGACACCGAAGTCCCCGAAGACCAGGCCACTGCTCCGGCAGGGAAGGCAAAGAAGGCAGAGGCCACCCCGTGACCACCACGACCCTCGCCGTCCTCGTCCCCCTCCTCCCGTTCCTGGGAGCCGCGGCCGGCCTCCTCCTCGGGCGCACGGCCCCCGGCTTCGTCCGCCCCCTCGCCGTACTGCCCTCCCTCGCCACCCTCGTCATCGCCGCCGTCGTCGCGGCCCGCCAGGGCGGCGGCCGGGCCATCGACGCCGCGACCCAGCTCACCCCCACCGGCTCGGTCCCGATCGACCTGGCGCTGCACCTCGACGGCTTCGCGGTCCTCGTCGCCGTGCTGGTCGCCCTGGTCGCGAGCTGCGTGCAGATCTACTCGACGGCGTACCTGCGCGACGACCCCCGCTACCCCTCGTACACGGCCCTCGTCTCCCTCTTCACCGCCGCGATGCTGCTCGTCGTCTACTCCGGCGACCTGATGGTGCTCCTGGTCGGCTGGGAGGTCATGGGCATCTGCTCGTACTTCCTGGTCGGCCACTACTGGGAGACTCCCGAGGCCCGCGCGGCCTCCCTCAAGGCGTTCCTGGTCACCAAGCTCGGTGACGTCCCCTTCCTCATCGGCCTGTTCGCCCTCGCCGCCGACACGGGCACCTTCCGCATCACCGGCATCCTGGGTTCCGTCGCCCACGGCGGCCTCGACCACCCCACCGTGATCGCCCTGCTGCTGCTGGCCGGTGTCGCGGGCAAGTCCGCGCAGTTCCCGCTGCACACCTGGCTGCCCGACGCGATGGCCGGTCCCACCCCTGTTTCCGCGCTGATCCACGCCGCGACGATGGTCGCCGCCGGTATCTACTTCGTGGCCCGGCTGCTCCCCGTCTTCGCCGCCTCGGGCGCGGCGCTCGTCGTCCTCGCCGTGATGGCCGCCGTCACGATGATCGGCTCCGGACTCGCCGCACTCGCCCAGGACGACATCAAACGCGTCCTCGCCTACTCCACGATCGGGCAGCTCGGCTACATGTCCGGCGCCCTGGCCGTCGGCGACCGGGGTGCCGCCGTCTTCCACCTCCTCTCGCACGGCGCGTTCAAGGCCGTCCTCTTCCTCGCCGCGGGCGTCGTCATCCACGCCGCGGGCACCAACTCACTGGCCGCCATGTCCCGCATGGGCGGCCTGGCCAAGCGCATCCCCGACGCGTACTGGACGATGACCGTCGCACTCCTCGCGCTGGCCGCCGTCCCGCCGTTCGCCGGCTTCTTCTCCAAGGAAGCCGTCCTCGTCGCCGCCGAGCACACCGCCCTCGGCGACCGCCACGTCGCCCCGGCCGCCGCCGGCTGGACCGTCCTCGTCGCCGGACTCCTGGCCGCCGTGCTCACCGCGGCGTACGCCACCCGCCTCTGGCTCCTTGCCTTCCGCGGCCGGGGCGCCGAGGCCCCCGACCACGGCAGGCAGCCCGTCGCCATGACCTCGGTCCTGTGGGTCCTGGCCGTCCCCACCATGGCGTTCGGCCTGACCGTCGGCGTGATCACCGACTGGTTCGACGGCCACAGCCTCACCCCGTCGCTGACCACCGCCGTCCTGTCCACCGGCGTCGGCCTCGTCGGCGGCCTCGTCACCTACGGGGCCTGGCGCCACACCACGGCGCTCGCCGCCCGCACCCCCATGGGCTCCGTCGTGGCCCACCCCGACGCCGAACCCGCCCTCATCGAGGTCGAGGCCATGGAGAGCCGCACCGCCGCCTACGGGGACACCGGTGACGCCCCCGACCCGGCCGACCCCGGCCGGCTGCTGCTCGGCCCGCTCCACCGCCACGCGGCCGCCGGCTTCCACCTGGACGCCGTCTACGCGGCACTGTTCGTCCGCCCCGTCCAGGCGGCGGCGAGCCTCGTCCGCTTCCTGGACCGCGAGGTCGTCGACACCTACGTACGCGGCTCCGCCACCGGCGCACGCTGGCTCGGCACCGCCGTCCGCCGTGCCCAGACCGGCAACGTGCAGACCTACCTCAGCGCGCTGCTCGCCGGTTCCCTGGTCCTGGCGGTCGCCGCCGTCGTCTTCGCCAACGTCAACGCCGGGTCGTGAGCCGTGATCGATATCAGCGCATCCGTGATGCAGTTCCTTCTGGCGTTCATCGTCGTCGCCCCGCTCCTCGGAGCCGTCGCGGCCCTGCTCCCGGCCCCGCCCGGACTCAAGGGCCGCAACCCCGACCAGGCGGTACTCCGCCACGGCGTGACCGTGACCGGCGTGATCCTCATCGCCGCGATCGTGCTCGCCCTGGGCTTCGACCACGACCACCCGTCGAAGATGCAGGCCACCACCGACATCAGCTGGATCCCGGCGCTCGACGTCCGCATCCATCTCGGCATCGACGGCATCTCGCTCCCCCTTCTCGTACTGACCGCGCTGCTGACCTTCCTCTGCGCGCTCCACAGCTACTTCAAGCTGCCCGCAGGCCCCTCCCCGAAGGCCTTCGTCGCCCTGATCCTGGTCCTGGAGTCCGGCACCCTCGCGACCTTCGCCGTCCTCGATCTGCTGCTGTTCTTCCTGGCATTCGAGATGGTGCTCATCCCGATGTACTTCCTCATCGCCCGCTGGGGCGGCGCGCAGAGGCAGGCGGCCGCCTGGAAGTTCATCCTCTACACACTGCTCGGCTCGGTCGTCATGCTGCTGGGGCTGCTCCTCATCGGACTGAAGAGCGGCACCTTCGACATGGTGGCACTCGCCACTGACAACGGCCGAGGCCTCACCTCGTCCGTGCAGGTCATCGCCGTTCTCGCGATCGGCATCGGACTCGCCGTCAAGACCCCGATGTGGCCGCTGCACAGCTGGCTCCCGGATGCCCACACCGCCGCCCCGACCGTCGGCTCGGTCCTCCTGGCGGGCGTCCTGCTGAAGATGGGCACGTACGGATTCGTCCGGATCCTGCTCCCGATCGCCCCCGACGGCATGCACACCTTCGCGCCCTACCTCGCCGCCTTCGCGGTCGCCGGCATCATCTACGGCTCGCTCGCCTGCCTGGCCCTGGCCCGGCCCGGCGCCAAGGGCGACCTGAAGCGCCTGATCGCGTACTCCTCCGTCGGCCACATGGGCTTCGTACTCCTCGGCATCGCGAGCATGACCCCCACCGGCGTCAACGGCGCGCTCTTCGCCAACATCGCCCACGGGCTCATCACCGGCCTGCTGTTCTTCCTGGCCGGCGCGGTCAAGGACCGCTACGGCACCGCCGACCTAGACACCCTCTCCGGCGCCACCGGCGCCGCGCTCTACGGCAGCGCGCCCCGCCTCGGCGGCCTCCTCGCGTTCACCGCGATCGCCTCCCTGGGCCTGCCCGGCCTCGCCGGGTTCTGGGGCGAGATGCTCACGCTGTTCGGCGCCTTCGACCCGGCCGACGGCCTGAGCCGCCCCGCCTTCCTGACCTTCATGTCGGTCGCCGCGTTCGGCACCCTGCTCACCGCCGCGTACATGCTCATCCTGGTACGCCGCGTCTGCATGGGCGCCAAGCGCGAGGAACCGCACCGGATCCCCGACATCCAGCACCACGAGTTCGCCGCCTGGACCCCCCTCGCTGCCCTCACCGTCCTGGCCGGGCTGTGGCCCGCCGTCCTCCTCGGCCTCACCGACCCGGCCGTGCAGAAGCTCCTCGCAGGAGGCAAGTCGTGACCACAGCGGCCGAGAGCACCACCGGCCTGGTCCACACCGCGGCCGAGGGCACCACCAGCCTCGTCCAGTCCGTCGACTGGCTCGCCATCGCGCCCCCGGTCACCGTCGCCGCCGTCGCCCTCGTCGTCCTGGTCGCCGACCTCTTCGTACCCAAGGAGCGCAAGCCGCTCCTCGGCTACGGGGCCGTCGCCGGGCTCGTGGCCGCCCTCCTGCTCCTCCTCCCGCTGCGCGACGGCGACCGTTCCACCTTCTGCCTCAGCACCGGCACCCACGCCTGCAGCTACACCGCCGACCACTTCACCCTGGTCATCCAGCTCCTGGTGCTCGGCGGCGCCCTGCTGACCGCGCTGCTGTCGATCGGGGACACCCGCAAGCTGCCGGCCGGCGAGTTCTGGTTCCTGCTGCTGTCCTCCGCCGCCGGTGCCGCGCTGCTGCCCGCCGCCCGCGACCTCGCCACCCTCGTCGTCGCCCTCGAAGTCGCCTCGCTGCCCGCATTCGCCCTCGTGGGCATCAAGCGCGGCGACCGGCGCTCCTCCGAAGCCGCGCTGAAGTTCTTCCTGTCCTCCGTCGTCGCGACCGCCGTGATGCTCCTCGGCGTCAGCTTCGTCTACGCGGCGACCGGCACCCTCCACCTCACGGAGATCGCCGCCCGCCTCGACGACGTACCCGGGCAGCTCTCCACCCTCGCCGAGGCGGGCGTCGCCCTCACCCTCGTCGGCTTCGCCTTCAAGACAGCCGCCGCACCCTTCCACTTCTGGGTCCCCGACACCTATGTCGGCGCCCCGCTGCCGATCGCCGCCTACCTCTCGGTCGTCGGCAAGGCCGTCGGCTTCTCCGGCCTGATCCTCGTCACCGTGGTCGCGTTCCCCTCCTACGCGGACGTCTGGGGCCCCGCCCTCGCCGTCCTCGCCGCGCTCACCATGACCGTCGGCAACGTCGCGGCCCTGCGCCAGAGCGCAACCCGCGCCCGCAGCGCCGTACGCCTCCTGGCCTGGTCGTCCGTCGCCCAGGCCGGCTACCTCCTGGTGCCGATCGCCGCGGCCGCGTACGCCGGCGACCGGCAGATCGGCTCCACCGTCGCGTACGCCCTGATGTACGCCGTCGTGAACCTCGGCGCCTTCGCCGTCGCCGCCCTGGTCGCCCGCACCAGCCCCGGCAACCGTCTGGCCGACTACCGCAACCTCTACGCCACCCGCCCCCTGGCGGCCCTCGCCCTGGGCTTCTTCCTGCTCTGCCTGGCCGGACTGCCGCCGGGCATCATCGGCCTCTTCGCCAAGGTCACCGTCTTCTCCTCGGCCGTCGACGCCGGACTCGGCTGGCTCGCCGTCGTCATGGCCGTCAACGTCGTGATCGCGCTGTACTACTACCTCCAGTGGACCGCCGCCCTGTTCCGCGGCCCCGCCGAGGACGAAGCCCGGGAGGGCGCGCAGGACGGTACGGAGCAGCGGCCCGTCATCCGGCACCGCGCCCCGGCACCGCTCACCGCCGCGATCGTCATCACCGCCGTCGCCGGCATCGCCCTCTCCGGCGCACCCCAGGCGGTCCTCAGGTTCGCCGACGTCAACCTGTTCTGACGCCGGCAAGATCGGTTTGCCCGGAGCGGTCCGCGCAGGGCAGGGTCATGCCCGCGCACGGCGCATACGAACTGCACATCACAACCGAGGAGCCACAGGCAGTGCTGAACGGGTTCAAGGAATTCATCCTGCGCGGAAACGTCATCTCCATGGCGATCGGTCTCGCCGTCGGAGCCGCGTTCACCGCGGTCGTCACCGGGTTCAGCAACGCGTTCATCGTGCCGCTGATCGGCCTCATCACCCGAGGCACCGGTGACTTCAGCAAGGCCGAGTTCAAGTTCGACGGTGTGACCTTTCCCTACGGCCTCTTCGTCGCCGCCGCGATCGCCTTCCTCATCACCGCCGCGGTCCTCTACTTCTGCGTCGTCATGCCCATGGCCAAGGTCCAGGACCGCTTCACCGCCAAGAAGGACCAGGAGGAGGTCGACATCAAGGCCGCCCTGCGCGACTGCCCGCGCTGCTACACGGCGATCCCCGCCGTCGCCTCCCGCTGCGCCCACTGCACCAGCGAGGTCGAGCCCGACCCCGAGGCCCTGGCGCTCGCCAAACTCCCCGTCCAGCGCTGACCCCGCGGCACCTCTCCACCCGTACGGCCTACGGCCCGCCCCGGAGCGAACACCCGGAGCGAGCCGGGCCCCGCGGCAGTGAGCACAAGGGAACTAGCTCTCCTCGCCTGGCGTTGACCAGTACGGGAGGCTCCACTGGGGAGTGGAGCACCACCAAGCAAGGGTTCCCCTGCTGCACCATTTGGAGGGCGTACCGTGCACCGCCGGCACAACGGGCTGAGAACCGCCGTACTCCTCGGGGGCCTGTCCGCACTCATCATTCTCATCGGCAGCTTCTTCGGACGTACGGGCCTGATCGTCGCGCTCCTGGTAGCCGTCGGCACCAACGCCTACGCGTACTGGAACAGCGACAAGCTGGCGCTGCGCGCCATGCGCGCCCGCCCGGTGAGCGAGTTCGAGGCGCCCCAGCTGTACCGCATGGTCCGCGAGCTCTCCACGGCCGCCCGGCAGCCCATGCCGCGGCTCTACATCTCCCCGACACAGGCCCCCAACGCCTTCGCGACCGGCCGCAACCCGCGCAACGCCGCGGTCTGCTGCACCGAGGGCATCCTCCAGATCCTGGACGAGCGGGAGCTGCGCGGCGTCCTCGGCCATGAGCTCAGCCATGTCTACAACCGAGACATCCTGATCTCGTCCGTCGCCGGGGCCCTCGCCTCCGTCGTCATGTTCCTGGTCAACTTCGCCTGGCTCATCCCGGTCGGCCGCTCCAACGACGACGAGGGCCCCGGCATCCTCGGCATGCTGCTGATCATGATCCTGGGCCCGCTCGCCGCCTCCGTCATCCAACTGGCCGTCAGCCGCTCCCGTGAGTACGAGGCGGACGCCTCGGGCGCCCAGCTGACCGGTGATCCGTTGGCCCTCGCCGACGCCCTGCGTAAGCTGGATGCCGGAACCAAGCAGCTTCCGCTGCCCCCCGAACCGCGGATCGAGACAGCGAGCCACATGATGATCGCCAACCCGTTCCGTCCCGGCCGGGGCATGTCCAGGATGTTCTCGACCCACCCGCCGATGGCGGAGCGCATCGCCCGACTCGAGCAGATGGCAGGTCATCGCCCGTGAAGACAATTCTGAACGTCATTTGGCTGGTCCTGTGCGGCTTCTGGATGTTCCTGGGCTACCTGCTCGCGGGACTCCTGCTGTGCATCACGATCATCGGTATCCCGTTCGGCCTCGCGGCCTTCCGCATCGGCGTCTACGCCCTGTGGCCCTTCGGCCACCGCGTCGTCGACCGCCGGGACGCGGGCGCGCCCTCCTGCGTCGGCAACGTGCTGTGGCTGGTCCTCGCCGGGTGGTGGCTGGCGCTCGGGCACATCACCACCGGTATCGCCCTGTGCATCACGATCATCGGCATCCCCCTGGGCATCGCCAACTTCAAGCTGATCCCGGTGTCGCTGATGCCCTTCGGCAAGGAGATCGTCAGCACCGACGAGCAGTTCGCCGGCTGGTGACGAACCACCGCTGACGAACCACCGCTGACGAACCACCGCCGGCGAGCGGTGCTGCGAGACGTACAGCCAGCTCACAGCGCGTATCCCGCAACCACCCGCCCCTCACGGGCGTCTTGGATTCCAAGACCGAGTGAGGGGTAGGTTCGCACGCATGACGATTATTGGCTGGATCATTCTTGGGCTTGTCGCAGGCGTCATCGCCAAGATCCTGCTGCCGGGACGCGACCCCGGCGGCCTCGTGGGCACCACGCTCATAGGGATCGTCGGCGCCTTCGTGGGCGGCTGGATATCCGCGCGCTTCCTGGACCGGCCGATCTCCAAGGACGACTTCTTCGACGCTGCGACCTGGATCTCGGCCATCGGCGGTTCACTGGTCCTGCTGATCGCCTACCGGCTGCTGTTCGGGAACTCCCGCGAACGCCGCTGAACCCGTCCGGCCTCAGACGCCCAACCCGGTCTCGCGAAGGGTCAGATTGAGCCGCCCACCGCTCATCCCTGTCGCGGGACCGGCTGTCCCCGGACGGATCCTCGGCACTCCGTGGAACGCGAACCGCGAGGGCCCGCCGAAGACGAACAGATCGCCCGAGGCCAACTCCACATCGGTGTAGGGCCTTCCCCGGCTCTCGGTGTTCCCGAAGCGGAAGACGCAGCTGTCACCGATGCTCAGCGACACCACAGGCGCACCGGAGCGCTCCTCCTTGTCCTGGTGCATGCCCATCCGTGCCGCGTCGTCATAGAAGTTGATCAGCGCGGTGTCCGGCGCGTACGTCCGTACCGGGCTCTGCGAGCCGTACGCCGCCACCAGCGCGGCCCGCCCCAACTCCCCGAGCCAGTCGGGAAACGGGGCGACGGGAGCGCCGTTCACGTCGTCCGCCGTACGCGTGTACCGGTACGGCTGCCAGTGCCACCCCAGGCACACGGTCCGTACGGACATCACCCCGCCGCCCGGCAGCGCCGTGTGCCGCAGCGGCACCGGCCCGCGCGCCCACTCCCGGCAGGCCGTCACCAGCTCCCGCTGACGTTCCTCGGACAGCCAGTCGGGTACGTGCACCGCGCCCGGCGCGACCTCCGTCGGCGGCCGGGGGAAGAGCCCGGCCATCAGCGCACCGCCAGGGCGCCCTCAAGCCCCAGAAGCCGCTCCTTGCGCTCCAGGCCGCCCGCGTAGCCGCGCAGCGCCCCGTCGGCACCGATCACCCGGTGACACGGCCGTACGACCAGCAGGGGATTGCGCCCGATCGCCGTGCCCACAGCACGCACCCCCGCCCCGGACGCGCCGACCCGCTCGGCGATCTGCCCGTACGACATGGTCTCCCCGTAGGGGACCCCGTCGAGTGCGGCCCACACCCGGCGCTGGAACTCGGTGCCCCGGCCGCCGGCGAGAGCGATGTCGAAGCGGGTCCGCCGCCCCTCGAAGTACTCCCGCAGCTGCCCGGCGATCGCCTCGAACGCCCCGGGCTCACGGATCCAGCCGTCCTGGACGACCGCCGCGCCCTTCTGGCCCGGAAGGGAGAGCGAGACGAGCGTGACCTCGTCGCCGGCCGGCCCCGCGGCCTTCTCGCCGACCAGCAGCAGTTCGCCCAGTGGGCTGTCGACCGTCGCGTACATGGTCATGACTCGTCCCTCGTCTCGTCCGGCGGGCAGCGGGATCATCGGCTGCCACGGACCAGTCTGCGTCGCCCGAACCGCCGCCACCGGCGGTATTCGGACATGACGTCCGGGCGCGGAACCACACACTCCGCCCCGCGCCCGGACCGTCTCGTACTAGCGGTAGTTGGCGAACTGCACGTCGAAGTCGAAGTCCTGGCCCTTGATCAGCGCCTGGACGGCCTGCAGGTCGTCCCGGCTCTTCGAGCTGACCCGCAGCTCGTCCCCCTGGACCTGCGCCTTGACGCCCTTGGGGCCCTCGTCGCGAATGACCTTCGCGACCTTCTTGGCGTTCTCCTGGGAGATGCCCTCCTCGATGGTGGCGAAGAGCTTGTACTCCTTGCCGGACAGCTGCGGCTCGCCCACGTCCAGCGACTTCAGCGAGATGCCGCGCTTGATCAGCTTGGACTGGAAGATGTCGAGGATCGCCTTGACCCGCTCCTCGCCGCTCGCCTCCATAAGGATCTTCTCGCCCGACCAGGAGATCGAGGCGCCGGTGCCCTTGAAGTCGTAACGCTGCGAGATCTCCTTGGCGGCCTGGTTGAGGGCGTTGTCGACCTCCTGCCGCTCGACCTTCGAGACGATGTCGAAACTGGAGTCGGCCATGACGTGTGGCTCCTTGTATCTGGGGTGCTGGAAACGGAATGTCTACGGGGCGGCCGCGGGGCCCACTGGCACCACGCCGCCCACCAAAGCCTAGCTACCCGGGCCCGCGCGGGCTGCTGATCAATCCAGTGGCGTAGCACCCCTGGGCATCAGGTATCGTTTACGTCGTTGCCACAGAGCGCCGCCGAGAGGCGGGCCCCACGGCAACATCCCTTGGCGGTGTGCCCGAGTGGCCAAAGGGAGCAGACTGTAAATCTGCCGGCTCAGCCTACCCAGGTTCGAACCCTGGCGCCGCCACTGGAAGTGAAACCCCTTCCGACCTGCTGTTTCAGCTGGTCGGGAGGGGTTTTCTCGTGAGCGGCGCGGCGCTCGGCGTCGGCTCAACGCTGGTGGTCGAAGCTGTGCGAGCCAGGCGGGACCGAGCCTCTCGGCTTGAGGAGATGCGGCGCACTGCCTACGTGAAGTTCCTGACGGCGCTCACGGAGACGGAGGCTGCTCTGCAGACACTTGTGTTGAGTCGCACCACTCCTGTCGGCCTCGCCGACACCTGGTCCGCGTACCGCGACTCCGTGCAACAGAGCGCCTGAACGGCACGTTCCCTTGCCTAGTGCCAAAACCCTGCCGTGGTTGGCACCTCTGGTTGCGCGAAGCACCAGGGGCCCTGGCCAGCGGTGAGGTCTGGGCAGCGTGACGGTCCAGCGTTGCACGGGTTGCCGACCGGGTGGGGCGGCCGGTAGCGAGTACCTCAGACTGGTGTCCGTGAACGACCAGTCGTACGAAGACGCATACCGCAGTTGGACAACGTCGCTGACAACTCTGCTCGCCGACGCCTCGCTACTTGCCCGTTGGCAGGAGCGGCGGTACAGGTTCGCGCACCAGGTCGGAGCCCTTCTGACAGGGACGAACGGTGATGGGCCCACCGTGAATGGGCCGGTGCTCTATGGAGTCTTCGCCTCCGGTGCGGGGCTCTGCTACGTGGGGCAGACGCAGGCTGCTGAACGCCGCCTCAGGGATCTGCCAGTGGGTGAGAGCCATCATCTGGCCAACACCGTGCCGCCCGAGCTCTGGGAGAGGGTGGTGGTGATCCGCTGGCCTCTGCTGCTCTCCGAGGCTCCTGAGGACGAACAGGCTGTAGCCGCTGAACTGGGGACCGGTGTCTGTGGACTCGCCTTGGAACACATGCTGCAGGTCAGGACGGCCCCGCCGCTCAACAGCCGTCGGCGTACTGCGGGCGACTGGCGGCCACGGGACCTCGCGCGCAGCCGTTCGCGCGGTGCGGTTCATTCGCAGTCCCTGCCGGGTCTGAGCCGACTGGTCCGCGCAGCTTGGGAAGACCTTTCGGAGAAGGGGGAACCGAAGCACTCGGCAGTCATCGACACCGGGGTCGGTCGAGTGGTGTTCCCTGCTGCGCTGCGTGAGCCGGCCGTCGGCTGAGGTGCATGGTCACACTCCGGCTCAGGCTGCCCAGGCCCGACCACGGTGCCGCCACACAACAGGCCCCTCATCCTGGGAAGGGTGCTCTCGTCGTCCCGTCATCTCGTCGCGAAGGGCGTAACCATGGAATCCGTACTGGTCAGTGCCTGCCTCCTGGGTGTGCGCTGCCGCTTCGACGGCCGGGGCAAGGCCTCCTCCGGGCTTGCCGCCGCCATCGGTGACCGCCGGGCCGTGTCCTGCTGCCCTGAGGTCGTCGCCGGGCTGCCCACGCCCCGGCGTCCCGCCGAGATCGTCGGCGGCGACGGGCACGACGTGCTGGAGGGCCGTGCGCGCGTCGTGGACGACACCGGGCGGGATGTGACCGAGGCGTTCGTGGACGGCGTGTGGCGGGCCCTGGAGGCGGCGCGCGGGGCCGGGTGCACCGAGGCGCTGCTGATGGCCCGCAGCCCTTCGTGCGGGCGGGGCAGGGTTTATGACGGTACGTTCACCGGCGGGCTGCGCGAGGGCGACGGGGTCACGGCGGCCCTGCTGGAGCGGCACGGCATCACCGTGCGCCCGGCACCGGGTGGTTGAGACGGATCGCTGACCGGGGGCGGCGGTCCCGCCGCCCCCGGACCGTTGCCGCCGCGTCAGTTGCCCGCGATGTCCTTCACCGCGACCATCACCGGCACGTTGCCCGAGATGAGCTCCAGCGTCAGGCCCGCCGCCGCCGGGGTGTCCAGCAGCTCCATGAGCGCGGCCGCCACGTCGTCGCGCGGGACCGGGCCGCGGCCCGTCGAAGCGGCGAGCAGCACCAGGCCGGTGCCCGCGTCGTTGGTCAGCATGCCGGGGCGCAGGATGGTCCAGTCGAGCGCCGTCCTGGAGCGCACGTAGGCGTCCGCCGCGCCCTTGGCCCGCAGGTACGCGTCGAACACCTCGTCGCCGGGGTGGTCCGCGTCGGCGCCCATGGACGAGACGACGACGTAGCGCCGTACCCCCGCCCGTTCCGCCGCGTCCGCGAAGAGCACCGCCGCCCCGCGGTCCACGGTGTCCTTGCGGTCCGTGCCGCTGTTGGGGCCCGCACCGGCCGCGAAGACCACCGCGTCGGCCCCGCGCAGCACCTCCGCGGTCTCCTCCACGGTGGCCGATTCGAGATCCAGGACCACCGGTTCGGCACCGGCCTCCCGGAGATCGTCACGCTGTGCGGGATCACGGATGATCCCCACTGCCTCGTCCCCGCGTGCAGCGAGCAGCCGCTCAAGCCGCAGCGCGATCTGACCATGTCCACCTGCGATGACAATGCGCATGGTCACGACCGTACGCCGGAGCGCGCCGCAGGGCGGTCAAGCCCCGCCGCCGGGACCGGAATCCGGCCGTCCCTGGCGGGGGAGTCCGGCACCGCCGCCCGTCTCGGAGTCGCAGTACTCGCGTACCGCGCTGGTGCGGGCCACCACGCGGCCCCGGTGCACCACGATCCGGCTGTACGCCAGTGAGAGCACTCCGGTGAGGTGTTCGCCGCGCACGGCGAGCAGCTCGGCCGGGAAGCCCGCCTCGATCCGGACGTCGGGCAGCCCCATCGCACGCCTGGCCTCGGCGGACACCGTCTCGTAGGCGTGCTCCGCCCGCAGTCCGCTCTGCGAGGCCAGCAGGTAGGCGGCCTCCAGCGGGTCGCCGCGTCCCACCGGGTTGGCGAGGTCCCGCAGCGCCCCGCTGCCCGCCGCGACCCGCACCCCGGCCGCGCGCAGCAGCTGAACGGGGGCGGTGCCCCGGCGCTCCGCCCCGCAGCAGCCGCCCTGGGGCAGGCAGATCACCGTCACACCGGACGCGGCGAGCTGGTCGGCGGCGCGGCCCGCCGCCTCCCCGGTGAGCCGGGAGAGGCCCGCGCAGGGGCCGATGGCCACTCCCTGGCGCAGTCCGCCGGCCATGGTCGCGAGCCGGGCCAGCCGGGCCGGGTTGTCACTGTCCGTGTGCAGATCGACGGGGCAGCCGTGCTCGGCGGCGATCTCCAGGACGGCTTCCGCGTACCCCGTCGGGTCCGGATCCAGGTCGGGTCGGCCGCCGACCGCGCCGGCCCCCATCTTCACCGCGTCGCGGAGCATGGCCAGTCCGTCGGCGCCCGCGACGCCGGTGAGCAGCCGGGGGACCGCGACCGCGGTCAGATCGGCCAGTCCGCGCAGCGAGCGGCGTGCCTGGAGGA
This sequence comes from Streptomyces sp. NPDC048462, assembly GCF_043200175.1. NCBI lineage: Bacteria > Bacillati > Actinomycetota > Actinomycetes > Kitasatosporales > Streptomycetaceae > Streptomyces > Streptomyces sp. NPDC048462. Next base: position 163,447 of record NZ_JBICXG010000011.1, read on the forward strand.
CGGCTTCGAGGGCGGCGAGGCCCTGCACATCGCCGATCCTTACGTGTGAGCGCAGCGCGGTCGCGCCGTGTCCGAGTTGCAGCAACGCGGCCTCGGTGGCGCGCCGCTGGACGTCCTCGGGGAGCTGCGAGGCCGGTCCGGGGGTGCCGGTCCCGGCGCCGTCGGCGGTGAGCGCGGTGTCGCTGTGGGCGTGCGGCTCGGCGGGCGCGGGCAGCAGGAGATGGCCGCGCAGATCGATGCGCGCGCCGGGCGCGGTGAGGCTGCCGGCGGTCCCGACGGCCTCGATCCGGCTCCCGCCGAGCCGTACGTCCACGATGCGGCCGTCGGTGAGACGGGCGCCGCAGAGTGTCAGAGCGGCGCTCTCCCGGCCGTTGGCCGCGTCGGCGGCGTGGTCGTCTGGCGGCCGCGGCCGGCTGTCGGGCATCGCGCTCCAGGGAAGGGGGCATGGTCACGCAGAGTGAGTCGAGCCTAGAGGTGTGCCGTACCGGGTTCGAGGAGGAGCTGAATAGTCGTACCGGTGTGGTCTGCAGGGGCGCGTGGGACGGGTGTGCACGTGTGGGGCGGGAAGGGACCGGTGGCCGCCGAGTCGCCCCGCACGTGCCGGACGAACTGCTGATGAAGTGCCGGACGGACCGCAGCTCGAGTGCCGGAGCAACCGCTGACGAAGGGCCGGACGACCAGCCGGTCAAGTTGCGGACGAACCGCTGATCAAGCGCCGGATGAGCGGCTGATCAAGGGTTCCGGGCGGCGCCGGTCAAGGGCTCGGGACGGGGCTTCGAAACGGATTTGGGCGATCGGCGACCGAGCGTGTAATGTCTTCATCGCTCGCCCCAATAGCTCAGTCGGTAGAGCGTCTCCATGGTAAGGAGAAGGTCTGCGGTTCGATTCCGCATTGGGGCTCTGGTGATCGGGAAACCCCGCTTCGGCGGGGAGACTCATCATCAAAGCGGTGTAGCTCAGTCGGTAGAGCAAGCGGCTCATAATCGCTGTGTCACCGGTTCAAGTCCGGTCACCGCTACTAACAGTAGCCGATTGTGGGGTCGGTCCTCCGATCGGCTACTCTTTTTTTGCGTTCATCCGTCCACCGTCCGTCCAAGGAGCACTCACGTGGCTGCCACCGACGTCCGCCCGAAGATCACGCTGGCCTGCGTGGAGTGCAAGGAGCGGAACTACATCACCAAGAAGAACCGGCGTAACAACCCGGACCGTCTTGAGATGAAGAAGCATTGCCCGCGCTGCAACTCGCACACTGCGCACCGCGAAACGCGCTGAATCAGGCTCGTACACGAGGCCGTCCCCGTTGGGGGCGGCCTCGTGTCGTTGTACGAGGATGTACTTCGAGACTTCGGCCCATTCGTCTTTCATCAGGAGGTTGCGAGCCCATGGCGCTCGATCAGTCCTTCGTGGGGCGGACCTATCCGCCCACCACGCCTTACGAGGTCGGCCGGGAGAAGATCCGGGAGTTCGCCGAGGCGGTGGGCGACTCGAATCCCGCCTACCTGGATCCCGATGCGGCCAGGACGCTCGGTCACATTGATGTGATCGCGCCGCCCACGTTCGTGTTCTCGATCACCTTCAAGGCCGCGGGGCAGGTCGTGCAGGACCCGCAGCTGGGCCTGGACTACAGCCGGGTCGTCCATGGCGACCAGCGGTTCGTGTACGTCCGCCCGGTGCGGGCCGGGGACCGGCTGACGGTCACGTCGACCATCGAGACGGTCAAGTCCATGGCGGGCAACGACATCCTGGACGTCCGTGGCGAGGTCCACGACGAGTCCGGGGAGCTTGTCGTTACCGCGTGGACGAAGCTGGTGGCGCGCGCCGCCGAGGAGGCGTGATGGCTGCGAAGGTGAGCTACGGCTCGGTCGAGGTCGGCACGGAGCTGCCGGCGCAGTCTTTCCCGGTCACCCGGGCGACGCTGGTGCAGTACGCGGGAGCCTCCGGGGACTTCAATCCGATCCACTGGAACGAGAAGTTCGCCCGCGAGGTCGGACTGCCGGACGTGATCGCCCACGGCATGTTCACCATGGCCGAGGCGATCCGGGTGGTCACGGACTGGACCGGCGACCCCGGTGCGGTCGTCGAGTACGGAGTCCGGTTCACCAAGCCGGTCCCCGTGCCCAACGACGACAAGGGCGCGCTGATCGAGGTCAGTGCCAAGGTGGCCGTTCTGCTGGACGACAAGCGGGTGCGCGTCGACCTGACGGCGATGAGCGGCGACAAGAAGGTGCTGGGCATGTCCCGCGCCGTGGTCCAGCTCGCCTGACGCCTGACCGCAAGAAGTGCGCGTAAGGGGCGTGGTCCTTGGGCCACGCCCCTTACGCGTGGGCTGGCCCGGCGCACCGGTTGACTAAGTTAGTGATTGAGTACTAACTTAGCCGCATGGCGAGGATGAGTGCAGACGAGCGGCGCGAGAGCGTCATCCGCGCGGCGGTGACGGAGTTCGCCCGCGGTGGGTACAGCGCGACGTCCACCGAGGTGATCGCCAGGCGCGTGGGCGTCTCGCAGCCCTACCTCTTCCGCCTCTTCCCCAGTAAGCAGGCGATGTTTCTGGCCGCCGCCGAGCGGTGCATCGCGGACACCCGCAAAGTCTTCGCGGACGCCGCCGAGGGGCTGGAGGCCGAGGAGGCGCTCCATGCCATGGCGACGGCGTACCAGCGCCTGATCATCCACGACCCGGACAAGCTGCTGATGCAGATGCAGATGTACGCGGCCGTCGCGGCGGCCGAGGCCGCCGGGGACCGTGAGTTCGGCGAGTCGGTGCGGGCGGGCTGGCTCCGGCTGTGGGACGACGTCCACCTGGCGCTCGGGGCCGACACCGACGGGACGACGACCTTCCTCGCCTACGGCATGCTGGCCAACACCCTCGCCTCGCTCGGCTTCCCGGCCGGCCACCGCGTCTGGTCCGGGTTCTACGACTCGGCCAAGCCGGACGCCTGATCGATGCGGCCCGGATGGGCGGCCGCTTTCTGTGCAGAAAAGTTAGTAATCAATAACTAACCCTCAGGGGGAGCAGTGGAACAGCACACGAAGGGCCGCTCGGGAGTGGCCTGGGCTCTTGTCATCACCAGCATCGCCGGCTTCATGGCCGCCCTCGACAACCTCGTCGTCACCACCGCCCTGCCGTCCATCCGCGAGAGCCTCGGCGGCGAGCTGGGGGAGCTCGAATGGACGGTGAACGCGTACACCCTCACCTTCGCCGTCCTGCTGATGCTCGGCGCCTCCCTGGGAGACCGGTTCGGCCGGCGCCGGCTCTTCGTCATAGGGCTCTCCGTCTTCACCGGCGCCTCCGCCGCAGCCGCCCTCTCGCCCGGGATCAACGAACTGATCGCCTTCCGCGCGGTCCAGGGCATGGGTGCGGCGATCATGATGCCGCTGACGCTCACCCTGCTCACGGCCGCCGTGCCGCCCGCCCGCCGCGGCGCCGCGCTGGGCATCTTCAGCGCCGTGACCGGGCTGGCCGTGGCCAGCGGGCCGCTGGTCGGCGGCAGCCTCACCGAACACCTCTCCTGGCAGTGGATCTTCTGGCTGAACGTTCCGATCGGCCTGGTCCTGCTGCCCCTCGCCCGGCTGCGCCTGGCCGAGTCGTACGCCCCCGACTCCCGGCTCGACGTCCCCGGCACCCTCCTGGTCAGCGGCGGGCTCTTCGGGATCGTCTACGGCCTGGTGAACGCCAACTCCGACGGCTGGACCGACCCCACCGTCCTGACCTCACTCATCGCCGGTGCCGCCCTCATCGGCGGGTTCATCCGCCACGGGATCCGCGCCAAGAACCCGATGCTGCCGATGCGGCTCTTCAGGAACCGGGCGTTCTTCGGGATCAACATGGCCGGCCTGCTGATGTTCCTCGGTATGTTCGGTTCGATCTTCCTGCTCAGCCAGTACTTCCAGGGAGTGCTGGGCTACTCGCCCACCGAGGCCGGTCTGCGGATGCTGCCCTGGACCGGCATGCCGATGCTGGTGGCGCCCGTCGCCGGGGTGCTCGCCGACCGGTTCGGCGGCCGCCCGGTGGTCGTGACCGGACTCGCCCTCCAGGCCGTCGGCCTCGCCCTGTTCGCCATCGCGCTGGCACCCGACGCCTCCTACGTCTCGCAGCTGCCCGGTCTGATGGTCGGCGGCATCGGGATGGCCATGTACTTCGCGCCGGCCGCCAGCCTGGTGATGTCCAGCGTCCTCCCCGGGGAACAGGGCATCGCCTCCGGCGCCAACAACGCGCTGCGCGAGGTCGGCGGGGCCCTCGGGGTCGCGGTGCTCGCCACCGCGTTCTCCTCGCAGGGCGGCTACGACTCCCCGCAGACCTTCACGGACGGGACCGTGCTCGCGCTCTGGATCGGCGCCGCGGTGGTGGCCCTCGCCGGGCTCGCCGCCCTGATGATCCCGGGCCGCAGCGGCACCCCGGTGCAGGAGTCCGACCGGGCCGAGGCGCGGGTCCCCGTCTCCGCCTGAGGGGTTGTCACGCCGGTACGGTCCGCGGCCCCGCCCTGACGGCGGGCCCGCGGACCGTACTCTTGTCCCCGTGCAGGAACTCCACGACGCGCCCCTCGCCCCCCTGACCACCCTCCGGCTCGGCGGCCCCGCCACCCGCCTCCTCACCGCGACGACCGACGCCGAAGTCGTCGGGGCCGTACGCGAGGCCGACGACAGCGGCACCCCGCTCCTGGTCATCGGCGGCGGCAGCAATCTGGTCATCGGTGACAAGGGCTTCGACGGGACGGCCCTGCGCATCGCCACCAAGGGATTCGTGCTGGACGGCGAGACCCTCGAACTGGCCGCCGGAGAGATCTGGACGGACGCCGTCGCCCGCAGCGTGGAGGCCGGTCTCGCCGGACTCGAATGCCTGGCCGGAATCCCCGGTTCCGCCGGTGCGACGCCGATCCAGAACGTCGGGGCGTACGGGCAGGAGGTGTCGTCCACCATCACGGAGGTCGTCGCCTACGACCGGCACAGCCGGGAGACGGTCACCATCCCGAACAGCGAGTGCGACTTCTCCTACCGGCACAGCCGCTTCAAGGCCGAACCCGACCGCTTCGTGGTGCTGCGCGTCCGCTTCGGGCTGGAAGAGGCCGGCGGGCTGTCCGCGCCCCTGAAGTACCCCGAGACGGCCCGTGCCATGGGTGTCGCCGAGGGGGAGCGCGTGCCCGCCGCCGCGGCCCGTGAGACCGTGCTCGGGCTCCGGGCCGGCAAGGGCATGGTGCTCGACCCCGAGGACCACGACACCTGGTCCGCAGGCTCGTTCTTCACCAACCCGATCCTGGACCCCGAGCAGTTCGAGGCCTTCCTGGCCCGGGTCGCGGACCGGCTCGGACCGGAGGTGGCGCCCCCCGCCTTCCCCGCGGGCGGGGGACGCACCAAGACCTCGGCGGCCTGGCTCATCGACCGGGCCGGATTCACCAAGGGATACGGCACCGGCCCGGCCCGCATCTCCGGCAAGCACACGCTCGCCCTCACCAACCGGGGCGCCGCGAGCACCGAGGACCTGCTGGCGCTCGCCCGCGAGGTGGTCGCCGGCGTCCACGAGGCCTTCGGCGTCACCCTGGTCAACGAACCGGTGACCGTGGGCGTGACCCTCTGACCGGACCGTAAGCGTGGCCCGGCGCCTGTGCGGGCCCGGCGGTCAGTACGCCACGCCCACGCCCTGCTTCAGCGCCGCCGGGTCGTCGATCAGCGCCAGCATCGCGTGCGCCACGTCGGCCCGGGAGATGGACCGGCCGCTGCGCGGGTTACTGCCGTGGACCGTCCGGTACGTCCCCGTCAGCGGCCCGTTGGTGAGCTTCGGGGGCCGCACCGACGTCCATTCCGTCGCGGACACCGCGAGCGCGGCCTCCATCGCCGTGAGGTCCGCGTAGACCTCCTTGAGGATCGCGCCGATCGCGGAGAGCATCATCCGGTCGAGCAGCGGGTCGTCCGCCGGGTGCGGCGCGACCGGGGCCGCGCTCACCACGAGCAGCCGCCGCGTGCCCTCGGCCTCCATCGCCGCCAGCACCGCGCGGGTCAGCCGCTCCGCCACCCCGTCCGCCTTCCGGCCGGGTGCGCCCAGGCCGGAGAGCACCGCGTCCTGGCCCGCGACCGCCTCGCGCAGCGCCTCCGGGTCGTCGAACCGGGCCACCGTGCGGACCGTCACGTCGGAGAGCGGGACCGGCAGGCGCGCGGGGTCCCGCACCACCGCCGTCACCTCGTGTCCTGCCGCCACCCCCTGGCGGACGATCTCCTGGCCGATACCGCCTGTCGCACCGAACACTGTGAGTCGCATCGCACACCCTCCTGGGTGGGTAAGTATTCACTCACCTCTAGAGTGAGTGAGTACTCACCCGCTCGTCAAGCTTCGTTGGAGCGCACATGGAGCAGAAGCCGACCCGCGCCCGCATCATCGACGCCGCTCACCGGCTGATGCTCACCATCGGCCTGGCCCGCGCCACCACCAAGGAGATCGCCAAGGCCGCCGGCTGCTCCGAGGCCGCGCTCTACAAGCACTTCCCGAGCAAGGAGGAGCTCTTCGTGGTGGTCCTGAAGGAGCGGCTGCCCAAGGTCGACGGCATCCTGAAGCGGCTGATCGCGGAGCCGGGGGAGGGGGAGCGGACGGTCGAGCAGAACCTCGCCGAGATCGCCCGCGAGGCCGCGCTCTTCTACGAGCAGAGCTTCCCGATCGCGGCGTCCCTGTACGCCGAGCCGAGGCTCATGAGCCGTCACAACGCGGCGATGCGGGAGCTGGGTACCGGCCCCCACGTGCCGATCCGGGGCGTGGACGCCTATCTGCGCGCCGAACAGTCCGCCGGCCGGGTACGGGCCGACGCCGACACCTACGCGGCCGCGTCCCTGCTGGTGGGGGCCTGCGCGCAGCGGGCCTTCGCCTACGTGGCCCTGGAGGACGGGCGGCCGCCGCAGTCCCTCGACGAGTTCGCCGCGTCAATGGCCCGCGCCCTGCTGCGCGGGATCGGGCAGTAGGCCGGGCCGGGGGGGGGGGGGGGGGGCGGTCAGCCCACCGGCTGCGCCAGCCAGTCGTCCACGCCCGCCAGCAGCTCGGCCCGTACCGGCTCCGGCGCCGCCGAACCCCGTACCGACTGACGTGCCAGCTCGGCCAGCTCCTCGTCGGTGAAGGAGTGATGGCGGCGCACGAGGTCGTACTGCGCGGCCAGCCGGGAGCCGAAGAGCAGCGGGTCGTCCGCGCCGAGCGCCATCGGTACCCCGGCCTCGAACAGGGTGCGCAGGGGGACGTCGGAGGGCTTCTCGTAGACGCCGAGCGCCACGTTCGAGGCGGGGCACACCTCGCAGGTCACCCCGCGCTCCGCCAGCCTGCGCAGCAGGCGGGGGTCCTCGGCGGCCCGCACTCCGTGCCCGACCCGGGAGGCGTCGAGATCGTCCATGCAGTCGCGGACGCTGGAGGGGCCGGCCAGCTCGCCGCCGTGCGGGGCCGCCAGCAGGCCTCCTTCCCTGGCGATGGCGAAGGCCCGGTCGAAGTCGCGGGCCATGCCGCGCCGCTCGTCGTTGGAGAGCCCGAATCCGACGACGCCCCGGTCGGCGTAGCGCACCGCGAGCCGGGCCAGCGTCCTGGCATCCAGCGGGTGCTTCATCCGGTTGGCCGCGATGACCACCCGGATCGGCAGCCCGGTCGCCCGGGACGCGCTGTCCACCGCGTCCAGGATGATCTCGATCGCCGGAATGAGCCCCCCGAGCAGGGGCGCGTACGAGGTGGGGTCGACCTGGATCTCCAGCCAGCCGGACCCGTCCGCGACGTCCTCCTGGGCTGCCTCGCGCACCAGTCGCTGGATGTCCTCGGGTGAGCGCAGGCAGGACCTGGCGATGTCGTAGAGCCGCTGGAAGCGGAACCAGCCGCGCTCGTCCGTCGCGCGCAGCTGGGGAGGCTCGCCCCCGGTCAGCGCTTCCGGCAGTCTCACGCCGTACTTGTCGGCGAGTTCGAGCAGCGTCGTGGGCCGCATCGACCCGGTGAAATGCAAGTGCAGGTGGGCCTTGGGCAACAGCCGTACGTCACGCTCCATTCAAAGATCTTGCCGCACGGACGGTGCGTCGCGGTAGCCGCTTTCCCCATCGAGTTGCCCACCGAACAAGAAAGCGACCCCCCGGCCGCAGCCGGGGGGTCGCTCGCCGAAAACGGGAGGTACTAGGCCTTGGCCTCGCCCAGCAGCTTCTGGAGGCGTGAGACGCCCTCGACGAGGTCCTCGTCGCCCAGCGCGTAGGAAAGACGCAGGTATCCCGGCGTGCCGAAGGCCTCGCCCGGTACGACCGCGACTTCGGCCTCGTCCAGGATCAGGGCCGCCAGCTCCACCGAGGTGGCCGGACGCTTGCCGCGGATCTCCTTGCCGAGCAGCTCCTTCACCGAGGGGTACGCGTAGAACGCGCCCTCGGGCTCCGGGCACAGCACGCCGTCGATCTCGTTGAGCATCCGCACGATGGTGTGCCGGCGCCGGTCGAAGGCGGTGCGCATCTCGGCGACCGCGTCCAGGTCCCCGGAGACGGCGGCCAGCGCGGCGATCTGGGCCACGTTGGAGACGTTGGACGTGGCGTGCGACTGAAGGTTGGTCGCGGCCTTCACGACGTCCTTGGGGCCGACGATCCAGCCCACCCGCCAGCCGGTCATGGCGTAGGTCTTGGCGACGCCGTTGACCACGATGCACTTGTCGCGCAGCTCGGGCACGATCGCGGGCAGCGAGGTGAACTTCGCGTCGCCGTAGACGAGGTGCTCGTAGATCTCGTCGGTCAGCACCCACAGGCCGTGCTCGACGGCCCAGTGGCCGATCGCCTCGGCGTCGGCCTCGCTGTAGACGGCACCCGTCGGGTTCGACGGCGACACGAACAGCACGACCTTCGTGCGCTCGGTACGGGCCGCCTCCAGCTGCTCGACGGAGACCCGGTAACCGGTGGTCTCGTCGGCGACGACCTCCACCGGCACGCCGCCCGCGAGGCGGATCGACTCGGGGTAGGTGGTCCAGTACGGAGCCGGGACGATGACCTCGTCGCCCGGGTCGAGGATCGCGGCGAAGGCCTCGTAGATGGCCTGCTTGCCGCCGTTGGTCACCAGGATCTGGGACGCGTCGACCTGGTAGCCGGAGTCGCGCAGCGTCTTCTCCGCGATGGCGGCCTTGAGCTCGGGGAGCCCGCCGGCCGGGGTGTAGCGGTGGTACTTCGGGTTGCGGCAGGCCTCGACCGCGGCGTCGACGATGTAGCCGGGGGTGGGGAAGTCGGGCTCACCGGCACCGAAGCCGATCACCGGACGGCCGGCGGCCTTGAGGGCCTTGGCCTTGGCGTCGACGGCGAGGGTGGCGGACTCGGAGATGGCACCGATGCGGGCGGAGACCCGGCGCTCGGAGGGAGGAGTAGCAGCGCTCATGCCCCCATGCTCCCAGACCGTATTCCGTGTCGGCACAGGGGTTTCAGGGACCGGACATCAGTTGGACAGCATGCGGACAGGCAACCGGACAGCATCGGACAGGAGCGGTCGGGAGCTATCTGTTCGACGCCGGGCCGCTGAGCACGTACACTCACCTGTCGTTGGCCTTCACCAGCCGCACCGTTCCTGCACCCGGGGCATCCCGGAGCATGCGGTAGGTTGGTGGAAACCACAAAGGGTCGTAGCTCAATTGGTAGAGCACTGGTCTCCAAAACCAGCGGTTGGGGGTTCAAGTCCCTCCGGCCCTGCTACACACTCCTTCGCCAGGATGTGTGCGCATGTACGTACTTCAATGCATCGCCGTGCGGCTCCACCGGGCGCGGCACGGCCATGACCCGGAATCAGGTGAGAAGCGTGACGGACGCCGTGGGCTCCATCGACATGCCTGATGCCGAGGATGAAGTCCCCGAGTCGAAGAAGAAGACCCGGAAGGGCGGAAAGCGCGGCAAGAAGGGCCCTCTGGGCCGTCTCGCGCTCTTCTACCGCCAGATCGTCGCCGAGCTCCGCAAGGTTGTCTGGCCGACTCGCAACCAGCTGACGACATACACCTCCGTGGTGATCGTGTTCGTCGTCGTCATGATCGGTCTCGTTACCGTGATTGACTTCGGGTTCCAGCGGGTCATCAAGTACGTCTTCGGCTGATCCCGCGGAGGGCGCCTCATGGGCGCCCCTTTCGCATGTTCCACCCATTTGTATCCAGGAAGAAGCAGCCACCGTGTCTGACCCGAACCTGAACGACGCCGTCGAGCCGACGGCGGGCGCCTTCGAGTCCGCCGAGGACGAGCTCGACATCGTCGAGGCGGCGGACGCTGTGGAGCCGGACCAGGCTGAAGCTGCCGACGCCGCCGCGGGCGAGCCCGCCGAGCAGGCCGCAGTGCACTCCGAGCCCGTCGACGAGGCCGCAGCGGCCGACGCCGGTGAGGCCGAGGCCGAGAGCGCCGACGACGAGACCGCAGAGGCCGAGGCCGCCGCGGACGACGAGGACGCCGACGCCGAGGAAGCCGCCGACGAGGCCGACGAGGAAGAGGCCGAGCCGGCCGAGCCCGTCGACACCGTCACGGCCCTGCGCGAGGAACTGCGCACCCTGCCGGGTGAGTGGTACGTCATCCACACGTACGCCGGTTACGAGAAGCGTGTGAAGGCCAACCTGGAGCAGCGCGCCGTCTCGCTGAACGTGGAGGAGTTCATCTATCAGGCCGAGGTGCCTGAGGAGGAAATCGTCCAGATCAAGAACGGCGAGCGCAAGAACGTCCGGCAGAACAAGCTCCCGGGTTACGTCCTGGTGCGCATGGACCTGACGAACGAGTCCTGGGGCGTCGTCCGCAACACTCCCGGTGTCACCGGCTTCGTGGGCAACGCCTACGACCCGTACCCGCTGACCCTGGACGAGATCGTCAAGATGCTCGCGCCGGAGGCCGAGGAGAAGGCCGCCCGTGAGGCCGCCGAGGCCGAGGGCAAGCCCGCTCCGTCCCGCAAGGTCGAGGTCCAGGTGCTGGACTTCGAGGTGGGCGACTCCGTCACCGTCACCGACGGCCCGTTCGCGACGCTTCAGGCGACGATCAACGAGATCAACGCCGACTCGAAGAAGGTCAAGGGTCTCGTCGAGATCTTCGGCCGCGAGACGCCGGTCGAGCTCAGCTTCGACCAGATCCAGAAGAACTAGCACCACCCGAGCAGGCGACTGCCAGCTTCTGGACACATGCCTACCAAGCAGGTCAGACCGGCTGTCAAAGCCTGTCTGACCTGCTTGGTTTTTGGTCGCGCAGCTATACCCGTTATCGTTGTGCGGTATGCCTGCATCCGGATGACCGGATGACGGCGAAAACTCTCACTAGGACCCGGAGAGAGCACATGCCTCCCAAGAAGAAGAAGGTCACGGGGCTTATCAAGCTCCAGATCAACGCCGGTGCGGCCAACCCGGCCCCGCCGGTCGGCCCCGCACTGGGTCAGCACGGCGTCAACATCATGGAGTTCTGCAAGGCCTACAACGCCGCGACCGAGTCGCAGCGTGGCATGGTCGTGCCGGTGGAGATCACGGTCTACGACGACCGCTCCTTCACCTTCATCACCAAGACTCCGCCGGCCGCCAAGCTGATCCTCAAGGCCGCGGGTGTGGACAAGGGCTCCGGCGAGCCGCACAAGACCAAGGTTGCCAAGCTGACGGCCGCCCAGGTCCGCGAGATCGCCACGACGAAGCTCCCCGACCTGAACGCCAATGACCTCGACGCCGCGTCGAAGATCATCGCAGGCACCGCCCGTTCCATGGGCATCACGGTCGAAGGCTGATTCAGCCCCACCCCCTCAGTGGTAGGACCAAGCGCTGGTCCGCACCACGACTCCACACTCTGAACCCACAGGAGTAGAAGTGAAGCGCAGCAAGAACCTCCGCGCTGCGGACGCCAAGATCGACCGGGCGCGCAACTACGCCCCGCTCGAGGCCGTCCGTATCGCCAAGGACACCGCCTCCACGAAGTTCGACAGCACCGTCGAGGTCGCGTTTGCCCTGGGTGTTGACCCTCGCAAGGCCGACCAGATGGTCCGTGGCACCGTGAACCTCCCGCACGGCACCGGCAAGACCGCCCGGGTCCTGGTCTTCGCGACCGGTGACCGTGCTGCGGCCGCGGAAGCCGCGGGCGCCGACATCGTCGGCGCCGACGAGCTCATCGACGAGGTGGCGAAGGGCCGTCTGGACTTCGACGCCGTCGTCGCGACCCCGGACCTCATGGGCAAGGTCGGCCGCCTGGGCCGCGTGCTCGGTCCGCGTGGTCTGATGCCGAACCCGAAGACCGGCACCGTCACCCCCGACGTCGTGAAGGCTGTCAACGACATCAAGGGCGGCAAGATCGAGTTCCGCGTCGACAAGCACTCGAACCTGCACTTCATCATCGGCAAGACCTCGTTCGACGAGACCAAGCTGGTGGAGAACTACGCAGCGGCGCTGGATGAGATCCTCCGTCTGAAGCCGTCCGCCGCCAAGGGCCGCTACATCAAGAAGGCCACGCTGGCCACCACGATGGGCCCCGGCATCCCGCTGGACTCCAACCGCACCCGTAACCTCCTCGTCGAGGAGGACCCGGCCTCCGTCTGAGCCTCCGCGCTCGTACGACCGCCGTGTCACGTGTGACATTGACGGGCCCCGCAACCTTTCGAGGTGCGGGGCCCGTCCTCGTATGTACGAACCGGTGTTGTCGGAGCCGTGCGTTAGCGTGTGGTCACCGAGAGCCGGACAAAGGGGTGGGAGCAGATATGAGGACGAGTACCGTACGGCGCGTTGGTCTGTCCGTGGCGGTGGCGGCGGCGCTGACGTCGGTCGCGGCCTGTGGCGGATCGGACGACAAGAGCGAGGGCAAGGCCGGCAGCGCGGTGACGAAGGCCGATCCGGTCGCCGCGCTCCTCGCCGTCCAGAAGAAGACCGGCGGGGCGAACTCGGCGAAGGTCGAGGGCACCACCGCGATGGGCAGCGCGATGTCCATGAAGCAGGCCGGGGCGCTCGACTGGTCCGACGGTGTCAGCGGCTCCATGAAGATCACGTACACCGGCGGCGCCATGGCCGACACCATGAAGAAGGCCGGCGGCGACGGCACGATGGAGGCCCGGTACTTCAAGGACGGGTACGCGGCGAACATGGGCAGTGCCATGGCCGCGCAGACCGGCGGCAAGAGCTGGATCAGCTACTCCTACGCCGACCTCGCCGAGCTCGGGGGCGCCGCGGGTGCGGCCATGCAGGACCAGATGTCGAACGCCACCCCCGAGCAGGGGCTGAAGTCGCTGCTGGCCTCGGGCGACGTGAAGAAGGCCGGCCAGGAGGACGTACGGGGTGTCCCCACCACGCACTACTCCGGCACGGTCGACGTCGCCGAGCTCACCGCGAAGAACTCCGAGCTCGACGCCGACCAGGTCACCGAGCTCAAGAAGCAGCTCAGCGACGCCGGGATCAGCACGGAGAAGATCGACATCTGGGTCGACAAGAACGACCTGCTGGTGAAGAAGACCGAGCGGGGCCAGATGAAGACCGGCGAGCTCAACTCGACGGTCTACTACAGCGACTACGGCACCAAGGTGTCGGTCGAGCGGCCGCCGGCCTCCGAGACCATCGGCTTCAAGGAGCTCCTGAAGCAGCAGCAGGGTGCGTCCGGGAGCGCGTCCTAAACCTCCCTGACCGCCCGGACCGGGACGGATTTGCTCGGCGCGGCCCCGGTCGCGTACTCTTCTGCAGAAGCCAAAGACCGCTGGTCGTTGCTGCACTCCGCAAGGAGGACAGCAACCGAAGGATCCGTTGAGCACGGACGACCTGCGCAGGTGACTGTGGAAAGCTCCCGGACTTCGTGCGGTTGAGCTACGCCCTGGCACTTGTGCTGGGGCGTTTCGTCTTTTCCGGCCCCTTCTGAGCGGTCCTCATCACCCGGAAGGAGGCCGACGCTCATGGCAAGGCCCGACAAGGCTGCCGCGGTAGCCGAGCTCGCGGAGCAGTTCCGCAGCTCGAACGCCGCCGTGCTGACCGAGTACCGGGGTCTCACCGTGGCACAGCTCAAGCAGCTGCGCCGTTCGCTCGGTGAGAACGCCCAGTACGCCGTGGTGAAGAACACGCTGACCAAGATTGCGGCCAACGAGGCCGGGATCGACACGCTCGACGACCTGTTCGCAGGTCCGACGGCGGTTGCCTTCGTCACCGGTGACCCGGTGGAGTCGGCGAAGGGTCTTCGTGACTTCGCCAAGGACAACCCCAACCTCATCATCAAGGGCGGTGTCCTTGACGGTAAGGCGCTGTCCGCCGATGAGTTCAAGAAGCTCGCGGACCTCGAGTCCCGCGAGGTTCTGCTCGCCAAGCTGGCCGGTGCCATGAAGGGCAAGCAGACTCAGGCTGCGCAGCTCTTCCAGGCTCTGCCGTCGAAGTTCGTCCGCACCGCGGAAGCGCTTCGTGCCAAGCGGGAAGAGCAGGGCGGTGCCGGTACTCCGGCTCCCGCCGAGGCCGCCGAGTAATTTCGCTCAGCGGTCCAGCGGGCTCCACGTACGCCCGCCGACATATACATCCGGCACCTGCCGAATAGTGGAAGGACGCCATCATGGCGAAGCTCAGCCAGGAAGACCTGCTCGCCCAGTTCGAGGAGCTCACCCTCATCGAGCTCTCCGAGTTCGTTAAGGCCTTCGAGGAGAAGTTCGACGTCACCGCCGCCGCGGCCGTCGCCGTCGCCGGTCCCGCCGCGGGTGGCCCCGCCGCCGAGGCCGAGGCCGAGCAGGACGAGTTCGACGTCATCCTCACGGGTGCCGGCGAGAAGAAGATCCAGGTCATCAAGGTCGTGCGTGAGCTGACCTCGCTGGGTCTCAAGGAGGCCAAGGACCTCGTGGACGGCGCCCCGAAGCCCGTCGTCGAGAAGGTCGACAAGGCCGCTGCCGAGAAGGCTGCCGAGTCCCTCAAGGCCGCCGGCGCCTCCGTCGAGGTCAAGTGACCCTGCGAGTCTTCTGACTCGTCTGGACCACCGTGCCGCGAGGCGCGGACGTCACATCGCGAAAGGCGATCACCCGTACGGGTGGTCGCCTTTCGGCGTACCCGTGGGAGTGCCTTGCTCTTCCCGCGCTGACGAGTATGGTGATCTTCGCCGTGCGCCTCTCGTAGGGGAGTGCGAACGGCGCGCGGGGGCGGCGCAGGCGGGTCTCCGGGGCCAGTCCCGGCCGGGGGGCCTTGACGAACCGCACGAGGCGCGCAATTCTCAAGGCGCGTCGTCACATCGATCCGGATCCGAGGCATGGATCGAGGGCGAAGAGGGCAGTAAAGAAGAGCGCGGTTCATGCAGGGCTACGCAGGGCTAGACATAGGTGTTGAGAACAAGCTGTTGAGAGCAACGTGGGTCTCTGAGAACCCCGACTGGACATCAGTGTGCCTCTTGGCTACACTGACCCTTTGCGCTGCCTGTTAGCTGCCTCCTGCCCGTCACCAGGGGCATACCCATCTTGTGCACCGTGGACTGAGCATCCCTGAAGAGGGACATCTATCCATGTGTCCAGTTTGGGACCGGTACGCGCGTAGTGAGTCCGAGCCCTCGGAAGGACCCCCTCTTGGCCGCCTCGCGCAACGCCTCGACCGCGAATACGAACAACGGCGCCAGCACCGCCCCGCTGCGCATCTCTTTTGCAAAAATCAAGGAGCCCCTCGAGGTTCCGAACCTCCTCGCGCTGCAGACCGAGAGCTTTGACTGGCTCCTGGGCAACGCCGCCTGGAAGGCTCGCGTCGAGGCTGCTCTGGACAGTGGACAAGACGTCCCCACCAAGTCCGGCCTGGAGGAGATCTTTGAGGAGATCTCACCGATCGAGGACTTTTCCGGGTCGATGTCGCTTACGTTCCGCGACCACCGCTTCGAGCCCCCGAAGAACTCGATCGACGAGTGCAAGGAGCGCGACTTCACGTTCGCCGCCCCGCTCTTCGTCACGGCCGAGTTCACCAACAACGAGACCGGCGAGATCAAGTCCCAGACGGTCTTCATGGGTGATTTCCCGCTCATGACCAACAAGGGCACCTTCGTCATCAACGGCACCGAGCGTGTCGTCGTGTCGCAGCTGGTCCGCTCGCCGGGTGTCTACTTCGACTCCTCGATCGACAAGACGTCCGACAAGGACATCTTCTCCTCCAAGATCATCCCTTCCCGGGGTGCCTGGCTGGAGATGGAGATCGACAAGCGCGACATGGTCGGTGTCCGCATCGACCGCAAGCGCAAGCAGTCCGTCACCGTCCTCCTGAAGGCTCTCGGCTGGACCACCGAGCAGATCCTCGAGGAGTTCGGCGAGTACGAGTCGATGCGCGCCACCCTGGAGAAGGACCACACCCAGGGCCAGGACGACGCACTGCTCGACATCTACCGCAAGCTGCGTCCGGGCGAGCCGCCCACCCGCGAAGCTGCTCAGACGCTGCTCGAGAACCTCTACTTCAACCCGAAGCGCTACGACCTCGCGAAGGTCGGCCGCTACAAGGTGAACAAGAAGCTCGGCGCGGAAGAGCCGCTCGACGCCGGTGTCCTCACCAGCGACGACATCATCGCGACCATCAAGTACCTGGTGAAGCTGCACGCCGGGGAGACCGAGACCGTCGGTGAGTCCGGACGTTCGATCGTCGTCGAGACCGACGACATCGACCACTTCGGCAACCGTCGTCTGCGCAACGTCGGCGAGCTCATCCAGAACCAGGTCCGCACGGGTCTGGCTCGTATGGAGCGCGTCGTCCGCGAGCGGATGACGACCCAGGACGTCGAGGCGATCACGCCGCAGACCCTGATCAACATCCGGCCGGTCGTCGCCTCCATCAAGGAGTTCTTCGGCACCAGCCAGCTGTCGCAGTTCATGGACCAGAACAACCCGCTGTCGGGTCTCACCCACAAGCGCCGCCTGTCGGCGCTCGGCCCGGGTGGTCTCTCCCGTGAGCGGGCCGGCTTCGAGGTCCGTGACGTGCACCCGTCCCACTACGGACGCATGTGCCCGATCGAGACCCCTGAAGGCCCGAACATCGGTCTGATCGGTTCGCTCGCCTCGTACGGACGCGTCAACGCGTTCGGTTTCATCGAGACGCCGTACCGCAAGGTCGTCGACGGCCAGGTCACCGACGAGGTCGACTACGTCACGGCCGACGAGGAAGACCGTTACGTCATCGCCCAGGCGAACGCGACGCTCTCCGACGAGCTGCGCTTCACCGAGCCCCGCGTCCTGGTCCGCCGTCGTGGCGGAGAGGTCGACTACGTGCCCGGCACCGAAGTCGACTACATGGACGTCTCGCCGCGCCAGATGGTGTCCGTCGCCACCGCGATGATCCCGTTCCTGGAGCACGACGACGCCAACCGTGCCCTCATGGGCGCGAACATGATGCGTCAGGCGGTGCCCCTCATCAAGTCGGAGGCCCCGCTCGTCGGCACCGGCATGGAGTACCGCTGCGCCACCGACGCCGGTGACGTACTGAAGGCCGAGAAGGACGGTGTGGTCCAGGAGGTCTCCGCGGACTACATCACCGTGACCAACGACGACGGCACGTACACCACGTACCGCATCGCGAAGTTCATGCGCTCGAACCAGGGCACCTCGGTCAACCAGAAGGTCGTCGTCTCCGAGGGCGACCGCGTCATCGAGGCCCAGGTCCTCGCCGACGGGCCGGCCACCGAGAACGGTGAGATGGCCCTGGGCAAGAACCTGCTCGTGGCGTTCATGCCGTGGGAGGGTCACAACTACGAGGACGCGATCATCCTGTCGCAGCGCCTCGTACAGGACGACGTCCTCTCCTCGATTCACATCGAGGAGCACGAGGTCGACGCCCGTGACACCAAGCTCGGCCCGGAGGAGATCACCCGGGACATCCCGAACGTCTCCGAAGAGGTCCTCGCGGACCTCGACGAGCGCGGGATCATCCGGATCGGTGCCGAGGTCGTCGCCGGTGACATCCTCGTCGGCAAGGTCACGCCCAAGGGCGAGACCGAGCTGACCCCCGAGGAGCGCCTGCTCCGCGCGATCTTCGGTGAGAAGGCGCGCGAAGTGCGCGACACCTCGCTGAAGGTGCCGCACGGCGAGATCGGCAAGGTCATCGGCGTCCGCGTCTTCGACCGCGAAGAGGGCGACGAGCTGCCGCCGGGCGTGAACCAGCTGGTCCGCGTCTACGTCGCGCAGAAGCGCAAGATCACCGATGGTGACAAGCTCGCCGGCCGTCACGGCAACAAGGGCGTCATCTCGAAGATCCTGCCGATCGAGGACATGCCGTTCCTGGAGGACGGCACCCCGGTCGACATCATCCTCAACCCGCTGGGTGTCCCGTCCCGAATGAACCCGGGACAGGTCCTGGAGATCCACCTCGGCTGGCTCGCCAGCCGCGGCTGGGACGTCTCCGGCCTCGGTGACGAGTGGGCCAAGCGCCTGCAGACCATCGGCGCCGACCAGGTCGCCCCCGGCACCAACGTCGCGACCCCGGTCTTCGACGGTGCCCGTGAGGACGAGATCACCGGCCTCTTCCAGGCCACGATCCCGAACCGCGACGGTGACCGGCTGGTCCAGCCCACGGGCAAGGCCAACCTGTTCGACGGCCGCTCCGGCGAGCCGTTCCCGGAGCCGGTCTCGGTCGGCTTCATGTACATCCTCAAGCTCCACCACCTCGTCGACGACAAGCTCCACGCTCGTTCGACGGGTCCGTACTCCATGATCACCCAGCAGCCGCTGGGTGGTAAGGCTCAGTTCGGTGGACAGCGCTTCGGTGAAATGGAGGTGTGGGCCCTTGAAGCTTATGGCGCCGCATACGCCCTCCAGGAGCTGCTGACGATCAAGTCCGACGACGTGACCGGCCGCGTGAAGGTCTACGAGGCCATCGTCAAGGGCGAGAACATTCCCGAGCCCGGCATTCCCGAGTCCTTCAAGGTGCTCATCAAGGAAATGCAGTCGCTCTGCCTCAACGTGGAGGTGCTGTCCTCGGACGGCATGTCCATCGAGATGCGCGACACGGACGAGGACGTCTTCCGCGCGGCGGAGGAGCTCGGAATCGACCTGTCCCGGCGAGAGCCGAGCAGCGTCGAAGAGGTCTGACGGGTTGGCCGGCCGGATCCCTGTGATCCGGCCGGCTCTCCCCGGACCCGTTCAGACCATTGCTGAAGTGCCCCGATTTCTCGCGTTGACGCGAGGGGGCTCGAACCCCCGAAAGAGGGATTGACGACAAGTGCTCGACGTCAACTTCTTCGACGAGCTGCGGATCGGCCTTGCCACCGCGGACGACATCCGGACCTGGTCCCACGGCGAAGTGAAGAAGCCGGAGACCATCAACTACCGCACGCTCAAGCCCGAAAAGGACGGACTCTTCTGCGAGAAGATCTTCGGTCCGACCCGGGACTGGGAGTGCTACTGCGGCAAGTACAAGCGTGTCCGCTTCAAGGGCATCATCTGTGAGCGCTGTGGCGTCGAGGTCACTCGCGCCAAGGTGCGCCGTGAGCGCATGGGCCACATCGAGCTTGCCGCTCCCGTCACCCACATCTGGTACTTCAAGGGCGTCCCGTCGCGTCTGGGCTACCTGCTGGACCTCGCGCCGAAGGACCTCGAGAAGGTCATCTACTTCGCCGCGTACATGATCACGTTCGTCGACGAGGAGCGCCGTACCCGCGACCTCCCGTCGCTGGAGGCGCACGTCTCCGTCGAGCGCCAGCAGGTCGAGAACCGTCGCGACTCCGATCTGGAGAACCGCGCCAAGAAGCTCGAGACGGACCTCGGCGAGCTGGAGGCCGAGGGCGCCAAGGCCGACGTGCGCCGCAAGGTGCGCGAAGGCGCCGAGCGCGAGATGAAGCAGCTGCGCGACCGTGCGCAGCGCGAGATCGACCGCCTCGACGAGGTGTGGAGCCGCTTCAAGAACCTCAAGGTCCAGGACCTGGAGGGCGACGAGCTGCTCTACCGCGAGCTGCGTGACCGCTTCGGCACGTACTTCGACGGCTGCATGGGCGCCGCCGCCCTGCAGAAGCGCCTGGAGTCCTTCGACCTCGACGAGGAGGCCGAGCGCCTCCGCGAGATCATCCGCACCGGCAAGGGCCAGAAGAAGACCCGTGCGCTCAAGCGCCTCAAGGTCGTCTCCGCGTTCCTGCAGACCAGCAACAAGCCCAAGGGCATGGTGCTCGACTGCGTGCCGGTCATCCCGCCGGACCTGCGTCCGATGGTGCAGCTGGACGGTGGCCGCTTCGCGACCTCCGACCTGAACGACCTGTACCGCCGTGTGATCAACCGCAACAACCGCCTCAAGCGTCTCCTTGACCTCGGCGCCCCCGAGATCATCGTGAACAACGAGAAGCGGATGCTGCAGGAGGCCGTCGACGCGCTGTTCGACAACGGCCGCCGCGGTCGCCCGGTCACCGGTCCCGGTAACCGCCCGCTCAAGTCCCTCAGCGACATGCTGAAGGGCAAGCAGGGCCGATTCCGTCAGAACCTTCTCGGCAAGCGTGTGGACTACTCCGCGCGTTCCGTGATCGTCGTCGGCCCGCAGCTCAAGCTGCACCAGTGCGGTCTGCCGAAGGCCATGGCGCTGGAGCTCTTCAAGCCGTTCGTGATGAAGCGTCTGGTGGACCTGAACCACGCGCAGAACATCAAGTCGGCCAAGCGCATGGTCGAGCGCGGCCGCACCGTGGTGTACGACGTCCTCGAAGAGGTCATCGCCGAGCACCCGGTGCTGCTGAACCGTGCGCCCACCCTGCACCGCCTCGGCATCCAGGCCTTCGAGCCCCAGCTGGTCGAGGGCAAGGCCATCCAGATCCACCCGCTCGTCTGCACCGCGTTCAACGCGGACTTCGACGGTGACCAGATGGCCGTGCACCTGCCGCTGTCGGCAGAGGCGCAGGCCGAGGCCCGCATCCTGATGCTGTCCTCGAACAACATCCTGAAGCCGGCCGACGGTCGTCCCGTCACCATGCCGACCCAGGACATGGTGCTGGGTCTGTTCTTCCTCACCACCGACGGTGAACTCCGTGACACCAAGGGCGAGGGCCGTGCGTTCGGCTCCACGGCCGAGGCGATCATGGCGTTCGACTCCGGTGAGCTGGCGCTCCAGTCGTCCGTCGACATCCGCTTCCCGGTGGGCACCATCCCGCCGCGTGGCTGGGTTCCGCCGGTCGCCGAGGAGGGCGAGCCCGAGTACCAGCCGGGTGACACCTTCCGGCTGCGCACCAGCCTGGGCCGCGCGCTCTTCAACGAGCTGCTGCCCGAGGACTACCCGTTCGTCGACTACTCGGTCGGCAAGAAGCAGCTCTCCGAGATCGTCAACGACCTCGCCGAGCGCTACCCCAAGGTCATCGTGGCGGCGACGCTCGACAACCTGAAGGCGGCGGGCTTCCACTGGGCGACTCGTTCCGGCGTCACCGTGTCCGTCGCGGACATCGTCGTCCCCGAGGCCAAGAAGGCCATCGTCAGGGGCTTCGAGGAGCAGGACGAGAAGGTCCAGAAGCAGTACGAGCGCGGTCTGATCACCAAGGACGAGCGCACGCAGGAGCTCATCGCGATCTGGACCAAGGCGACCAACGAGGTTGCCGAGGCGATGAACGCGAACTTCCCCAAGACGAACCCCATCTTCATGATGGTTGACTCGGGTGCCCGAGGAAACATGATGCAGATGCGTCAGATCGCCGGTATGCGTGGTCTGGTGTCCAACGCCAAGAACGAGACGATTCCCCGTCCCATCAAGGCGTCCTTCCGTGAGGGCCTCACCGTTCTGGAGTACTTCATCTCCACGCACGGTGCCCGTAAGGGTCTGGCGGACACCGCCCTGCGTACCGCCGACTCGGGTTACCTGACCCGTCGTCTGGTGGACGTCTCGCAGGACGTGATCATTCGCGAGGAGGACTGCGGCACCGACCGCGGCCTCAAGCTGAAGATCGCGGTCAAGGGCGCCGACGGCGTGCTCCGCAAGACGGAGGACGTCGAGACCTCGGTCTACGCCCGCATGCTCGCCGAGGACGTCGTCATCGACGGCAAGGTCATCGCGCCTGCCAACGTCGACCTCGGTGACGTCCTGATCGACGCCCTGGTGGCCGCCGGCGTCGAGGAGGTCAAGACCCGCTCGGTCCTGACCTGTGAGTCCGCGGTCGGCACCTGTGCCTTCTGCTACGGACGCTCGCTCGCCACCGGCAAGCTGGTCGACATCGGTGAGGCGGTCGGCATCATCGCCGCCCAGTCCATCGGTGAGCCCGGCACCCAGCTGACGATGCGTACCTTCCACACCGGTGGTGTGGCCGGTGACGACATCACCCAGGGTCTGCCCCGAGTCGTCGAGCTCTTCGAAGCCCGTACGCCCAAGGGTGTCGCCCCGATCTCGGAATCCGCGGGCCGGGTCCGGATCG
The DNA here is from genome assembly GCF_043200175.1 of Streptomyces sp. NPDC048462. Classification (NCBI taxonomy): domain Bacteria; kingdom Bacillati; phylum Actinomycetota; class Actinomycetes; order Kitasatosporales; family Streptomycetaceae; genus Streptomyces; species Streptomyces sp. NPDC048462. The sequence continues at coordinate 185,668 of NZ_JBICXG010000011.1, forward strand.
AGGAGACCGAGAAGACGAAGAAGCTCGTCGTGACGCCGGACGACGGCAGCGAGGAGATCCCGTTCCCGATCTCCAAGCGCGCCCGTCTGCTGGTGGGCGAGGGCGACCGCGTCGAGGTGGGCCAGAAGCTCACCGTGGGTGCCACCAACCCGCACGACGTGCTCCGGATCCTCGGTCAGCGCGCGGTCCAGGTCCACCTGGTCGGCGAAGTCCAGAAGGTCTACAACTCGCAGGGCGTGTCGATCCACGACAAGCACATCGAGATCATCATCCGGCAGATGCTCCGCCGCGTGACGATCATCGAGTCCGGCGACGCGGAACTGCTGCCGGGCGAGCTCGTCGAGCGCTCGAAGTTCGAGACCGAGAACCGTCGTGTGGTCCAGGAGAGCGGCAGCCCCGCCTCCGGCCGACCGCAGCTGATGGGTATCACCAAGGCCTCGCTGGCGACGGAGTCGTGGCTGTCCGCGGCTTCCTTCCAGGAGACGACCAGGGTCCTGACGGACGCGGCGATCAACGCCAAGTCCGACTCCCTGATCGGCCTCAAGGAGAACGTCATCATCGGTAAGCTCATCCCGGCCGGTACGGGCCTGTCCCGCTACCGCAACATCCGGGTCGAGCCGACCGAGGAGGCCAAGGCCGCGATGTACTCGGCCGTCGGCTACGACGACATCGACTACTCGCCGTTCGGCACCGGCTCCGGCCAGGCCGTTCCGCTGGAGGACTACGACTACGGTCCGTACAACCAGTAAGCGAGTCGCTTGATACGACCGGAGGGCGGTCACCCCGTACGCGGGGTGGCCGCCCTCCGGCGTGGGCGGCACGGCCGCCCGCCGGCGGCCCACGGGCCCGGCCGGGGGCGCCCCGAGCGGGGCTGTACCCGGACGGGCGTGTCCGGGTGGACAGCACTTGTTTTGACCGGAGTCGATGAGGTAGGTACGATCAGACCTTGTGCCTGGGGTGTGCCTGGGCTCGTGTGCGTGTCCTCAACCGCACGGCGAGTCCGTCTTTGGCCACCGTGATCTGCGTATGAACCGCCTTCAGGGCAGTGACCCGCAGTATTCGACACACCCGACCGCGTGGGTCGGAGTTGTTTCAGGTTAGTTTCACCGACGGCACACAGAAACCGGAGAAGTAGTGCCTACGATTCAGCAGCTGGTCCGGAAGGGCCGGCAGGACAAGGTCGAGAAGAACAAGACGCCCGCGCTCGAGGGTTCTCCCCAGCGCCGCGGCGTCTGCACGCGTGTGTTCACGACCACCCCGAAGAAGCCGAACTCCGCGCTCCGGAAGGTCGCACGTGTGCGTCTGACCTCCGGTATCGAGGTCACGGCCTACATCCCGGGTGAGGGACACAACCTGCAGGAGCACTCCATCGTGCTCGTGCGTGGTGGCCGTGTGAAGGACCTGCCGGGTGTTCGTTACAAGATCATCCGCGGCTCCCTTGACACCCAGGGTGTCAAGAACCGCAAGCAGGCCCGCAGCCGCTACGGCGCCAAGAAGGAGAAGTAAGAATGCCTCGTAAGGGCCCCGCCCCGAAGCGCCCGGTCATCATTGACCCGGTCTATGGTTCTCCTCTTGTCACCTCGCTGATCAACAAGATCCTGCTCAACGGCAAGCGTTCCACCGCCGAGCGGATCGTGTACGGCGCCATGGAAGGCCTCCGCGAGAAGACCGGCGCTGACCCGGTCATCACGCTGAAGCGCGCGCTTGAGAACGTCAAGCCCTCGCTCGAGGTCAAGTCCCGCCGTGTCGGTGGCGCCACCTACCAGGTGCCGATCGAGGTCAAGCCCGGTCGTGCCGCCACCCTCGCGCTGCGCTGGGTCGTCGGTTACTCCCGTGCCCGTCGCGAGAAGACGATGACCGAGCGGCTCATGAACGAGCTGCTCGACGCCTCCAACGGTCTTGGCGCTGCAGTCAAGAAGCGCGAGGACACCCACAAGATGGCCGAGTCGAACAAGGCCTTCGCGCACTACCGCTGGTAGTCGCTTACCCCATCGAGACCGAGAGAAGATTGAGCCTTATGGCCACCACTTCGCTTGACCTGGCCAAGGTCCGCAACATTGGGATCATGGCCCACATCGACGCGGGCAAGACGACCACCACCGAGCGGATCCTCTTCTACACCGGCGTTTCGTACAAGATCGGTGAAGTCCACGACGGCGCAGCCACGATGGACTGGATGGAGCAGGAGCAGGAGCGCGGCATCACGATCACGTCCGCCGCGACGACCTGTCACTGGCCGCTCAATGATGTTGACCACACGATCAACATCATCGACACCCCGGGTCACGTCGACTTCACCGTCGAGGTGGAGCGTTCGCTCCGCGTCCTCGACGGTGCCGTCACCGTGTTCGACGGTGTGGCCGGCGTCGAGCCGCAGTCCGAGACCGTCTGGCGTCAGGCGGACCGCTACGGCGTGCCGCGTATCTGCTTCGTCAACAAGCTCGACCGCACGGGTGCCGAGTTCCACCGCTGTGTCGACATGATCGTCGACCGCCTTGGTGCCGTCCCGCTCGTCATGCAGCTCCCCATCGGCGCAGAGGCCGACTTCAAGGGCGTCGTCGACCTCGTGTCGATGAAGGCCTTCGTGTGGCCCGAAGAGGCCGCCAAGGGCGAGATGTACGACACGATCGAGATCCCGGACACCCACAAGGAAGCTGCCGAGGAATGGCGCGGCAAGCTCCTTGAGGCCGTTTCCGAGAACGACGACGAGATGATGGAGCTGTACCTGGAGGGCGTCGAGCCCACCCAGGACCAGCTGCACGAGGCGATCCGCCGGATCACCCTCGCGTCGAAGGGCACGGCCGACTCCGTCACGGTCACCCCGGTGTTCTGTGGCACCGCGTTCAAGAACAAGGGCGTCCAGCCCCTGCTCGACGCGGTCGTCCGCTACCTGCCTTCCCCCCTGGACGTCGAGGCCATCGAAGGCCACGACGTCAAGGACCCCGAGAAGGTCATCGAGCGCCGGCCTTCGGACGACGAGCCGTTCTCCGGCCTCGCGTTCAAGATCGCGAGCGACCCGCACCTCGGCAAGCTCACCTTCGTCCGGATCTACTCCGGTCGCCTCGAGGCCGGCACCGCGGTGCTGAACTCGGTCAAGGGCAAGAAGGAGCGCATCGGCAAGATCTACCGCATGCACGCGAACAAGCGTGAGGAGATCGCGTCGGTGGGCGCGGGCGACATCATCGCTGTCATGGGGCTCAAGCAGACCACGACCGGTGAGACGCTCTGTGACGACAAGAACCCGGTGATCCTGGAGTCCATGGACTTCCCGGCGCCGGTCATCGAGGTCGCCATCGAGCCGAAGTCCAAGGGCGACCAGGAGAAGCTGGGTGTCGCCATCCAGCGCCTCTCCGAGGAGGACCCCTCCTTCCAGGTGCACTCCGACGAGGAGACCGGCCAGACCATCATCGGTGGTATGGGCGAGCTTCACCTCGAGGTGCTCGTCGACCGCATGAAGCGCGAGTTCCGCGTCGAGGCGAACGTCGGCAAGCCGCAGGTCGCGTACCGCGAGACGATCCGCAAGGCCGTCGAGCGCATCGACTACACGCACAAGAAGCAGACTGGTGGAACCGGCCAGTTCGCGAAGGTGCAGATCGCCATCGAGCCCATCGAGGGTGGCGACGCGTCCTACGAGTTCGTCAACAAGGTCACCGGTGGCCGCATCCCCAGGGAGTACATCCCCTCGGTGGACGCGGGTGCTCAGGAAGCCATGCAGTTCGGCATCCTGGCCGGTTACGAGATGGTGGGCGTCCGCGTCACCCTTCTCGACGGTGGTTACCACGAGGTCGACTCCTCGGAGCTCGCCTTCAAGATCGCCGGTTCGCAGGCGTTCAAGGAGGGTGCCCGCAGGGCGTCCCCCGTGCTCATGGAGCCGATGATGTCCGTCGAGGTCACCACGCCCGAGGACTACATGGGCGATGTGATCGGCGACCTCAACTCCCGCCGTGGCCAGATCCAGGCCATGGAGGAGCGTAGCGGCGCTCGCGTCGTGAAGGGCCTCGTGCCCCTCTCGGAGATGTTCGGCTACGTCGGAGACCTCCGCAGCAAGACCTCGGGTCGCGCAAGCTACTCGATGCAGTTCGACTCCTACGCCGAGGTTCCGCGGAACGTCGCCGAGGAGATCATCGCGAAGGCCAAGGGCGAGTAACTCTCCCGAGCTCACGCTTTAGGCTTGTCACCGGAGCCCGGTGGGGCATTCCGCACAGCGCGCAAGTGCTGCGCGGAATGCCCCCGGGTCCCGGCATCCCAGCAAAGATCACCTGGCGCCGATGAAGCAAGGCGTACAGAACCACTCCGCAGGAGGACCCAGTGGCGAAGGCAAAGTTCGAGCGGACTAAGCCGCACGTCAACATCGGCACCATCGGTCACATTGACCACGGTAAGACGACCCTCACGGCCGCCATTACCAAGGTGCTGCACGACGCGTACCCGGACCTGAACGAGGCCTCGGCCTTCGACCAGATCGACAAGGCTCCTGAGGAGCGCCAGCGCGGTATCACCATCTCGATCGCGCACGTCGAGTACCAGACGGAGTCGCGTCACTACGCGCACGTCGACTGCCCCGGTCACGCTGACTACATCAAGAACATGATCACGGGTGCGGCGCAGATGGACGGCGCCATCCTCGTCGTCGCCGCGACCGACGGCCCGATGCCGCAGACCAAGGAGCACGTGCTCCTGGCCCGCCAGGTCGGCGTTCCGTACATCGTCGTCGCCCTGAACAAGGCCGACATGGTGGACGACGAGGAGATCCTGGAGCTCGTCGAGCTCGAGGTCCGTGAGCTCCTCTCCGAGTACGAGTTCCCGGGCGACGACCTTCCGGTCGTCAAGGTCTCGGCGCTCAAGGCTCTTGAGGGTGACAAGGAGTGGGGCCAGACCGTCCTCGACCTGATGAAGGCCGTCGACGAGTCGATCCCGCAGCCCGAGCGTGACGTCGAGAAGCCGTTCCTGATGCCGATCGAGGACGTCTTCACGATCACCGGTCGTGGCACCGTCGTCACCGGTCGTATCGAGCGTGGTGTCCTCAAGGTCAACGAGACTGTTGACATCGTGGGCATCAAGGAGAACAAGACCACCACCACGGTCACCGGCATCGAGATGTTCCGCAAGCTGCTCGACGAGGGCCAGGCCGGTGAGAACGTCGGTCTGCTTCTTCGTGGCATCAAGCGCGAGGACGTCGAGCGCGGCCAGGTCATCATCAAGCCGGGTTCGGTCACGCCGCACACCGAGTTCGAGGCCCAGTCCTACATCCTGTCGAAGGACGAGGGTGGCCGTCACACCCCCTTCTTCAACAACTACCGCCCGCAGTTCTACTTCCGTACCACGGACGTAACGGGCGTCGTGACCCTCCCCGAGGGCACCGAGATGGTCATGCCGGGCGACAACACCCTCATGAACGTCTCGCTGATCCAGTCGGTCGCGATGGAAGAGGGCCTGAAGTTCGCCATCCGTGAGGGTGGCCGGACCGTGGGCGCCGGCCAGGTCACCAAGATCCTCAAGTAATTACTTGAGCGTCTGACCTGGTAGCTCCGCACAGAGCACCGAGAAGGGCCCCCTCCCATCGCGCAAGCGGTGGGAGGGGGCCCTTCTGTATGCGGTCAGGCGGTGGGTACGGGCCGGCGCACCATGAAGACGTCGACCGGGTCCTCGCGCTCCAGGACGAATCCGTGCCGCTCGTACAGCCGCCGGGCCGCGCTGCCCTGGAGTACGTCGAGGCGGACCGTGGCTCCTTCGGCGTCGGTACGGGCCAGCAGCTCGCGCAGGACCGCGGAGCCGATGCCCGCACCCTGGAGCTCCGGGGCGAGGAAGAAGCTCTCCAGCCACCGGCCGTCGTCGTCGTGCGGCCGCAGGGTGACGCACCCGGCGAAGCGCCCGTCCACGACGATGACCGAGGTGTGCTCCGGCAGGTAGGAGTCGCGCATCCGCCGGCGCACCCGGTCCTCGTCGTAGCGTCCGAGGCGGACCAGGTCCGGGCGCATCACGACGGCCCGGAGCTCGACCATGGCTTCCAGGTCGTCGGGGGTGGCGGGGCGCAGCGCCCACGCCTGAGTGGTACGTACATGCATGGCCGGAGTCTGCCAGAACGTGACCGGCCCGCTCCCGGGCCGACCGGGGAGCGGACACAGCCGGACGGTCAGCGTTCCTCGACGACGACTTCCTCGGCAGTGGCGGCGGTAGTGGCGGGGTGGAGCCACTGCCGCAGGAGCTGGGGGTCGGTGCAGGTAGTGATCTTCTCGCGGGTCTCGTCGGTGAGCGGGATACCGCGTGCTTCGAGGACCAGGAGGAGGCCTTCCGCGCGGCCTTCTGCGCGTCCCTCTGCCCGGCCTTCGTCCCGGATTTCTTCTGACATGAAGGATGTGTAGAAAGAGGTATCCACGGCCACCAGGTTCCTCGGGGGTTGAGGGTGGATGTGCGTCATGCGGTGGGGCTGTGCGTGACGGCCTGTTTTTCGGTTTGGCAGTCACGGCAGTTGCCGGGGTGGGGGGAGCGGAAGGCTCGCTCGCAGGCGTCGCAGTTCTGGAGCGGGATGACGAGGACCTTGCGGCGGGGCGGGGCGAGGTCTGCTGTGCCGGGGAGTGGGGGCGGCAGGAGGGTGGTGATGCGGTGCCGCAGGAGCTTCGCGGGGTGCTTGACGGGGACCGGGAGGTCGGTGGTGAGGGCGTGGCGGACGGTGTCGGGGTGGCTGTCGCGTTCGAGCCAGGTGGCGATGCCCGGGGTGAGGGTGGCGATGTCGCCCTCGGTGAGGGTGAGCGTGGGTGCGTGACGGCGTAGGTCGGCCAGGAGCGCGGAAGCGGTTCGGTGCAGCTCCTCGGTGGGGGCGTGCGGCCGGGGGAGCGGCGGGGGCGGAGTCCTGGGGGCGGTGGGCGGCGGTACGTGGACGGGTGCGAGGGCCGGCGCCGGGGCGGGTGAGGTGGCCTCGCGCGGCGGTGGGGTGGTGGGTGGCACCGGCGGTTGGCTGCGACGGGGCTGGGGCTTGGACCGGGGCTGCGGCGTGGTGATGGTGGAGGCGCTGGGCCGGTTGTACGAGATCGTGCGCGTGACCATGCGACCGCTGGGGAGGCGCACCCGGCTGCGGTGCAGGTAGCCCTTCGCTTCCAGCTCGTGCAGAGCGGCCGTGATCCGGGCCTCGCTCTCCGGGAAGCGGTCGGTGAGCACCTTGATGCCGACCTTCGCCCCGGCGGGCAGCGACTGGATGTGCGCGGCGAGCCCGATCGCGATGAGGGAGAGCTCGTGGTGCTGGGCGAGGTGGTTGCCGATGACCGTGAAGCCGGAGGTGTGGCGGGTGTTGACGTGGAGGACGCCGGATGTCGGCGTGACGTCATGCGCGGAGCCGGGACCGGGCGAGCCCGGGGAGCTGGGCCGGGCGCACGGGGGCGCGATAACCTGCTGGGTATCCATCGGGAAGAGGTCTACTTCCTCGTGGTCAGGCCCCTGGTTGAGATTCGCGTCTCGCCGGGGGCCGTCTCGTTGTGTGGTTGTCGCGGCGAGCATATGCCAGTCAACCCGGCCTAAATCCAGCTCTGTTGCCATTTGTCACCCGTGTGAGTGACGCGGGTCAGGACGGGTTCGGGTGGGGTTTGGGTGGGTTGTTTTCCCGAGTTCTTTAAAAGCCTTTAGACGTCGTGGCCGACCGCGTCGCGGCTCACCGGGTCGTGGCCGAGGGGGTCGTGGGCGCCCGCGACCCGGTGGGTCCGGTCACGGTACGAGGTCGAGTTCCGCCCAGACCGTTTTGCGCGGGACCGGGCCCGGAATGACGCCCCAGCGGCCGGCGAGGGCCTCCACGATGAGCAGGCCGCGTCCGCTCTCCGCGAGCCGGTCGGGGACCGCCGCCACGGGCAGGCGGTCGCCCCGGGTGTCGGTGACCTCGATCCGCAGCCGTTCGTCCGCGATCACGGTGAGGCTCAGTTGGAAGTCCCGGCCCGGTACGCGGCCGTGGACCATGGCGTTGGCGGCGAGCTCCGCGACGATGTGCGCGGCCGAATCGGACGGCAGGCCCCACAGGCCGAGGTGGGCCACGGCGAGCAGCCGGGCCGGCCGGGCCCCTCGCCGGGTGGGGGAGAGTCGCACGGTGAACGTGCGCTCGGCGGTGGGGCGTTGGGGGGAGGCGGTTTGTTGGTTCACGTCACTCAGCGTGGCCGTGTCTGCGTACCGTGAACAGTGACGAAGCCCTTGCGTACGGTGATTGTCCCGGGCTTGTCCAGTGCTGTCCCGGCTGTCCGGAGTGACGTGTGGGGAACAGAGGCGGTTGAGGAAGAACGGCACGCGCGTCGGAAGTGGGGCACGGATGAGTGTGGACGGGACCGGCACGGAGCAGGGCGGCGGCGGGGCGGACGAGCCCGGTTGGGACGTCGATCCCGATGACGAACCGGGTGTCGCGGTTGTTGCCGCCGTGGGCCGCCAGATCAAGGCCTGGCGGGAAGCGGCCGGTATGCGGGCCGCCGAGTTCGGGGCGGCGATCGGTTATGGGGAGGACCTGGTCTACAAGGTCGAGGGCGGGCGGCGCATCGCCCGGCCGGAGTTCCTGGACCGCGCGGACGATGCGGTGGGCGCGGGCGGGAAGCTCGCCGCGATGAAGCGGGACCTGGCGGAGGTGCGGTACCCGAAGAAGATCCGGGAGCTGGCGAAAATGGAGGAGCGGGCGGTTGAGATGGGGTTGTACAGCAACCACAACATCCACGGCCTGTTGCAGACAACGGAGTATGCGCGGGCTCTGTTCGAGATGAGGCGGCCTGCGTACTCGGAGGACGAAGTGGAGAGGGTGTTGGCGGCGCGCATGGCCAGGCGGCGCGTCTTTGAGAGGTCGCCCGGTCCCACGCTCAGTTTCGTGCAGGAGGAAGTGACTCTGCTTCGCCCTATCGGGGGTGCAGTGGTGCTGCGCCGACAGCTCGAACGGCTGCTAGAGGTGGGGCAGTTGCGGAATGTTGAGATTCAGGTGATGCCGACCAGCCGTGAGGACCACGCCGGAATGGATGGTGGGGTCGAGGTATTGAAGTTTGAGGATGGCACTGCGGTGGGGCGGTCGGATGGCGCCTTCGCGGGGCGGCCGGTGTTCGATCCGAAGCAGCTCAGGATCCTTGAGTTGCGCTGTGGGATGATCCGGGCCCAGGCTCTCCCGCCAGGAGAGTCGCTGGCCTTCATCGAGCAACTGCTGGGAGAGACATGATCAGCGAGACCTCTGCCGGGGCCGCTTCCGGGCTGGCCTGGTTCAAGAGCAGCTACAGCAGTAGCAGTGAGGGGGACTCGTGCGTCGAGGTTGCGACGGCCCCCGGTGCAGTGCACGTGCGCGACTCCAAGAACCTGCCGGGGCCACGGCTCGCCTTCGCCCCGACCGCGTGGGCGGGCTTCGTCCCGTACGCGGCCGGCCGCTGACTCCCTATATACGTACCGGGGCCAACGACGCGTCCCGGATCCCCCGCAGCACCTCCGCCCCGATCTCCGCCAGCCGGTGCGCGGCGGGCGGCGTCGCGCCGAGCCCGATCGCGTACCCCGTGCGGCCGTCGGCCGTGAGCGGGCGTGGCCAGATGCGGCAGTCGGCGGCGCCCGCTTCGGCGAGTGCGGCCGCAAGGGCGAGGAGCCTGCCGCGCAGTCGCCCCTCGTCCGGGCCGCCCGGGGGTGCAGAGGCAAGGGCCCACGACGGGTGCAGGTCGGTCAGGCGCGGCGGGGCGCAGAGCAGAGGGCGCGGGTCCTCGTCGCCCTCGGCGGCGTCCGTGATCTCCCAGGCGCGGTACAGCTCGGCGGCGAGGAGATCGCGGCCGGCGGCGGAGACCTGCGTGGTGCAGGAGCGCACCGGAGTGGTCGGGGTCAGCACCGTGACGGGGCCCACGGCAGGGCCCGACCCCACCGCCTCGTCCCAGTCCCGCATCGCCCAGGCCGCGAAGAAGTGCCGGAGCAGCGCCAGCGGCGGCAGGGCGCCCGCCTCGTGTGCGGTACGGGCCGCGAGCACCGCCCAGGCCAGGCCCGGCAGCCCGCCGCACGGCGCGGAGTCGAGGCCACGCGCCCCCGCCCACGCCTTGACGTCCCGGGCGAGGCCGGAGAAGGCCTCCCGGTGCGGGTCCGCTGCCGCGAGCACCGCTTCGGCGTCGCTCACCGCGCTCAGGGCGACCGCCGCCGCATCGCCCAGCCCGGTGCGGCGCGCGACCGCCTCGGCGGGGGAGAGGGGACCGGTCGCCACGGTGACCAGGTCGACCCGGAGACCGTCGACGTACCAGCGCAGGCCGGGCACCCGGGCACCGGACACCGCACGCAGGTCCCGGGCTTCCGGGAACGCGGCGGCCAGCGATCGTCGTACGCCTGCCGGATCGGGGTCGCCCGGCAGCGCCGCCACCAGGTCCAGGTCCGCGTCCGGCAGCGCGCAGCCCATGCGCCGGGAGCCGACGAGGTGGACGCGGGCGCCGGGGAGGGCGGCCAGGACCCGCTCGGCGACGCGATCGGCGTCAAAATCCGCAGCGGCCGGGCCCAGCTCCACCCGCACCCCGTAGTGGTCGGAGATGTACAGCCCCTGCGGGCCCGCGGCGTCCCCGGCCAGCGTCGCGGTGCGGGCCCGGAGGCGTTCCGTGCGCAGCAGCACCCGGTCCAGCCGGGAGGCGCGGCCGGACAGCGAGGAGACGGCGGCCAGCGGGTTGGCGGCCGGGTCGAAGGTCGGGGTGTGGTCGGCGGAGCCGTGCACCTGGTGCCAGGCGTCCGCCATCGCCAGCCGGTGCTGCGGCCGGTCGCCGCCGTCGTTGAAGTCGCCGACGAGCAGCACCTCACCCTCGACGCCGGCCAACCCCGTTGCCAGTTGGGCGAGTTCGCTGTCGCGGCGGACGGCTCCGGCGGGGGAGTGGTCGCTGCTGAGGTGGGTCACGGCCACCGTGACGGGACCCTCCGCCGTATCCACGACGGCCGCCGCCACCGCCTTGTGCGGGCCGAGCGCGTACAGGCCCGCCTCCCTCACCGGCAGGCGGCTGAGCAGCAGCAGGCCGCAGTCCGCCACGTCGCGGCCGGCCGGTTCGGTGGCGAGCGTGTAGCGCTCGCGCACCCAGGCGGACGTCAGCAGCAGCTCCAGCAGAGCGGGCTCGGCCTCCTGGAGCGCGATGACGTCCGCGTCCGCCGCGTGCAGTGCGCCCAGGAGCAGGGGGCGGCGGCGGGCGGTGTCGATCCGGTCGCTGTCGTACCGGTCCCAGAGGGTGTTCCACGTCAGCACGGTCAGCGAGGCGACCGTGCTCGTCGGTCCGGCCGGTGCCGGTTCCCAGGTGCCCGTAGTGGAGGAGAAGGTGTGTGGGGTGCGGGATGCGAAGTAAGGGGACGGCAGCCGGCGCGGGGTCCGGATCCGGCCCGCCTCCGTCGCGTCGATCCGGTCGGTGCCCGAGGCCCGGTCCCACACCGTCTCGCCGTCCGCCTCGACGAACAGCACCCGGTGCCAGGGGATGTCCCCGCCCGGCGTGAACCGTTCCAGCGGCACGCGCTTGGGGTCCCGGCCGCGCTGGGCGACGCCGAGGACGAAGCGCGCCGGATCGAACCGGGCGTCCCAGCGGACCCGGTGGTAGATCTCCTCGCTCGTACGCATCAGGCCCGGTCCTCCACGGTTCCGCTCGTGCCGATGTACCAGGTGCGGTGGGCCTGGCCGGGATACGGGGGATCGAAGCGGCGCAGCTGGGAGGCCAGGACCTCCGGGGGCACCGGGTGGCTGCGCCGGGCGTTGCGCGCGGTCAGCTCGTCCTCGCCGATCCACGCCACGGCATGGGTGACCAGGGCGTCCCTCCGTCGGGCGACCGTGTGGATCAGGGAGCGCTGGTGCGGGTTGAGCGAGGTGGCGTCCCAGACCACCGTCCCGCCGGGGACGAGGGCGGCGTCCAGGCGGCGCAGGCCCTCGCGCAGGACGTCCGCGTTGGCGCTCTGGTCGGCGCGGGAGCCGCGGGACTCGCGCAGGTCGTCCAGCGAGATGTACGTGGCGGTGCCCGGCAGGCCGCGGCCGGAGGTGCTCTTCCCGCTGCCGGACGGGCCGACCAGATGGACCAGGCGCGGGAAGTCCCCGGACCGCCACCGCCAGGTCGCGGCGACCGCCTCCTCCGCGGTGGTGACGCGGCCCAGCGCGTACGCCTCACGGGCCTGCGCCAGACAGCGGGCGGCGGCTTCCGGTGCCAGGTCCGCGAAGGCCTCGGACAGTCCGGACGGTTCGCGTACCTCCTGGGCGTGCAGGGACGACCACTCCACCTGGTCCCGGGCTTCGGGCGTCCCGGCCAGCACACCGGCCAGCGCGTGCAGGACCGTCAGGTCGGCGGCGAGCGCCATCCGCGCCAGGCCGCCGTGGCGCTCGTCGTCCGGATACGGGCGGTGCAGTGCGGGGTAAAGGCCGACGAGGTCCGCGGTCCGCCGGGCGAGCGGCATTCCGAGCGGTCCGGCCAGCGCCGGTGCGAGTGCGGCCCGGCGGGTGCGGTGGAGCAGGGCGGCCAGCACCCCCGTCAGCCGGTCGTCGCCGGTGCTGCCCCGTGCGTCCAGCGCGTCGGCCGTCGCGAGAGCCGCGGCCGCGTCGCCGGGGCCGGTGCCCGCGGCGGCTGCGAGTGCAGCCGGGTCCACCGGGGCGCCCGAACGCACGGACCACAGGGCGGCGGCGGGAGCGAGTCCGTTCTCCACCACTGCCGCGTGCATCCAGTGCGTGTCCGTTGTCACGTGGTCCGGCCGCACCCACTTCGCGACGCGCCGCTTGAACGCGGCGGCCGAGAAGCGCTCGACCGGTCGGACGACGTAACCCTCCTGGCGTTCCGTGTCCGGCCGCAGCGCGCGCAGCGCCCTCTCGGCCCGGGCGTCGAACACACCGCGCCACAGCACCGGTGGTGTCGGGATACCCAGGTCCCGCAGGAAGTCCGTGGTCCGGTCCCAGTCCAGACAGAGCTCCCCGTTCCAGACGGAGAAGCCGTAGAAGTGGCTCGACAGGCCGTCGTACGGGATCGAGTGGCGGGCGAACATGTTCTCGCCGCAGATCCGCCACCCCGCCGGGATGCGGGGGCCGATGCGGCCCTGGAGCGCCTTGACCCGGTTGCGGGAGGGGTGGTGCGCGGAGTCCGGGGAGCGGGCGTGCAGTGCGTCGGCGTACAGCGTGGTGTTCTCGCCGTCGAGCTTCTCGGTGACGACGACCTCGCAGCCGGTCAGTCCGGCGAGGTCGGCGAGGCGCACGTCGTCCGAGGTGGCCCCGGGCGACCAGGGCAGATGCGGGGTCCGTGGATAGTGCGTACGCATGTTCTGTGCCCCCGTCGGTCGCTGCTCCGGCCGGTCACTCTAGGGGCGCGGGCACGCGGTATTCGACCGGATTTCGGGAGGTCGCGGAATCGGCCGGGCACCGATTGGATCACGGATTCGATCCGGTTCTGGGCCGTATGTGCAGAGGGCACCGACAATGCCCTGTCCCTTCCGTCCGCTGCCCTGCCGCACCCTTCTCCGTGAGAGCGAGACCGTGAGTACCGTTCCGTCCCCCGAGCATCCTGACGACAGACCCGAAGACGGGACGTCCCCGATATCCGACGAACAGTGGAACGCGTTCCTGCGGGACAGCGTGCAGGGCGACGCCCGGAAGGCACCGGAGGAACCGTCCGCGCGGGAGCGCATGGTGACGCGCCGGCTGCGCGAGCAGGACGAGGTGGCGTCGGGCCGGGCCGGGAGCGGCCGGCGGCGGTGGGGCCGTAAGGCCGCGGCGGAGCCGGCGCCGGCGTTGCCGCCCGGGTGGCGTACCGGCCCGGCCTGGCAGGAGATGAACGGGCGGAGCGGCCGGGGCCGCACCGTGCGCTCGCTGTTCGCGGTGGTGCTGGTGGCCGCGCTCGCCGTCGTCGCTGTACGGCCGTCCCTGCTGCTGGACCGGCTTCCCGGCCACCAGCCCGATGCGGCGGCTGCCGCGGCCGAGGCCTCGCCCTCGCCGTTGCCCGCCGAGACGGCGCAGCCGTCCAGCGCGCCCGCCGCGGCGGTCCAGACCGCCAGGCCCACCCGGGAGCACCCGTTCCGCGGCTCGCCCGCCGAGCGGTGGGCCTCGGGGGCCGACGCCATCGAACTGCCGCGGGCGAAGGCGACCGGCGGGATGAGCAAGGCGGACGTGGCGCTCGCCCTGCGCCGTACGAAGGAGTTCCTGGTCGCCACCAACCTGGACCCGGCAGTGTTGCGCGGTGGGCAGCCCACCGCCGCGATGTCCCTGCTCGACCCGCAGCAGCCGGAGGTGCTGCCCGGGCTGCGGCGTTCGCTGAGCGACCCGGACGAGAAGCACGACCCGCTGGACATGGTGACCCGCTTCGACCCGGCCGACGTGGTCCTGGCAGGTGACGTGGTCAAGGTGCGCGGCCATCTGACCTTCTCCGCCGGAAAGCCGGGCGAGGTGCGGGTGCACGCGGACTACAGCTTCGTCTATCCGACGGTCCGGGCCGGTGCGGACAGTGACGTCGTGGCGCGGACGATCGTCCGCCGCGACGTGACTCTGGCTCTGCTCGACCCGCACAAGTGGATGGCGACGAAGGGCAGGCTCACGGTTGGGGACTACACCAGTGAGTCCGCCAACAGCGCGTGCGGCGTTCACGACGGGTACTACCACCCCGGATTCCCGAACGACGACGCACCGGCCGGCGATCCCGCCACCGGCCCGGCCGAGGACCCCTACGACCGGAGCCGGTCCCTTCGGGAAGACGAGAACGAGGGCTGCGGGACGGTCATCCGGACCTGACCCCGCCGCGGCCGGGGGCGCGCGCGTTTGACCATTCATCCGCGGGGGGTAAGATCTCCGACCCGATTGGCCAGGCCAGTGCGCCGTATGGCACACTGACCAGGTTGCTCGGTTGAGTGTCAATGCTGCGCGCCTCCCGCCGGGAGGACCGGAAGCGAGTCCCACAGTACTCGTCGGCCCCTTGTGGGCCGGACGTACGGGAATCTTTCGGGAAGCGTATGTGTGCCACCGGCCAGGCACCCGGTGGGGTTCCTCCCCCGGCATTCGCGGTCTCAGGCCCGCACCCCCTTGGTTGGGATCTTCTTCGGGAGATTTTCGTAGAGGGGATGCGACACGCCCGACCGCGTGGGTCGGAGGCGGAGTAACGAGAACCCCGGGTTCCAGAGCGTTACGAGAGACAGGACTACTAGTAGCCATGGCGGGACAGAAGATCCGCATCCGGCTCAAGGCCTACGACCACGAGGTCATCGACTCCTCGGCGAAGAAGATCGTCGAGACGGTGACCCGCACTGGTGCGTCGGTCGCGGGCCCGGTGCCGCTGCCCACTGAGAAGAACGTGTACTGCGTCATCAAGTCGCCGCACAAGTACAAGGACTCTCGCGAGCACTTCGAGATGCGCACGCACAAGCGCCTCATCGACATTCTCGACCCCACGCCGAAGACGGTTGACTCGCTGATGCGCCTCGACCTGCCGGCTGGCGTCGACATCGAGATCAAGCTCTGAGGGGACGGGCCGAGATGAGCAAGAACATCAAGGGCGTCCTGGGCGAGAAGCTCGGTATGACCCAGGTCTGGGACGAGAACAACCGGGTTGTCCCGGTGACCGTCGTCAAGGCCGGTCCGTGCGTCGTGACGCAGGTCCGTACGAACGACAGCGACGGCTACGAGTCGGTCCAGATCGCCTTCGGCGAGATTGACCCGCGCAAGGTGAACAAGCCCCTCAAGGGTCACTTCGCCAAGGCCGACGTGACCCCGCGCCGCCACCTGGTGGAGCTCCGCACCCCTGACGCCAGCGAGTACACGCTGGGCCAGGAGGTCACTGCCGAGGTGTTCGAGTCCGGCGTCAAGGTTGACGTCACGGGCAAGAGCAAGGGCAAGGGCTTCGCCGGTGTCATGAAGCGTCACAACTTCAAGGGCCTCGGCGCCGGACACGGCGTCCAGCGCAAGCACCGTTCCCCCGGTTCGATCGGTGGCTGTGCCACCCCTGGGCGTGTCTTCAAGGGCATGCGCATGGCCGGCCGGATGGGTAACGAGCGCGTCACCACCCAGAACCTGACCATCCACGCGGTTGACGCGGAGAAGGGTCTGCTGCTCATCAAGGGCGCGGTCCCCGGTCCGAACGGCGGCCTCGTCCTGGTCCGTACCGCGGCCAAGGGGGCTTGAGGTAATGAGCACCATTGACATCCTTTCGCCGGCAGGCGACAAGGCCGGTACCGTCGAGCTCCCCGCGGAGATCTTCGACGCGAAGACCAGCGTTCCGCTGATCCACCAGGTCGTTGTCGCACAGCTGGCAGCTGCCCGTCAGGGCACGCACTCGACCAAGCGCCGCGGTGAAGTCCGTGGTGGTGGCCGTAAGCCGTACCGCCAGAAGGGCACCGGCCGCGCCCGCCAGGGTTCGACCCGTGCACCGCAGTTCGTCGGCGGTGGCGTCGTGCACGGCCCCAAGCCGCGCGACTACTCGCAGCGCACCCCGAAGAAGATGAAGGCCGCCGCCCTGCGCGGTGCCCTCTCCGACCGGGCGCGTCACTCCCGCATCCACGTCGTCACCGGCGTGGTCGAGGGTGCCGCGGTGTCCACGAAGGCCGCCAAGACGCTGTTCGGCAAGATCTCCGAGCGCAAGAACGTGCTCCTGGTCGTCGACCGCAGCGACGAGGCCGCGTGGCTCTCCGCTCGCAACCTGCCCCAGGTGCACATCCTGGACCCGGGCCAGCTGAACACGTACGACGTGATCGTCTCTGACGACGTGGTCTTCACCCAGGCCGCTTTCGAGTCCTTCGTGTCTGGCCCCCAGACCGCTGAGACCGAAGGGAGCGACGCCTGATGAGTGAGGCGACCGTTACCAGCAAGACCTACTCCGACCCGCGTGACGTTCTCGTCAAGCCGGTTGTTTCGGAGAAGAGCTACGCGCTGCTCGACGAGAACAAGTACACGTTCATCGTCGCGCCCGGCTCCAACAAGACCCAGATCAAGCAGGCCGTCGAAGCGGTCTTCTCGGTCAAGGTCACCGGGGTCAACACGATCAACCGTCAGGGTAAGCGCAAGCGCACCAAGACCGGTTTCGGCAAGCGCGCAGACACCAAGCGCGCCATCGTGACCCTCGCTGAGGGCGACCGAATCGACATCTTCGGCGGCCCGACCTCCTAACGGAGGTCGAGTCGTCCGGAATCGGACGAGGACTGAGAAATGGGTATCCGCAAGTACAAGCCGACGACCCCGGGCCGTCGTGGCTCCAGCGTCGCCGACTTTGTCGAGATCACGCGGTCCACGCCGGAGAAGTCGCTGGTCCGCCCCCTGCACAGCAAGGGCGGCCGTAACAACACCGGTCGTGTGACCGTTCGCCACCAGGGTGGTGGCCACAAGCGCGCCTACCGCGTGATCGACTTCCGTCGTCACGACAAGGACGGCGTGCCGGCCAAGGTCGCGCACATCGAGTACGACCCGAACCGCACCGCGCGCATCGCGCTCCTGCACTACGCCGACGGCGAGAAGCGATACATCATCGCGCCGCGCGGCCTGGGTCAGGGCGACCGTGTCGAGAACGGCCCGGCCGCCGACATCAAGCCCGGTAACAACCTGGCGCTGCGCAACATCCCGGTCGGTACGACCATCCACGCCATCGAGCTGCGGCCCGGCGGCGGCGCGAAGTTCGCCCGTTCCGCGGGTGCCTCCGTGCAGCTGCTGGCGAAGGAGGGCACCATGGCCCACCTTCGTATGCCGTCCGGTGAGATCCGGCTGGTCGACGCCCGCTGCCGCGCCACGATTGGCGAGGTCGGCAACGCCGAGCAGTCGAACATCAACTGGGGCAAGGCCGGTCGCATGCGCTGGAAGGGCGTTCGCCCGTCCGTCCGCGGTGTTGCGATGAACCCGGTCGACCACCCGCACGGTGGTGGTGAAGGCAAGACCTCCGGTGGACGTCACCCGGTCTCGCCGTGGGGTCAGAAGGAGGGTCGTACTCGCTCGCCGAAGAAGGCATCGAGCAAGTACATCGTCCGCCGCCGCAAGACGAACAAGAAGCGCTAGGAGCGGGTTTAGATGCCGCGCAGTCTCAAGAAGGGGCCCTTCGTCGACGGCCACCTCGTCAAGAAGGTGGACGTACAGAACGAAGCCGGCACCAAGAACGTCATCAAGACCTGGTCCCGTCGCTCGATGATCATCCCGGCCATGCTGGGTCACACCATCGCGGTGCACAACGGCAAGATCCACGTCCCGGTGTTCGTCACCGAGTCGATGGTCGGCCACAAGCTCGGCGAGTTCTCGCCGACTCGCACCTTCCGCGGCCACGTCAAGGACGACCGGAAGTCGAAGCGCCGCTAGCGCGGGGTGGAAACGACTATGACTCACACCGAAGGGACAACCATGGAAGCCAGGGCCCAGGCGCGGTACATCCGCGTCACGCCCATGAAGGCCCGCCGAGTGGTGGACCTCATCCGTGGCATGGATGCCACGGAGGCTCAGGCGGTCCTGCGTTTCGCCCCGCAGGCCGCGAGCGTGCCGGTTGGCAAGGTGCTTGACAGCGCCATCGCCAACGCTGCACACAACTACGACCACCCCGACGCCTCTTCGCTGGTCATCAGCGAGGCGTTTGTGGACGAGGGTCCGACCCTGAAGCGGTTCCGTCCGCGTGCTCAGGGCCGTGCCTACCGGATCCGTAAGCGGACCAGCCACATCACCGTGGTCGTCAGCAGCAAGGAAGGAACCCGGTAATGGGCCAGAAGGTTAACCCGCATGGGTTCCGGCTCGGCATTACCACGGACTTCAAGTCCCGTTGGTACGCCGACAAGCTGTACAAGGACTACGTCAAGGAAGACGTCGCCATTCGTCGCATGATGACGAAGGGCATGGAGCGGGCCGGCATCTCGAAGGTTGAGATCGAGCGCACCCGCGACCGCGTCCGCGTTGACATCCACACCGCCCGTCCGGGCATCGTCATCGGCCGCCGCGGCGCCGAGGCCGATCGCATCCGTGGCGAGCTGGAGAAGCTGACCGGCAAGCAGGTCCAGCTGAACATCCTCGAGGTCAAGAACCCCGAGGTGGACGCTCAGCTGGTGGCCCAGGCCGTCGCCGAGCAGCTCTCCTCCCGCGTCTCCTTCCGTCGTGCCATGCGCAAGAGCATGCAGAGCACGATGAAGGCCGGCGCCAAGGGCATCAAGATCCAGTGCGGCGGTCGTCTCGGCGGCGCCGAGATGTCCCGCTCGGAGTTCTACCGCGAGGGCCGCGTGCCCCTGCACACCCTCCGTGCGAACGTCGACTACGGCTTCTTCGAGGCCAAGACGACCTTCGGCCGCATCGGTGTGAAGGTCTGGATCTACAAGGGCGACGTCAAGAACATCGCCGAGGTCCGCGCCGAGAACGCTGCTGCCCGTGCGGGCAACCGCCCGGCCCGTGGCGGCGCTGACCGTCCGGCCGGCCGCGGTGGCCGCGGTGGCGCCGGCGGCGAGCGTGGCGGCCGCGGCCGCAAGCCGCAGCAGTCGGCTCCGGCCGCCGAGGCCCCCAAGGCCGAGGCGCCCGCCGCTGCTCCGGCGGCTGAGAGCACCGGAACGGAGGCCTGACCGAAATGCTGATCCCCCGTAGGGTCAAGCACCGCAAGCAGCACCACCCGAAGCGCAGCGGTATGTCCAAGGGTGGCACGCAGGTTGCGTTCGGCGAGTACGGCATCCAGGCGCTGACCCCGGCGTACGTGACGAACCGTCAGATCGAGTCCGCTCGTATCGCGATGACCCGTCACATCAAGCGTGGCGGCAAGGTCTGGATCAACATCTACCCGGACCGCCCCCTGACGAAGAAGCCTGCCGAGACCCGCATGGGTTCCGGTAAGGGTTCTCCCGAGTGGTGGATCGCGAACGTCAAGCCCGGTCGGGTGATGTTCGAGCTGTCCTACCCGAACGAGAAGATTGCTCGTGAGGCGCTCACCCGCGCTGCTCACAAGCTTCCGATGAAGTGCCGGATTGTTCGGCGCGAGGCAGGTGAGTCGTGATGTCGGCCGGTACCAAGACGTCCGAGCTGCGCGAGCTGGGCGACGAGGAGCTCCTCAACAAGCTCCGCGAGGCCAAGGAAGAGCTGTTCAACCTCCGCTTCCAGGCGGCGACCGGACAGCTCGAGAACCACGGCCGGCTCAAGTCCGTCCGTAAGGACATCGCCCGGATCTACACCCTGATGCGTGAGCGCGAGCTCGGCATCGAGACGGTGGAGAGCGTCTGATGAGCGAGAAGACTGTGACTGAGACGAACACTGACCGCGGTTTCCGTAAGACCCGTGAGGGTCTGGTCGTCAGCGACAAGATGGACAAGACCGTCGTCGTCGCTGTCGAGGACCGCGTGAAGCACGCCAAGTACGGCAAGGTCATCCGCCGTACGAACAAGCTCAAGGCTCACGACGAGCAGAACGCCGCTGGCGTCGGCGACCGCGTCATCCTCATGGAGACCCGGCCGCTGTCCGCCACGAAGCGGTGGCGCATCGTCGAGATCCTCGAGAAGGCCAAGTAATTCCTGAAGGGCATTCCCCTCAGGCAGGTTCCGCCAGGCTCGGCGGGGGTTCGCTCCGGTAACGGAGCGGCCCCCGCCGGGAACCGGCAGACGATCAGGAGATAGACGTGATCCAGCAGGAGTCGCGACTGCGCGTCGCCGACAACACGGGTGCGAAGGAAATTCTCACCATCCGTGTTCTCGGTGGCTCGGGTCGTCGCTACGCGGGCATCGGTGACGTCATCGTCGCCACCGTCAAGGACGCGATCCCCGGTGGCAACGTGAAGAAGGGTGACGTCGTCAAGGCCGTCATCGTTCGCACCGTCAAGGAGCGTCGTCGTCAGGATGGCTCGTACATCCGCTTCGACGAGAATGCCGCCGTCATTCTGAAGAACGACGGCGACCCCCGCGGCACCCGTATCTTCGGCCCGGTGGGCCGTGAGCTGCGCGAGAAGAAGTTCATGAAGATCATCTCGCTCGCGCCGGAGGTGCTGTAAGCATGAAGATCAAGAAGGGCGACCTGGTTCAGGTCATCACCGGCAAGGACAAGGGCAAGCAGGGCAAGGTCATCGTTGCCTACCCCGCTCAGGACCGCGTCCTCGTCGAGGGTGTCAACCGGGTCAAGAAGCACACGAAGGCCGGTCAGACCGCTCGCGGTTCGCAGACCGGTGGCATTGTGACGACCGAGGCTCCCGTCCACATCAGCAACGTGCAGCTGGTTGTTGAGAAGGACGGCAACAAGGTCGTTACTCGCGTCGGCTACCGCTTTGACGACGAGGGCAACAAGATCCGCGTTGCCAAGCGCACCGGTGAGGACATCTGATGACTACCACCACAGCGCCGCGTCTCAAGACGCGCTACCGCGAGGAAATCGCCGGCAAGCTGCGTGAGGAGTTCTCCTACGAGAACGTCATGCAGATCCCCGGTCTGGTCAAGATCGTGGTCAACATGGGTGTGGGCGACGCCGCCCGCGACTCCAAGCTGATCGATGGCGCCGTGCGCGACCTCACCACGATCACCGGCCAGAAGCCCGCCGTCACCAAGGCCCGCAAGTCGATCGCGCAGTTCAAGCTGCGCGAGGGGCAGCCGATCGGCTGCCACGTCACCCTCCGTGGTGACCGCATGTGGGAGTTCCTGGACCGTACGCTGTCGCTCGCGCTTCCGCGTATCCGTGACTTCCGTGGCCTGTCGCCGAAGCAGTTCGACGGCCGTGGCAACTACACCTTCGGTCTCACGGAGCAGGTCATGTTCCACGAGATCGACCAGGACAAGATCGACCGGGTCCGGGGCATGGACATCACCGTGGTCACCACGGCGACCAATGACGACGAGGGTCGTGCCCTCCTTCGTCACCTCGGCTTCCCGTTCAAGGAGAACTGACCGTGGCGAAGAAGTCCCTGATCGCTAAGGCCGCCCGCAAGCCGAAGTTCGGCGTCCGCGGGTACACCCGCTGCCAGCGCTGCGGCCGGCCCCACTCCGTCTACCGCAAGTTCGGCCTGTGCCGCGTGTGCCTTCGTGAGATGGCTCACCGTGGCGAGCTGCCGGGCGTGACCAAGAGCTCCTGGTAATCCTCCTTCGCCCTCTGGGCGTTGGGATTATCCGGAAGCTCTCGGTAAGTATCTGGTCGGCAGGAGCCCGCCCTCACATGCCGTAGGCTTGTGTGGTTGGGCGCCTGCCGCCCTAGACCGACTTACTACGCCGTAGGTCCCCGCACCGCACCCGTCCCGCCACTGAGTGGGGAGAGGGATGGCGCATACAGGAAACCCCGGCGAGAGAGGCCGAAGGCCAACTCATGACCATGACTGATCCCATCGCAGACATGCTCACGCGTCTGCGTAACGCGAACTCGGCGTATCACGACGACGTCAAGATGCCGCACAGCAAGATCAAGTCGCACATCGCGGAGATCCTCCAGCAGGAGGGCTTCATCACCGGCTGGAAGGTCGAGGACGCCGAGGTCGGCAAGAGCCTCGTTCTCGACCTGAAGTTCGGGCCGAACCGCGAGCGTTCGATCGCCGGCATCAAGCGTATTTCGAAGCCGGGTCTGCGTGTATACGCAAAGTCCACCAATCTGCCGAAGGTTCTCGGCGGCCTGGGCGTGGCGATCATCTCCACGTCCTACGGTCTCCTGACCGGCCAGCAGGCCAGCAAGAAGGGCGTAGGTGGGGAAGTCCTCGCCTACGTCTGGTAGTCGGGAACGGAGGAATAGCTCATGTCGCGAATCGGCAAGCTCCCCATCCAGGTTCCCGCCGGTGTGGACGTCACCATCGATGGCCGCACGGTCGCGGTGAAGGGCCCCAAGGGTTCCCTCTCGCACACCGTCGCCGCGCCGATCGAGGTCACCAAGGGTGAGGACGGCGTTCTGAACGTCGTCCGCCCGAACGACGAGCGTCAGAACAAGGCCCTTCACGGCCTGTCCCGCACGCTGGTGGCGAACATGATCACCGGCGTGACCACGGGATACATCAAGGCGCTCGAGATCAGCGGTGTCGGTTACCGCGTCCAGGCGAAGGGCTCCAATCTGGAGTTCGCCCTGGGCTACAGCCACCCGATCCTCATCGAGGCCCCCGAAGGCATCACCTTCAAGGTCGAGTCGCCCACGAAGTTCAGTGTCGAGGGCATCGACAAGCAGAAGGTCGGCGAGGTTTCGGCGAAGATCCGCAAGCTGCGGAAGCCTGACCCGTACAAGGCCAAGGGCGTCAAGTACGCCGGCGAGGTTATCCGCCGCAAGGTCGGAAAGGCGGGTAAGTAAGCCATGGCATACGGTGTAAAGATCGCCAAGGGCGACGCCTACAAGCGTGCCGCCCTCAAGCGCCGCCACATCCGCGTCCGGAAGCACATCTCCGGTTCGCCCGAGCGTCCGCGCTTGGTTGTGACGCGTTCGAACCGCCACATGGTCGCTCAGGTCATCGACGACATCGCGGGCCACACGCTCGCGTCGGCGTCGACGCTCGACGCTTCCATCCGCGGCGTCGAGGGTGACAAGAGTGCCCTCGCCAAGCAGGTCGGGGCCCTGGTCGCCGAGCGCGCCAAGGCCGCAGGCGTCGAGGCCGTCGTGTTTGACCGCGGTGGCAACCAGTACGCCGGGCGGATTGCCGCTCTGGCTGACGCCGCCCGTGAAGCCGGACTGAAGTTCTAAGTCCCGGTTCCTACGCACAGCGGACGTAACAGAGAGAGGTAATTCCAATGGCTGGACCCCAGCGCCGCGGAAGCGGTGCCGGTGGCGGCGAGCGGCGGGACCGGAAGGGCCGTGACGGCGCTGCCGCGGAGAAGACCGCGTACGTCGAGCGTGTCGTCGCGATCAACCGTGTCGCCAAGGTTGTGAAGGGTGGTCGTCGCTTCAGCTTCACCGCGCTGGTCGTGGTGGGCGACGGTGACGGCAGCGTCGGTGTCGGATACGGCAAGGCCAAGGAAGTTCCCGCGGCCATCGCCAAGGGCGTTGAAGAGGCCAAGAAGAGCTTCTTCAAGGTCCCGCGTATCCAGGGCACCATCCCGCACCCGATCCAGGGCGAGAAGGCCGCGGGCGTTGTCCTGCTCAAGCCTGCTTCCCCCGGTACCGGTGTGATCGCGGGTGGCCCCGTGCGCGCCGTGCTCGAGTGCGCCGGCGTTCACGACATCCTGTCGAAGTCGCTCGGGTCTTCGAACCCGATCAACATCGTGCACGCGACGGTGGCGGCCCTCCAGGGCCTCATGCGTCCCGAGGAGATCGCGGCTCGCCGTGGTCTGCCCCTCGAGGACGTGGCCCCGGCCGCGCTGCTCCGTGCCCGAGCGGCAGGTATGTGATGGCTCGCCTCAAGATCACGCAGACCAAGTCGTACATCGGCAGCAAGCAGAACCACCGCGACACCCTGCGTTCGCTCGGGCTCAAGCGCCTGCACGACGTGGTTGTCAAGGAGGACCGCCCCGAGTTCCGCGGAATGGCTAACACCGTCCGCCACCTCGTGACGGTTGAGGAGGTCGACTGACATGGCGGAGAACCAGCCGCTGAAGGCCCACGACCTCCGGCCTGCCCCGGGCGCCAAGACCGCCAAGACCCGTGTGGGTCGAGGCGAGGCGTCCAAGGGTAAGACCGCCGGACGTGGCACCAAGGGCACCAAGGCCCGTTACCAGGTTCCGGAGCGCTTCGAGGGTGGGCAGATGCCCCTCCACATGCGTCTCCCGAAGCTCAAGGGCTTCAAGAACCCGTTCCGCACCGAGTACCAGGTCGTGAACCTGGACAAGCTCGCGACGCTCTACCCCGAGGGTGGAGAGGTCACGGTGGCCGGTCTGGTCGCCAAGGGCGCTGTGCGCAACAACCACCTCGTCAAGGTCCTCGGACAGGGCGAGATCTCCGTGGCACTGCAGGTTTCGGTTGACGCCGTCTCCGGCTCCGCCAAGGAGAAGATCGCCGCTGCCGGCGGCACCGTCACCGAACTGGTCTGAGACAACTCGGACACATAGGTGGCCTGAACATCCAACCGGGGATGCCTCTCATATGGGGCATCCCCGGTTGGTCGTTCCTAGGGGGGCATGTACGCCGGTAAGGTGGCGTCCGTTGCTGTGGTAAGCCCTGGACGCATGTCGTCCGGGGACCTTTGACTGTTACGTATTCGTCAATCCTCAAGACCGTCACCTCTACGCATCGCGCGGGGGTCGCAGGAGGCACCGTGCTCACCGCGTTCGCCCGGGCGTTCAAGACGCCCGACCTGCGCAAGAAGCTGTTCTTCACGCTCGGCATCATCGTGCTCTACCGGCTCGGGGCGCATATCCCGGTCCCGGGGGTGAGCTACGAGAACGTCCAGACCTGTGTTGATCAGGCAAGCAAGGGCAACAACAGCCTCTTCGGCCTGGTGAACATGTTCAGCGGTGGTGCACTGCTGCAGATCACGATCTTCGCGCTCGGCATCATGCCGTACATCACGGCCAGCATCATTCTTCAGCTGCTGACCGTGGTGATTCCCCGACTCGAGGCGCTCAAGAAGGAGGGGCAGTCCGGCCAGGCAAAGATCACGCAGTACACGCGTTATCTGACGGTCGCACTCGCCATCCTGCAGGGCACCGGCCTGGTGGCCACCGCACGCAGCGGTGCGCTCTTCAGCGGCTGCCCGGTAGCTGACCAGATCGTCCCGAACGACTCGCTCTTCACGACCATCACCATGGTCATCACGATGACCGCCGGCACCGCCGCCGTCATGTGGCTCGGTGAGCTGATCACCGACCGCGGCATCGGCAACGGCATGTCGATCCTGATGTTCATCTCGATCGCCGCCAGCTTCCCCGGCGCCCTGTGGGCCATCAAGACGAGCGGCAAGCTCGCCGACGGCTGGATCGAGTTCGGCACCGTCATCCTGATCGGCTTCGTGATGGTGGCCCTCGTCGTCTTCGTCGAACAGGCCCAGCGCCGCATTCCGGTGCAGTACGCGAAGCGCATGATCGGCCGCAGGTCTTACGGTGGTACGTCCACCTATATCCCGCTGAAGGTGAACCAGGCGGGTGTGATTCCCGTCATCTTCGCTTCTTCGCTGCTCTACATCCCGGCCCTGATCGTCCAGTTCTCCAACTCCCAAGCGGCTTGGGCGACCTGGATCAAGGACCACTTCGTCAAGGGCGACCACCCGTACTACATCACCGCGTACTTCCTGTTGATCGTCTTCTTCGCCTTCTTCTACGTGGCGATTTCGTTCAACCCCGAGGAAGTCGCGGACAACATGAAGAAGTATGGTGGCTTCATCCCGGGTATCCGGGCTGGTCGACCTACTGCCGAGTACCTGAGCTACGTGCTCAACAGGATCACTTGGCCGGGCTCGCTGTACCTGGGTCTGATCGCTCTGGTGCCAACGATGGCGTTGGCAGGCTTCGGTGGCGCTAACCAGAACTTCCCGTTCGGCGGGACGAGCATCCTCATCATCGTGGGTGTGGGTCTGGAAACCGTGAAGCAGATTGAGAGTCAGCTCCAGCAGCGCAATTACGAAGGGTTCCTCCGCTGATGCGAATCGTCCTCGTCGGCCCGCCGGGTGCCGGCAAGGGAACGCAGGCTGCGTACCTTGCCAAGAACCTGTCGATTCCGCACATCTCCACGGGCGACCTCTTCCGCGCCAACATCAGCCAGGGCACTGACCTTGGCAAGCAGGCCCGCGCCTACATGGACGCGGGGCAGCTGGTGCCGGACGAGGTCACGATCGGGATGGCCAAGGACCGGATGTCCCAGTCGGACGCGGTCAACGGCTTCCTGCTCGACGGCTTCCCGCGCAACGTGGGCCAGGCCGAAGCCCTTGATGTGATGCTCAAGGACGAGGGCGTAGAGCTGGACGCGGTTCTCGATCTCGAGGTCCCCGAGGACGAGGTCGTGAAGCGGATCGCGGGCCGTCGCATCTGCCGCAACGAGAGCGCGCACGTGTTCCACGTGACGTACAACCCGCCGAAGACCGAGGGTGTCTGCGACACCTGCGGCGGCGAGCTGTACCAGCGCGACGACGACAGCGAAGAGACGGTCCGCACCCGGCTCGAGGTCTACCACACGCAGACCGAGCCGATCATCGACTACTACAGGGCCCAGGACCTGGTGGTCACCATCTCCGCGCTCGGCAAGGTCACCGATGTGACCGAGCGGGCCATGGAGGCGCTCAAGAAGCCCGACGAGGCCTGAGAGCGAACCCGTAGTACCTGTCATTCGGCCGCGGCGTCCATGGGCGCCGCGGCCGAGTGCGTGCGGCCGTATCGTTGAGTAGGCCGCCCCGTCCCGTATGCAGAAAGGCGCCGCGCAATGGTGCAGATCAAGACCCCCGAGCAGATCGCGAAGATGCGTGAGGCGGGGCTGGTGGTCGCTGCCATTCACGCGGCCACCCGAGAGGCCGCCGTTCCCGGCGCCACCACGCTGGACCTGGACCAGGTCGCCCGCAAGGTGATCGCCGACCACGGTGCGAAGTCGAACTTCCTCGGTTACGGCGGATTCCCCGCGACGATCTGCACCTCGGTCAACGAGGTCGTGGTCCACGGCATCCCGGACGAGAAGACCGTCCTCAAGGACGGCGACATCATCTCCATCGACGCCGGCGCGATCATCGACGGCTGGCACGGCGACGCCGCCTACACGGCCTTCGTCGGCACCGGTCACGCTCCGGAGCTCGTCGAGCTGTCCCGGGTGACCGAGGAGTCGATGTGGGCCGGCATCGCGGCGATGAAGGTGAACAACCGCCTGGTCGACATCTCGCGGGCGATCGAGTCCTACATCCGCCGCCAGCCCCGCCCGTCGACCGGTAAGTACGGCATCGTCGAGGACTACGGCGGCCACGGCATCGGCACCGAGATGCACATGGACCCGCACCTGCTGAACTACGTCGCCCGCAAGCGCGGCAAGGGCATCAAGCTGGTCCCCGGCGTCTGCCTGGCCATCGAGCCGATGGTCTCCCTCGGCACGGCCCGCACCGAGGTGCTGGCCGACGAGTGGACCGTGATCACGACCGACGGCAGCTCCTCCTCCCACTGGGAGCACTCCATCGCCCTCACGGAGCAGGGCCCGCTGGTGCTCACCGCGCCGGACTGCGGCCGCGAGAAGCTCGCGCAGTACGGCATCGAGGCGGCGCCGGACCCGCTGGGCTGAATGGTGTGCACCGCGCCCGCCGGGGTGATTGGCGGTGGCCCGGAGGTCTAAGGATCTCCGGCGGTGGGCAAACTTGACGGATTCGTCTTTTGGAGTCCGCTGACGTAGACTGACTCGTCGGCTCTCGTGCATCAGTGTGCCCGTATGTGTGCACACGACGGTACGGAGCCGATCAAGGTAGCCGATTCGAAAGGCGAAGCGTGGCCAAGAAGCAAGGTGCCATCGAAATTGAGGGCACCGTGATCGAGTCTCTCCCGAACGCCATGTTCAGGGTGGAGCTCCAGAACGGTCACAAGGTCCTCGCGCACATCAGCGGGAAGATGCGGATGCACTACATCCGAATCCTTCCCGATGACCGGGTCGTCGTGGAGCTCTCCCCGTACGACCTGACGCGTGGCCGGATCGTCTACCGCTACAAGTAGATCTTGCCCACATTCCGCTGCGGCGGGGTGCTGGCACTGACCCGGAGAACCTGACATCCCATGAAGGTCAAGCCGAGCGTCAAGAAGATCTGCGACAAGTGCAAGGTGATCCGCCGTCACGGTCGGGTCATGGTCATCTGCGACAACCTGCGCCACAAGCAGCGCCAGGGCTGACGCACGACCCCCTGCATCTCGCAGACTTCGCGCGACGCACGTAAACGTACATACGCAGTGCCCGTCCAAGCCACGGCTGACGACACCTCCGGCGGGGGCCGGAGACCCGGGCGTACCACCTCTCCCCGTGAGGGGTCGGCGGTCGGGAGCGGCACTGCGGAAGACCCCCGAAATAACAACTGGAGCCATTGAATGGCACGCGTTTCAGGTGTTGACATCCCGCGCGAAAAGCGCGTGGAGGTTGCCCTCACCTACGTCTTCGGTATCGGGCGCACCCGGTCCAAGGAGATCCTCGCCACCACCGGCGTGAACCCGAACACCCGCGTTCGTGACCTGGCCGAAGAGGACCTGGTCAAGATCCGCGAGTACGTGGACGCCAACCTGCGCACCGAGGGTGACCTCCGCCGCGAGATCCAGGGCGACATCCGCCGCAAGATCGAGATCGGCTGCTACCAGGGCATTCGTCACCGCCGTGGTCTGCCGGTGCACGGCCAGCGCACCAGCACGAACGCGCGTACCCGCAAGGGCCCGCGTCGCGCCATCGCCGGTAAGAAGAAGCCGGGCAAGAAGTAGTCCTCAGCGGACGCACTGCGAAGGTCCGGGTCCCCGGGCATCCGCAGCATCCAGCGGTCTTCGCTGTAGGACCGATCACCTCCCCTCTCCATCTGGAGTAAAGACATGCCCCCCAAGGGTCGTCAGGGCGCAGCCAAGAAGGTGCGTCGCAAGGAAAAGAAGAACGTCGCTCACGGCCACGCGCACATCAAGAGCACGTTCAACAACACCATCGTCTCGATCACGGACCCCTCGGGCAACGTGATCTCCTGGGCCTCCGCCGGCCACGTCGGCTTCAAGGGCTCGCGCAAGTCCACCCCCTTCGCCGCGCAGATGGCCGCCGAGTCGGCCGCCCGCCGCGCGCAGGAGCACGGCATGCGCAAGGTCGACGTCTTCGTGAAGGGTCCGGGCTCCGGCCGCGAGACCGCGATCCGCTCCCTCCAGGCCACGGGCCTCGAGGTCGGTTCGATCCAGGACGTCACCCCGACGCCGCACAACGGCTGCCGTCCGCCGAAGCGTCGCCGCGTCTGATGCGCCACGGCCGGTGACGGCCGTGCGTCAGTAGCGTGGGTACGGGCGGTATGCCCCCTACGGGGGTGTGCCGCCCGTATCCTTGTTTCATCTGTCGGGCGTCAAATAGTGGTCGCCCACGACTGAAGGATTCACACATGCTTATCGCTCAGCGTCCGTCGCTGACCGAAGAGGTCGTCGACGAGTTCCGCTCGCGGTTCGTCATCGAGCCGCTGGAGCCGGGCTTCGGCTACACGCTCGGTAACTCTCTTCGCCGTACGCTCCTCTCCTCGATCCCGGGCGCCGCTGTCACCAGCATCCGGATCGACGGCGTTCTGCACGAGTTCACCACCGTGCCGGGTGTCAAGGAGGACGTCACCGACCTCATCCTCAACATCAAGCAGCTGGTCGTCTCCTCGGAGCACGACGAGCCGGTCGTGATGTACCTGCGCAAGCAGGGTCCCGGCCTGGTCACCGCTGCCGACATCGCCCCGCCGGCCGGTGTCGAGGTCCACAACCCGGACCTCGTCATGGCCACCCTGAACGGCAAGGGCAAGCTGGAGATGGAGCTGACCGTCGAGCGCGGTCGCGGCTACGTCTCGGCCGTCCAGAACAAGCAGGTGGGCCAGGAGATCGGCCGGATTCCGGTCGACTCGATCTACTCGCCGGTGCTCAAGGTCACGTACAAGGTCGAGGCGACCCGTGTCGAGCAGCGCACCGACTTCGACAAGCTGATCGTCGACGTCGAGACCAAGCAGGCCATGCGTCCCCGTGACGCCATGGCGTCGGCCGGTAAGACCCTGGTCGAGCTGTTCGGTCTGGCGCGCGAGCTCAACATCGACGCCGAGGGCATCGACATGGGCCCGTCGCCGACGGACGCCGCGCTCGCTGCCGATCTGGCGCTGCCGATCGAGGAGCTGGAGCTCACGGTCCGCTCGTACAACTGCCTCAAGCGCGAGGGCATCCACTCGGTGGGCGAGCTCGTGGCCCGCTCCGAGGCGGACCTGCTCGACATCCGCAACTTCGGTGCGAAGTCGATCGACGAGGTCAAGGCGAAGCTGGCCGGTATGGGCCTGGCGCTGAAGGACTCGCCTCCCGGCTTCGACCCGACCGCCGCCGCCGACGCGTTCGGCGCGGACGACGACGCGGATGCCGGTTTCGTGGAGACCGAGCAGTACTGAGTCGCCTCCGGCCGGGGTGCGTGTCCTTGATGCGTGCCCCGGACCGGGCGAGGGCTTTGTCCTCGATTGCCGGACGGGCTTGAATTCGCTCGGGCCTTCCGGCACCTGAACTTCCGTGTGGCGACCGCCGCGCGGGAACTGACACCGGTACCTGATACGGCCGGTGCAGCACACAAGGAGAAATACCATGCCTCAGCCCGCCAAGGGCGCCCGTCTGGGCGGCAGCGCTGCGCACGAGAAGCTTCTTCTCAACAACCTCGCGAAGTCGCTGTTCGAGCACGGCCGCATCACCACGACCGAGGCCAAGGCCCGCCGTCTGCGTCCGGTCGCCGAGCGTTTCATCACCAAGGCGAAGAAGGGCGACATCCACAACCGTCGCCTGGTGCTGCAGTCGATCACGGACAAGGGCATCGTGCACACGCTCTTCACCGAGATCGCCCCGCGGTACGAGAACCGCCCCGGTGGTTACACCCGTATCACCAAGATCGGCAACCGTCGTGGCGACAACGCCCCGATGGCCGTCATCGAGCTGGTCGAGGCCCTGACCGTGGCGCAGGCCGCTACCGGTGAGGCCGAGGCCGCCACGAAGCGTGCGGTCAAGGAAGACGCCCAGAAGAAGGACGAGACCCCGGTCGAGTCCGTCGAGGACGCCAAGCCGGCCGACGCCGACGCGGAGTCCAAGGACGCCTGAGCGTTCTGAGACCACGGGACGGGCCCGCATCACCCTTCGGGGCGGTGCGGGCCCGTTCTGCTGTGTGCCGTGTGCTGTGTACGGATCTTGAGAGGATCGCTGGTGAGTGACGTAGTGGAGCCCGGTTTCGTACGGGTGCGGCTGGACCTGGCCTACGACGGCAAGGACTTCTCGGGCTGGGCGAAGCAGACGAGCCGGCGCACCGTCCAGGGCGAGATCGAGGACGCCCTGCGCACCGTGACGCGCTCCTCGCGGACGTACGACCTGACGGTGGCAGGGCGCACCGACGCCGGGGTGCACGCGCGCGGCCAGGTCGCGCACGTGGACCTGCCGGCCGGGGTGTGGGCCGAGCACGCGGACAAGCTGCTGCGGCGGATGGCCGGGCGGATGGCACCCGATGTGCGGATCATGCGGATCGCGGAGGCGCCGACGGGGTTCAACGCGCGTTTCTCGGCGCTGTGGCGCAGGTACGCGTACCGGGTGGCGGACCGGCCGGGGGGCGTGGACCCGCTGATCCGGGGTCATGTGCTGTGGCACGACCGGACGTTGGACGTCGGCGCGATGAACGAGGCGGCGGCGCGGATGACCGGGGAGCACGATTTCGCCGCGTACTGCAAGAAGCGCGAGGGTGCGACGACCATCCGGACGCTGCAGGAGCTGAGTTGGGCGCGTGATGAGGCGTCGGGCGTGATGACGGCGACCGTGCAGGCCGACGCGTTCTGCCACAACATGGTGCGGGCGCTGATCGGGGCCGCGCTGTTCGTGGGGGACGGGCGGCGTCCGGCTGCCTGGCCGGCCGAGGTGCTCGCGGCCCGGGTGCGCGACCCGGGCGTGCACGTGGTGCGGCCGCACGGGCTGACGCTGGAGGAAGTCGCCTACCCGGCCGATGAGTTGCTGGCCGCGCGGGCTGTCGAGGCCCGTAACGTGCGGACGCTGCCGGGGGCCGGCTGCTGCTGAGCGGACGGCCCCCGTGCGGCGGGCGGCGGGGTCAGGTGGTGGGTGCGGTGGCGGCAGCCGAGGCCTGGACCTCGCCGCGGTGGCGGATCTGGCGGAACGTGAAGTCCGTCAGGTCGTTCCCCACGGTGAACACGTTCTTGTCGGCCTTGGTGACGCTCTTGCCGTTGGTGAAGCCGCTGATCGCGGAGTAGACGTACCGGCCGTAGGAGTTGGTCGTACTGCGGCAGACGGCGCCGCCTCGGCAGAAGGTCGGCACACCGGCGCCGCTCAGTGACGCGATGGAGCCGGAGGCCTGCTGGGCGGCCTTCTTGGCCTGGGCCTCGGTCTCGAAGACCGCCAGCCCGATGGTCACGGCCACGCCGCCGCGGCTGTACGTAGCCCGGATGACCTGGTCGCAGCCGTTGTTGACGAGGATCGAGCCGAGTGCGCCCTGGGTGGTGGCGGCGCAGTTGGTGGTGCGGGCCGTGGCGCCCTTGGCGTAGACGCGGTCGCCCATCTTGAGCTGCTTGCCGGGGAAGAAGGCGTCGGCGCTGACGGGCGCCCGGTCCTTCTTCACGTCGGATATGTAGTCCTTCGGGTCCGGCGGGGGCGGCGGCTGCACCGCGGAGAAGGACGGCTCGGGCTCGGCGGTCTGGCTCGGCAGGTCCGTCGCCGACGGCAGCTGGCTCGCGTCCTTCCCCCCGGAGGCGCTGGTGTCGTCCTTGTCGGTCTTGATGACCGCCGTTGCCACGATCGCCGCGACGGCGGCGGTGGCGAGCGCGCCCCCGCCGATCATCAGCCACCGCTTGCGCCTGGTCCGTGACGCGGACTGATCGGCCAGAGCCGCCCAGTCCGGAGTCCCGCTCTCCCCTGGCCCCCAGGAGGGCCCCCCTTGCCCAAAGCTCATGCGGCGAATCCTAGCGCCGCGTGAAACCGGTTGGGCCATAGCCTGGCGGGCCGTGACAATGCTCTGCATGGGACATCTTGAAGCAGGCCATCTGGAGTACTACCTACCGGACGGGCGGGTGCTGCTCGGCGATGCTTCGTTCCGGGTGGCGGACGGCGCGGTGGTCGCCCTCGTCGGGGCGAACGGCGCCGGGAAGACCACGCTGCTGCGGCTGCTCGCCGGTGAGCTCCAGCCGCACGGCGGCTCGGTCTCGGTGAGCGGCGGGCTCGGCGTGATGCAGCAGTTCGTCGGCTCGGTCCGCGACGAGCGCACGGTGCGCGACCTGCTGGTCTCCGTCGCCCAGCCCCGTATCCGCGAGGCCGCGCAGGCCGTCGACCGGGCCGAGGAGAAGATCCTCACCGTGGACGACGAGGCCGCGCAGATGGCGTACGCGCAGGCGCTCAGCGACTGGGCCGAGGCGCGCGGGTACGAGGCCGAGACCGTCTGGGACATGTGCACGACGGCGGCGCTCGGCGTCCCGTACGAGAAGGCGCAGTGGCGTGAGGTGCGCACGCTGTCCGGCGGTGAGCAGAAGCGCCTGGTGCTGGAGGCGCTGCTGCGCGGCCCCGACGAGGTGCTGCTGCTCGACGAGCCGGACAACTATCTGGACGTCCCCGGGAAGCGCTGGCTGGAGGAGAGGCTGAAGGAGACCCGTAAGACGGTCCTGTTCGTCTCCCACGACCGGGAGCTGCTGTCCCGGGCCGCCGAGAAGATCGTCAGCGTGGAGCCGAGCGCGGCCGGCAGTGACGTGTGGGTGCACGGTGGCGGCTTCGCCACGTACCACCAGGCCCGCAAGGAGCGGTTCGCGCGCTTCGAGGAGCTGCTGCGGCGCTGGGAGGAGGAGCACGCCCGGCTGAAGGCGCTCGTCCTGCGGATGCGGCAGCAGGCGGCGAACAGCCCCGACATGGCGAACCGCTACCACGCGATGCAGACCCGCTTCAAGAAGTTCGAGGACGCCGGCCCGCCGCCGGAGCCGCCCCGGGAGCAGGACATCCGGATGCGGCTGCGTGGCGGCCGGACCGGGATGCGGGCGGTGACCTGCAAGAACCTGGAGCTGACCGGTCTGATGAAGCCGTTCGACCTGGAGATCTTCTACGGGGAGAGGGTCGCCGTCCTCGGATCGAACGGGTCGGGCAAGTCGCACTTCCTGCGGCTGCTGGCCGGCGAGACGGTGGCACACACGGGGGAGTGGAAGCTCGGGGCGAGGGTGGTGGCCGGCCACTTCGCGCAGACCCACGCCCACCCGGAGCTGCTCGGCAAGACGCTGGTCGAGATCCTGTGGACGGAGCAGGCCAAGGACCGGGGCGGCGCGATGTCCGTGCTTCGGCGGTACGAGCTGGAGCGGCAGGGGGACCAGCCCTTCGAGAAGCTGTCCGGCGGCCAGCAGGCCCGCTTCCAGATCCTGCTGCTGGAACTGGCCGGCACGACGGCGCTGCTGCTGGACGAGCCGACCGACAACCTGGACCTGGAGTCGGCCGAGGCGCTCCAGGACGGCCTTGAGGTCTACGACGGCACGGTGATGGCCGTCACCCACGACCGCTGGTTCGCGAAGTCCTTCGACCGGTACCTGGTCTTCGGCTCGGACGGGGTCGTACGGGAGACGGCGGAGCCGGTGTGGGACGAGCGGCGGGTGGAGCGGGCCCGGTAGCGGCCTGGGCGGGCCGGGGCGTTTTGACCGGCCCGGGGCGCGGCGGGTAGTGTCGAGGTTTGTTATACGTATGGGCCGTGTCGTTCTCGCACGAAGGACCGCCCCTGCGTAGGTTCTCTGGAGCAGTTACCAGTGGCTCGCATACGGGTGTCGTTCCCGGCATTGTGAGCCCCAGCTGCATGATCGCTTCAGAGGTGTGTCGTGTGTATGGACCCCATCCACTGAAGAAGCGAAGGCTACGAAGTGCGTACGTACAGCCCCAAGCCCGGCGATGTCACTCGCCAGTGGCACATCATTGACGCCGAGGACATCGTCCTGGGCCGTCTGGCCACCACGGCCGCGAACCTCCTCCGAGGCAAGCACAAGGCGATCTACGCCCCCCACATGGACATGGGCGACTTCGTCATCATCATCAACGCCGAGAAGGTTCACCTCTCCGGCAACAAGAAGACCCAGAAGATGGCGTACCGCCACTCCGGGTTCCCGGGCGGTCTGCGCTCCGTGCGCTACGACGAGCTTCTCGCGAAGAACCCCGAGAAGGCCGTCGAGAAGGCCATCAAGGGCATGATCCCCAAGAACACTCTGGGCCGCCAGATGATCTCGAAGCTCAAGGTCTACGCGGGCGACCAGCACCCGCACGCTGCTCAGCAGCCGGTCCCGTTCGAGATCACCCAGGTCGCGCAGTAGTTCCGGCCTCCCCCTAAGACGTACAGAAAGATCTGAGGAGAATCGTGGCCGAGACCACTGCAGAGACGCCCGTCGAGGGCACCGAGGTCACCGAGGGCGAAGAGACCTTCGCCGAGGTGACCACCTTCGAGTCCGAGGTGCCCGTCGAGGGCGACTACACCTCGGAGTCGCTCGTGGGCCGCTTCGGCGACCCGCAGCCCGCGGCCGGCCTGGGCCGTCGCAAGAACGCCATCGCCCGCGTCCGGATCATCCCGGGCACCGGCAAGTGGAAGATCAACGGTCGCACCCTTGAGGACTACTTCCCCAACAAGGTGCACCAGCAGGAAGTCAACGAGCCGTTCAAGGTGCTCGAGCTCGACGGCCGCTACGACGTCATCGCCCGCATCTCGGGTGGCGGCGTCTCCGGCCAGGCCGGTGCCCTGCGCCTCGGTGTCGCCCGTTCGCTGAACGAGGCGGACGAGGACAACAACCGCGCCACGCTGAAGAAGGCCGGCTTCCTCTCCCGCGACGACCGTGCGGTCGAGCGCAAGAAGGCCGGTCTCAAGAAGGCCCGTAAGGCCCCGCAGTACAGCAAGCGCTAAACCGCCTGCTCATCAGCGTTACTCGTTCGCCCCGGCGGCACACCTCGTGCTGCCGGGGCGTTCGTTTATTGACAGCCTCGGGCATATAACGGCATAAGACGTTCATACGCTCGTGGACTGCCTGGTCTGTTTTTTGCGTTTCGGAGCACCTTCGGAGGACACCAGTGGGACGACTCTTCGGCACGGACGGCGTGCGCGGTGTCGCCAACGCGGACCTGACTGCCGAGCTCGCGCTCGGCCTGTCGGTCGCTGCGGCGCACGTACTGGGCGAGGTGGGCACCTTCGAGGGCCACCGGCCGACGGCCGTGGTCGGCAGAGACCCCCGTGCCTCCGGAGAGTTCCTGGAGGCCGCCGTGGTGGCGGGCCTCGCCAGCGCGGGCGTCGACGTCCTGCGCGTCGGCGTCCTGCCGACCCCCGCCGTGGCGTACCTGACCGGGGCGCTGGGCGCCGACATCGGTGTGATGCTCTCCGCCAGCCACAACGCCATGCCGGACAACGGCGTCAAGTTCTTCGCCCGAGGCGGCCACAAGCTCGCCGACGAGCTGGAGGACCGCATCGAGACGGTCTACGAGCAGCACCGCACCGGCGAGCCGTGGGCCCGCCCCACCGGCGCCGGAGTCGGCCGGATCAACGACTACGCGGAGGGCTTCGACCGTTACGTCGCTCACCTCATCGGCGTACTGCCCAACCGGCTCGACGGCCTGAAGGTCGTGCTCGACGAGGCGCACGGCGCCGCGGCCCGCGTCTCGCCCGAGGCGTTCGCCCGCGCCGGGGCCGAGATCGTCACGATCGGCGCCGACCCGGACGGCCTGAACATCAACGACGGCTGCGGCTCCACGCACCTGGAGCTGCTCCGCGCCGCCGTCGTCGAGCACGGCGCCGACCTCGGCATCGCGCACGACGGCGACGCCGACCGCTGCCTGGCCGTGGACGCCTCGGGCGAGGAGATCGACGGCGACCAGATCCTGGCCGTCCTCGCCCTCGCGATGCGCGACGCCGGGCAGCTCCGCAAGGGCACCGTGGTCGGCACCGTGATGTCCAACCTCGGCTTCAAGATCGCCATGGAGCGGGAGGGCATCGAGCTCGTCCAGACCGCGGTGGGCGACCGCTACGTCCTGGAGTCTATGAAGGCCGAGGGCTACGCGCTGGGCGGCGAGCAGTCCGGCCACGTCATCGTCCTGGACCACGCCACGACCGGCGACGGCACGCTGACCGGCCTGATGCTGGCGGCCCGGGTCGCCGCCACCGGCCGTACGCTCGCCGAGCTGGCCGGTGTGATGGAGCGCCTGCCGCAGGTCCTCATCAACGTGCCGGACGTCGACAAGTCCCGGGTGGCCACCTCCCCGGAGCTGGTGACGGCGGTGGCCGAGGCCGAGCGCGAGCTGGGCGCCACCGGGCGGGTGCTGCTGCGCCAGTCGGGCACGGAGCCGCTGGTACGGGTCATGGTCGAGGCGGCCGACATCGAGCAGGCACGCGCGGTGGCGGGCCGGCTGGCCGACGTGGTGAAGTCCGCGCTGGGCTGAGCGGCAGCGACGGGCCCCGGGACGGGGCCTGGGGCGGGGCCTTGGACGGGGCCTTGGACGGGGCCTTGGACGGGGCCGGACCGGCGGAGATCCGCTGGTCCGGCCCCGTCCCCGTGTCAGCTCACGCCGGTGTTCGTGGGCGCCACGCTCGCACCCCGGTTGCGGGCCGCCCGCCACAGGGCCTTCTGTGCCAGCAGCGTCAGGGTTCCCGCCAGCACGATCCCCCCGAGGTTGGCCAGCAGCTGCTGCGTGGAGCCGGTCATCTGCCTGTAGTCGCTGTAGCTGAAGGCCACCGCCGCGTTGGCCGCGGCCGGCACGGTCGTCACCGAGATCGCGACGCCGATCAGCGCCCCGGACTTGGCCGAGGTGAGGGAGAGCGTCCCGGCGATGCCCGCCAGGAACGCCACCACGAACGACATCCAGTCCGGCTGCCAGACGAAGGCGGTATTGGGCCGGTCCGCCTCGACCATCTTTCTGTCGAACAGCCCGAAGAGGTCCATCAGCCAGGCGAAACCGGCCGTCAGCACCATCGCGACGGCGAAACCGCCGACCAGCGCCAGCAGCGAGCGCCACACCAGCCGCGGCGCCCGCTGCACCAGGGCGGTGGAGATCCCGGCCAGCGGCCCGAACTCCGGGCCCACCGCCATCGCGCCCACGATCAGGATCGCGTTGTCGAGCATCACACCGCAGGCGGCGAGCATCGTCGCGACCGCGAGGAACGCCACGTAGGTGACGCTGAACGTCGACTCCTCGTGGGTCGCCTCCGACAGCTCCTCCCACAGGACCGCGTCCGCGCCCTCGCCCGGTGCCTCCTCCTCGGCCCGCTCGGCGCGTGCGGACAGCGTCAGGTCCATGTTCTCGACGGTGATCGACCCGTATGTGTCGACCCCGAGCTCCCGCAGCGCCCCGATCAGCTCGTCGCCCGCCTCCCGCGCCACGTCGCACAGCACCACGTCGCCGACCGGATCACGCGCGACCCCCGGCAGCACCACGAGATGAGCGGTGCCGACAGTCCGTTCCAGCAGATCAGTGACTTCGTCCGTGCGGCCGGTGGGCACGATGAGACGCAGATGCAGCACGGGGCTCCTCGGGGGATGGGCCCTGCGGCTCAGAGTTTGCGCAGGGACAGCCGCTGGACCTTGTGGTCGGGGCCCTTGCGGAGCACCAGGGTGGCACGGCCCCGGGTCGGTGCGACGTTCTCCACCAGATTCGGTTTGTTGATGGTCCGCCACATCGTCGCGGCGTACTCCATCGCCTCGGCCTCGGAGACCTGGGTGTACTTGCGGAAGTACGAGGACGGGTCCTGGAACGCCGTCGCGCGCAGCTTGCGGAAGCGGTTGAGGTACCAGGTCTCGATGTCCTCCGGCCGCGCGTCCACGTACACGCTGAAGTCGAAGTAGTCCGCGAGCCCGACCCTGGTGCGGCCGTCCTTGCCGGGGAGCGCGGGCTGGAGCACGTTCAGCCCCTCGACGATGAGGATGTCGGGGCGCCGGACCGTGAGCCGCTCACCGGGCACGATGTCGTAGATCAGGTGCGAGTAGACGGGGGCGGTCACCTCGTCCTTGCCCGCCTTGATGTCCGCGACGAAGCGGGTCAGGGCGCGCCGGTCGTAGGACTCCGGGAAGCCCTTGCGCGACATCAGCCCGCGCGCGTGGAGCTCCTTCATCGGCAGCAGGAACCCGTCCGTGGTCACCAGCTCCACCCGGGGGTGCTCCGGCCAGCGGGCCAGCAGCGCCTGGAGGATACGGGCGCTGGTGGACTTGCCCACCGCGACGCTGCCCGCGACCCCTATGACGAACGGGGTGCCGCGCTGCGCCCCGTGCCCGTTGCCCGCGTCCCCCAGGAAGGTGTTCAGGGCGCCGCGCAGCCCGGACGTGGCCTGCACGTACAGGTTGAGGAGCCGGGAGAGCGGCAGATAGACGTCCCGCACCTCGTCCAGGTCGATGACGTCCCCGAGCCCGCGCAGCCGTTCCACCTCGTCGGCGGTCAGCGGCAGCGGCGTCTTGTCGCGCAGGGCGCTCCACTCCGCTCGGGAGAGGTCGACGTACGGCGTCGCGGCGTGCTCGGCGCGTCGGTTCGTGCTCCGTGTCGGCGAAGTGATCACGGGTTCATTGTCGCGGGAGTCCGCCGGGAGTTCGAACGGGGCGGGGGGTGGGGTCGGTCACGTGTGGGAGACCGAGCGGGCGAGCAGCATGGCGCCCATCGTGAGCATCGTGGCCGCGACGAGGGCGTCCAGTATCCGCCAGGCGGCGGGGCGGTTCAGGATGCCGCTGAGCAGCCGGGCGCCGTAGGCGAGGCCGGCGAACCACACGAGGCTGGCCAGGATCGCTCCGAAGCCGAAGACCCAGCGCAGCGAGCCGCGTTCGGCGGCGACCGACCCGAGCAGCAGCACGGTGTCCAGGTACACGTGCGGGTTGAGCCAGGTCATGGCCAGGCAGGTGAGCACGGCCGTACGGACGGACCCCGTCGAGGCGCCCTCCGCCGTCAGCGCCGCCCCCGAGGCGGGCCGCAGCGCGCGGCGGGCGGCCAGGGCCCCGTAGCAGAGCAGGTAGCCGCCGCCTGCGACGCCGACCGCGGTCAGTACGGCGGGCCACGCGGTCACCACGGCTCCCAGCCCGGCCACGCCCAGGGCGATGAGGGCGGCGTCGGACACGGCGCAGATGCCGACCACCGCGAGGACGGCCTGCCGGCGCACGCCCTGGCGCAGGACGAAGGCGTTCTGCGCGCCGATGGCGACGATGAGGGAGAGGCCCGTACTGAATCCGGCGATGGCCACCGGGAGGATGTCGCTGTTCACGCCATCGACGCTATGGATCAGCGAATCATTAGTACAGCTAAACTTTCTTAGGTAACATTAGCCATCGTGATGATTGAGCTGCCGTCCGACCACATGCGCACGCTGCTCGCCGTCGTGGCCGAGGGCACCTTCGACGCAGCGGCCGCCGTGCTGCACGTGACGCCTTCCGCGGTCAGCCAGCGGGTCAAGGCGCTGGAGCAGCGCACCGGCCGGGTGCTGCTGATGCGTACGAAGCCGGTCAGGCTGACGGAGTCAGGCCAGGTGGTCGTGCGGTACGCGCGCCAACTGGCCGCACTGGAAAGGGAAGCGCAGCTGGAGCTGGGCATCGCGGACGCGGCGGGCCCGGCGCGGCTGCCCATGGCGGTGAACGCGGACTCCCTGGCCACCTGGTTCCTCACCGCGCTGACGCGGGTGCCGCAGGACGTGCCCGTCTGCTTCGAGCTGTACCGCGAGGACGAGACGCATACGGCGGCGCTGCTGCGCGAGGGGCAGGTGATGGCGGCGGTGACGTCGTCGGCCGAGCCGGTCGCCGGCTGCGTCGTACGCCCGCTGGGCCTGGCCCGGTACCTGCCGGTGGCGAGCCCCCGGTTCGCCGAGCAGCACCTGACGGCCGCCCCTCTTGAACGCGCATTGTCCGAAGCGCCGGTGATCGTCTTCGACCGCCGGGACGAACTCCAGGACCGCTTCGTCCGGTCCCTCTCGCCCAGCGCCCCGGGCGCCGGGCGGACGCGTCACTACGTGCCCACGTCGGAGGGTTTCTGCGACGGGGTGGTGGCCGGTCTCGGCTGGGGCCTGGTCCCGGAGATGCAGGCGGTGCCCCTGTTGCGGTCGGGCGCCCTCGTGGAGCTCGCGCCGGGACGGCGGCTGGACGTGCCCCTGTACTGGCAGCACTGGAAGCTGGACGTTCCGGCGCTCGCGGCCGTGACGGACGTCATCGCCGCCACGGCGGCCGAGTTCCTGCACGCGCGGGAGCAGACCCCGGAGCAGACGTCGGAGCAGACCCCGGAACGGACATCGGAGCAGGTACCGGAGCAGACGTCGGACCGGGCGCGGGGCTGACGCAGCGGGTTTCGCCGGTCACCCCACCGTCAGCACCGCGTTCCCCCGCACCCGCCGGCCCCGGATGTCCTCGATGACCTCGGCGGTGCGGGACCAGTCGCGGACCGTGCCGATCTCCGGGTGGAGCCGGCCCCCGGCGACCAGCCGGATCAGGGTGGCGAGCTCGGCGGCGTACGTCGTGTCGGCGCGGGTGTAGTCGAAGTGGGCGATACGGGCCTGGGCCGGGCCCTTGAAGAAGTCGAAGAAGTCCAGGGTGACCGGGGTGCGGCTCGCCTGGCCGAACCAGACCAGCAGCCCGCCAGGGGCGAGTCGGGCCAGGGCGGCGGGCAGCGAGGTACCGCCCACCGATTCGAGTACGACGTCGTACGGGCCCTCGGCGTCGGCCGGTGACGTCACGATGCCGGCCGCTCCCAGCTCCAGCAGCCGGGCGCCGCGCTCCGGCGTCGAGCTGACCGCCGTCACGGCCGCGCCCGTGGACGCCGCCAGCTCGGTGACGTAGTGGCCGACCCCGCCGCTCGCACCGGTGATCAGCAGCCGCCGGCCGGCGACCGGCCCGGCCGCCCTGAGGAGCCGGAGGGCCGTGATCCCGGCGAGTGGGAGAGCGGCGGCGGTCACCGCGTCGACGGCGTCCGGGAGTGCGGCGACGCTGTGCACCGGGACGGCGGCGCGCTCGGCCCAGCCGGACGCGGGCGGATGGGCGACCACGCGGGTTCCGGCCGCCGGGCCGGTGCCGTCGGCGGCGGCCCGTACGACCGTGCCGGCGACGTCCTTACCGGGGCGCCAGCCGGGCCGGCGGCGGTCGAGCCGGCCGTCGAGCTGGAACGTCTCGCCCCGGTTCACGGAGTACGCCTCGACGGCTATCAGCACCTCTTCGGCGGCGGGTTCGGGCTCCGGAGCCTCACCGGTCAGGACCGATCCACCGGCGTCGGGAAGCATGGCTCGCATCGGATGTCTCCAACTCGTCGCGGAATGAAGGGATGTCGTGGAATGAAGGGACAAGGAAGGAGCGGGGTCAGGCGAAGACGACGGTGTGGGCGTGGAGCGTGTCGAAGTACTCGCGGACGGCGGCGATCCGGCCGTCACGTACGGTGAACACGGCCAGGCAGTGCTGGTCGTAGCGCCCGCCCGCCCGGGCCTGCGCCCGCGTCTTCCACTCCGCCAGGACCCGCTCGCCCTCCGCGATCACGCCGACGAACTCGAACTCCATTGATTCCGGGACCAGTCGCTCCACCATCCGGGCCACGAACGAGCCGAAGATCTCGTCGGGCCCGGTCCAGGTGCCCGACACCGGAAGGTCACCGGCGAGCGTCCAGGTGGCCTCGGGGCCGAAGAAGGCGCGCAGCCGGTCCAGGTCGCCTGCGGCGAGCGCGCCCATGTAGTCGAGAACGACGGCCTTGGGGATGACCTCGGTGTCCGTGATGTTGCTCGTAGCGGTGAGGCTCATGACTTCGTACGGCCTTTCGTGCGGCTTCTCCACCGGCGTGTTCCGGCCTCCGAAGGCTATGGAGAGGCCGTGCCGACAGGGAAAGACCTGTCTCCGATCAGCTCAGAACAGTTCGGCATCACCGCAGCTCAGGGCCGCAGATCAGAGCCGCTCGTATGCTGTTGCGTATGTCAGATCTGCGGCGCCTGCGCTACTTCTTGGCCGTGGCCGAGGAACGTAACTTCACCCGTGCCGCCGAGCGGCTGCACATCGCCCAGCCGGCCCTGAGCCGGCAGATACGCGAACTTGAGAAGGAGTTGGGCGTCCGGCTCCTGGACCGCAACACCCACACCGTGGAAGTCACCGAAGCGGGAGCGGTGTTGTCCGAGCGGGGCGCGGTGCTCTGCGAGGAGGCCGACCGGCTCTGGCGCGACGTGCGCGGATTCGCCGGTGGTGAGCACGGCACGCTGGCCCTCGGGTACAGCATGAGCACGAGCTACGAGACGGCCCCCGCGCTCCTCGCCGCCCTGGCCGAACGCCTGCCCGGACTCACGACCACCACGCGTCTGCTGTCCACCGCCGAGATCCTGGCCGGGGTCGCCGACGGCACGCTGGACGCGGGCCTGGTGCGCTGCCCGCCGCCCACCCCGGAGCTGGTCCGCACCCTCCTACGGCTGGAGCCGCAGGGTGTCCTGATGGCGGCGGACCACCGGCTGGCGGCCGGCAGCGCCGTCGACACCGCCGAACTGGCGGCCGAGACCCTCCTCATCCACCCGCGCGAGGCCAACCCGGGCCACTACGACGCGATCACCGCCCTCCTCGACCGCGCGGGCATCAGCCCGAAGCTGATGCTGCGCCCGCTGTCGTTCGACGCCGGTCACACTCCGGTGGTCCGTGGCACGGCGGTCTCCGTGGTCGGCCGGTCGGTCGCGGCCGGGCTGCCCGCCGGTCTGGTGTGGCTGCCGCTGGCCGGGGGCGCGGCGATCGAGCTGCACCTGCTGACCCGGGGCCGCACGGCCCGCCCCGTGGTCGCGCAACTGCTCCGTACCGCCACCGAGACCGCCCGCGCCGGTGGCTGGCTGCGGTCCCCGGACGGTGCCGGGCGGTGAGCCGGGGCGGGCGTGGTGTGATGGCGGGGTGAGCCGCGCCGCAGAGGAGTCGAACCGCCGGATGCTCCGGGCCCGGGACGCGATGGACCGCGCGTACGCGCAGCCGCTGGACGTACCCGCCCTGGCCCGCCTCGCGCACGTCTCCCCGGCGCACTTCTCGCGCACCTTCCGGGCCACGTTCGGCGAGACGCCGCACCGCTAC
The DNA here is from genome assembly GCF_043200175.1 of Streptomyces sp. NPDC048462. Classification (NCBI taxonomy): domain Bacteria; kingdom Bacillati; phylum Actinomycetota; class Actinomycetes; order Kitasatosporales; family Streptomycetaceae; genus Streptomyces; species Streptomyces sp. NPDC048462. The sequence continues at coordinate 230,046 of NZ_JBICXG010000011.1, forward strand.
CTGCAACGCCGCCGGGTGGAGCGCGCGATGTTCCTGCTGCGGGAGACCGGCCGCAGCGTGACGGACATCTGCTACGAGGTCGGCTTCGGCAGCACCGGGACGTTCAGCCGTACCTTCAGCGCGATCGTCGGCCGCACACCGAGGGCGTACCGCAAGGAATCCGTGCCGACGGGCGTACCCACGTGCTTCACGATGGCGTGGACGAGGCCCAGCGACTGAGCGGTTGAGGCCCGGCGACTGAGCAGTTACGGATAAGTTTTCCCGCCCCGCCCGCCGTAGCGTTGAGCACATGTTCAACGCGATCACACACTCACAGATCTACGTCCTCGACCAGGACCAGGCCCTCGACTTCTACGTCGGCAAGCTCGGCCTGGAGGTCGCCGCCGATGTCGACATGGGCTTCATGCGCTGGCTCGCCGTCAGCGTCCCCGGCCACCCCGAGCGCCAGATCCTGCTGGAGCGGCCAGGCGCCCCCGCGATGTCGGAGGAGACGGCGGAGCAGGTACGCGAGCTGGTCACCAAGGGCGCGATGGGCGGCTGGCTCATCCTCACCACGGACGACTGCCGCAAGACGTACGAGACGCTGCTCGCCAAGGGCGTCGAGTTCACCGAGGAGCCCACCGACCGCGACTACGGAATCGACTGCGGACTGCGTGACCCCTTCGGCAACCGCCTCCGCTTCACCCAGCTCAAAGCCGCCTGACGGCACGGCACGGTACGGCGGCTGGTCGCGGGCGGGCCGTCGCGGGCTGGGCATCAGCTCAGGATCGGGATGAGTCCCAGCCCGAAGACGGCGTAGAACAGCGCCGCCAAGGCCAGCCGCCCGGGGGTGAGCCGGTGGGCGCGCATCGTCAGCAGGAGGTAGACGATCGCGGCCATGGTGATCAGCCCCGACCAGAGCAGGGCGCCGTCGAACTTCCAGCTGGTGAACAGCAGGCCCAGGCCGCTGGGGACGGTCGCCTGGATCATCATGGCGCCGGAGATGTTCGCCAGCGCGAGCTGGGTCTTGCCCTGCCGGACCCAGATGATCGCGTTCATGACCTCGGGCAGTTCCGTCGCGACCGGCGACAGGAGCAGCGCGGTGACGGCGGAGGAGAGCCCGAGCATCGGGCCGATCGCGTCGAGCTGCCTCACGAACAGCTGGGACGCGAAGAAGATGACGGCGAGCGTCGCCAGGGTCTGGACGACGACGGCCCAGGTCGGCGGAGTGGCGGCCCTGGGCCGGAGCTTCAGCGGCTCCAGCTCCTCGTCCTCCCCGCCGTCGTCGCCGCTGCGGATCTCGCGCCAGAAGTAAGCCGCGTAGGCGGCGAAGAACAGCACGCCGAGGACGGGCTTGAACGCGAACGCGACCAGGCCGAGGGCGACCTTGACGACGAAGATGGGCAGGAACCACGTCTGGTCCTTGGCCAGCCGCTTCATGTCCTTCTCGTCACCGACCGGCCGGGCCCGGACCCGGCCGGCGGTTCCGTCGGTTCCGGCGGGCTCCGGTTCGCGCTCTCTGCGCCGCTTCAGGAGCAGCATCGCGCCGGTCACGCCGTAGGCGATCGTGGACAGCGCGAGCGGCCCGCCCATCGCCGCGCCGACGCCGATGTTCTTGGCCTCCTCGTCGGCGCCCGTGGTGACCGCGACGAGCGTGACGACCGACTCGGGCAGCGCGGTGCCGAACGCGGCCAGGATCGTCCCGACCGCCATCTTCCCGACGTCGAGGCGCCGGCCCAGCCACTCCACCGCGTTGACGAACCACTCGCAGGAGAGGTAGATCGCCACAGCGCACACGATGAGCAGAACGAAATGGATCACCCTGACCGCCCGGCCTTCCCGCACCACGGTTTCCCGCTGCTCCTGGGCCCGCGACGCCCACCCGCCAGATTCTGCACGGGCCCGGCTGCCTGGAGCCGGAGCGACCCGGGCAAGTCGCCGGGCCGTTTGCGAGGTCATCGCTTCCGGAGTCGGGCGAAGCGCCTACGCGGTGGCGGACAGCTCCGAGAGGCACTCGCCGCAGCTGCCGGGCGCGGGCGCCCTGAACGCGCGGTCGCAGTCGTCGCAGTTCTGGAGCGGCACCGGGGGAGGGGAGACGCGGGCGGCCGGGACCGGGGCCGGGAGCTGGGTGCTCAGCCGGTGCGCGAGCAGCTTGGCCGGGTACTTCAGGGGCGCGGGCAGGTCGGTGGTCAGCACCCGGGTGACGGATGCGGGGGTGGCGCCGCGTTCGAGCCAGGTGGTGACGGCTGGGGTGAGGCTGCGGATGTCGCTCTCGGAGAGCACGAGCACGGCGGCCTCGCGCCGCAGCCCGAGGAGCAGCGCCGAGGCTGCTCCGTGCGGGGCCGGTCCGGGCGGCGTCTGCGGCCGGGGCGGTAGCTGCGCGAGTACGGGGACGGGGGCCGGTGCGGGAGTCGGCGTCGGCGTCGGAGCCGGAGCCTCGGCGGGGGCGGGGGCGGGTGCGGCAACCGGGGGCGGGGCTGGGGCGCGGTCGGTGCGGCCGGTGCGGTTCGGGAGGGTGACCGGCGGATCGGCGGACTGCGCGCACGGCTGGTTGTACGAGGTCGTCCGCGTGATCATGCGGCCGGTGCTCAGGCGTTCGCGGGTGCGCCGCAGATAGCCCTTGGTCTCCAGCTCGCGCAGGGCCTCGGCGATGCGGTACTCGCTCTCCGGGAAGCGCTCGACCAGGAACTTGATGCCGATCTTCGCCCCGTCGGGCAGCGACTGGATGTGTACGGCGAGCCCGATCGCAACCAGGGATAGTTCCTGATGCTGGGAGAGGTGGTTGCCCACGACCGTGAAGTGGCTGGTGTGGCGCACGTTGACGTGTAAGACGCCACCGGACCGGCCGCGCGGGCGGGCAGCACGTGACGGGGCGCTCGGCGGGGCGTCTGACATGCCGTCTGACAGGCCGTCTGACAGGCCGTCTGACGGGGCGTGGGAGGGCGCGATAATCTGCTGGCTATCCATCGGGAAGATCTGCTGCTTCCTCGTTGGTCAGGCCCTCGTACGGGATGGCAATCCCGGCGGGGGCCGTCTCATGTCTGAAGTTGGTTTCGCGAGCATATGCCAGGCAACCCGGTCGAAATCCAGCCCAGTTGGCCAACCTCACCCGTGTGAGTGACGAGCACCGAACGGGCGACGGTGCGCCGCGCACGCGCGCGTCGCGGGTGCGCGCGGGGGCCTGCTGAGGCCCACCGGGATGGGTTTGGTTTGGTTGGATTTCTTCTTCCCGAGTACTTAAAAGCCTTTTACGTCGTGGGCCGCCGCGACCTGGCCGGCCGGGTCGTCATCCACCGGGTCGCCGTCCACCGAGTCGTGGTGACTGCGATCCGGTCGATGTCCGAAGGTCCGGACCAATGGGCATGCGGCCGATATGCTGCGGCGCATGGACATAGTGATCCCGCTCTTCGACCAATTCGAGCCGCTCGACGCGATCGGGCCTTACGAGATCCTCGCGTACGTCCCCGGTGCCACCGTGCGGTTCGTGACGGCCGAACCCGGCCTGGTACGAGACAGGTTCGGCCCCCTGCCGGTGCACGTCCCGACCCGTTACTCCGAGGTCGAACGGTGCGATGTCCTGCTGGTCCCCGGCGGCGGCAGCTTCCCGGCGATGGTGGACGACCCCGATTTCCTCGACTGGGTGCGCCGGATGCATGCCGGTACCCGCTTCACCACCTCGGTCTGCACCGGGTCGCTGGTGCTCGGAGCGGCCGGCCTGCTGGACGGCCTGACCGCCACCACGCACTGGGAGGCGGCCGGTGAACTGGCTTCGTACGGCGCCACCTACACCGCCGAGCGAGTGGTCCGGCACGACCGGGTGATCACCTCGGCCGGAGTCTCGTCCGGCATCGACATGGCCGTCCGGCTGGCCGCCCTGCTCGCCGACGAGGTGACCGCCCAGGCGATCCAGCTGTACACCGAGTACGACCCGGAGCCCCCCTTCGACACCGGTTCGGTCGCCAAGGCCCCTGCCGAGGTGGTCGAACGGGCCCGCACGCTGGGCTGACCGAACGCCCGCGTTCCGGTCTTCGCGGGAACTCGATGGGTACTGCATGATGCGGCGATGAGTTTTCCCGGCCCGGCCCGTCTACCGTGCGTCAAGTGATCACTCGTCAAGTGATCAGAAGGCGCGAAGCAGGAGGAGCGGTATGAGCCAGCTGTTGCGGGTCCAGAACTTCACCGTCTCGGCCGACGGGTTCGGCGCCGGCGAGGGCCAGAGCCTTGAGAAGCCGTTCGGCCATGCCGATCCGAGGAGCATGTTCGCCTGGGCCAGTGCCACCGAGCACCCGCCCGTCAGGCGTTCCGAACCCGGTGGCAGCCGAGGTCTGGACGACTACTTCACGCGGGACTACGCCCGCAACATCGGCGCCGAGATCATGGGCCGTAACAAGTTCAGTCCGCAACGTGGGCCCTGGCAGGACTACGAGTGGCAGGGGTGGTGGGGTGACGAGCCTCCCTTCCACACGCCGGTGTTCGTCATGACGCACCACAAGCGGCCGTCGTTCACGCTCTCCGACACCACGTTCAATTTCGTCGACGGCGACCCGGCCGCGGTGCTCGCCCAGGCGAAGGAGGCGGCGCAGGGCCGGGACGTCCGGCTCGGCGGTGGGGCCACGACCATCCGGCAGTTCCTTGACGCCGACCTCGTCGACACCCTGCATGTGGTGGTCCTGCCGGCGAAGCTCGGCTCGGGGGCCCGGCTGTGGGAGTCCCCCGACGAGCTGCGCGACCGGTTCCACCTGGACGTCGTGCCCAGCCCGAGCGGCGTGACGCACCACCTGTTCTGGCGGAAGTGAGGCTGGACCGACGTCCGGCGTCCGGCATTCCGTCGCCCCGCGCCCGTTGTCGCGGTCAGCCCAGATCGATCTCCGCCCAGACCGTCTTGCGCGGGAACGGGCCCTGCCGTACGCCCCAGCGCGTGGCCAGCGCCTCGACGAGGAGCAGCCCGCGCCCGGACTCGTACACCTCGGGCACGTCGGACGGCTCCAGGACCCGGGGCAGCCGCTCCCCGCGCGCGTCCGCCACCTCGATGCGCAGCGTGGCCCCGGTGACCGTCAGCAGCACGCGGAAGTCCCGCCCCGGTACGTAACCGTGCAGCGCGGCGTTCGAGGCCAGTTCGGCGACGACCTGGCTCGCGTCGTCCAGCGGCAGCCCCCAGGAACGGAGCTGCTCGGTCGCCAGGAGCCGGGCGAGCCGGGCGCCCCGGCGGGTGGCGGAGAGCTGCACGGCGAACTGGCCGCTGCGTGCACGAGGTTGGGTGATTTCTCGGTTCACGTCACTCAGCGTGGCCGCCCGTCGCTACCCTGAAAAGGAGTGACGCGCATACGGACGGTGACTGTCCAGCGGTCGTGCGGGCCTGTCCACGCCGTACAGCGCCGGGGTGCCGCGAACGGGTGGAGGCGGATGGCGCATGAGTGGCGACGGCGTTGTGGACGGGCCGGACTGGGCTGTCGACCCGGAGGACGAGTCGGGGGCCGTGATGGCCGTGGTGGGCCGGCAGATCCGGCTCTGGCGTGAGGCGGCGGGCTTACGCGCTGCGGAACTGGGCGAGGCGATCGGGTACGGCGAGAACCTGGTCTACAAGGTGGAGGCCGGCACCCGCATCCCCAAGCCGGAGTTCCTGGACAAGACGGACGCGGCCTTGGGTGCGAACGGCAAGATCGCCGCGATGAAGGGGGACGTCGCGGAGGCACGGTACCCGAAGAAGGTCCGCGATCTGGCCAAGTTGGAAGCCGGCATGGTGGAGTTCGGTTCGTACGCGATCGAGGTCGTCGACGGGCTGCTCCAGACAGAGGCGTATGCGCGTGCGCTGTATCAGGAGCGGCGCCCGGCGTTCACGGAGGAGCAGGTCAATCGCCTCGTGGCGGCGAGGGTGGCCCGGCAGTCGGTCTTCGACCGACAGCCCGCGCCGCTGCTGACCTTCGTACAGGAGGAAGCGACGCTCAGGCGGCCCACGGGCGGCAAAAACGTGTTGCGTCTGCAGCTCGAACACCTGCTAGAACTGAGCATGTTGAGGCGTGTCGAGATCCAGGTGATGCCGACCGAGACCGAGGAGCACGCGGGCTTGGGCGGCTCGCACAGGGTGCTTAAGCTGAGTGACGGTACTGCTGTGGGGCTCAACGAGGTTCAGCTCACTAGCCGACTGATCACCGATCCCAAGGAAGTCCAGATCCTTGAGATGCGCTACGGCATGATCCGGGCCCAGGCGCTCACGCCTCGGCTCTCGCGAATCTTCATCGAGAAACTGCTGGGAGAGACATGAGCGCCAAGCCCTCGGCCGGACGCACATCCGGCCTGACGTGGGTCAAGAGCAGCTACAGCACCAACGACGGTCCCTCGTGCGTTGAGGTCGCGACCGCCCCCACCACCATCCACGTCCGCGACTCGAAGAACATCCCCGGCCCCGAACTCGGCTTCGCCCCGGGCGTCTGGGCCGAGTTCGTCTCGTACGCGTCGACCGACTGAGCGTCGGCACACGGCCGCCGCCCCCGAGGGCCTGCCACGCACACCCGCGCGCGGCAGGCCCCCGGCGCGTGAGGGGGCGAGGCCGTGCCTCCGGTCAGAACCGTCCGAGCGCCTGACCGGCGAAGAACGGGACGGGCACGAGCAGGGCCATCGGGAGCCAGATGTCGATCCGCCAGCGCTCTTGGAGCGGCATGAGGACATCGACCACGACGGCTACCCCGAGGACGAACAGGCCGCTGATCGCGGCGCCGAACATGTAGAGGGGCCCGTCCTCGTACGTCTCCCTGTCGCAGCCCGTGCTGTGGACGGACGCGCCCGTGGCCGAGCAGTCCATCGGCAGGTAATCCCTGAAGATCCACCGGATGCACAGGGCGGGGACGATGGCGCACAGCCCGATGCCGAGGTTGGCGGCGGCGGCAACCCACAGTTGATTACCGGCGCGCATGGGCCGAGCGGCACCCGCTCCGGAGGGTGCTTTCGAACTCGTGCCGGAAACCTGCATGGCTGCCCCCTCGCGGATCAGTGCTGTACCTCCCTGGATGACCAGGGACGGCTGTCCGGTTCCGTCGGCGGGTCAGGGAACTTGATCAAGCCCTGTCGGCGGGTACGCGGTGATCAACGGTTCGGTGAACCCGGGCGCTGCCACGCAGCCAGGATGCTTTGCGGCCTCCGGGCCGATCGTCTTCCTGGGACTTCCGGATAACCGTTAGCTGCCCCCAGGAGAGCCGGGCTGCTCCAGTCCTCCGGTCTCGACGATGTGGGCCAGGAAAAGGTCGGTCAATTCGCTTTTCTCGGCAATGGGCACGTCGGTGTCCGGGATCTCGCTCTCCAGCCCCCACTCGGTATTGAACGTGATGTTATGCCCCGACGGGGCGACGCTGGTTCTCAGCCATTTCACAAAATCTGCCGCCTGCCGCGCCGTACAGTTTTGGGCCGCAACGCCCTCCGGGGCAATCTTGGACATTCCTTCGATTTCTTTTCCCTCGAGAGTGAATTCGAAGAACATGAATGAGTTGCCCAGTGAGTTTCCGTCCCGAGGGTCTTCCACGCGAATGAATGCTTCAGGGTCGGCCTCAAGCAAGTGCTGCTTGAGGTGGGTGAAGGTCAATCCCCACGTGTCGCCTGGTGAAGGTGTGAAGATGTACAGTGTCTCCAGCTCTTCCAGGTCGGATTTTTTCACTGCGGAGGCTCATTTCGTCTAGCGTAGGTCGAAGTGATCACGGTGCGTGGCGTGCGTAACCCTTGACTTTATATGCGGCCATCATCAAGCGCCAGTAGGGGACTGAGTCCTGACTGTTTGTAACTGTTTCCACTCCACGCAGCTCTGAATTTCTTGGGTCTTTCAACGCGGCGGAGTATTTTTGGAGCTCGTTGCGATCCGGTCCGTATAGAAAATCCTTCTTCCCCGTCTTATGGCTCTCGCGTAGGCCATCGAGTGTGCGGTAGCACTTCTTTTCGTCATTCACGTACTTCGCTTCGATTGCCATTCCGTCAGTGCTGCGGACCCCATCAACCATGAGTGTGCTGTTCTTGCTGAGCCCTGAAGGAATCGGCACTTCGTACTCCGGGTAGCCTGCCACGCGCTTTTGGTAGGCCACCTCGGCAGGCTTGCCACCCGAGACGTCTCCTTGACGCAGGGAGCTAAGCCAAACCCGAAAGTCGCCCGAGGCTTTTCCTGTAAGTGGTGGAAATCGGGGGTCTGGAGGAACCGGCGGGGGTATTGGCTGGACTCTCGGCCCGACAGGAGGGCGGTAGGCCGCCGGTATGATCAAGGGCGACCGGATCAGTGGGCCGATAAATGGCGGCAGAGAAGGAAGGAATCCGCCCCTCTCATCAGGGGGTTGGATGGTAACCCGTGACTTTGCCTTGTCCAATGCATGCGGAATATTTCCGAGACCCGCGATACGTGTATCTCCTGCGACCAGGCCGTGAAGCCCTCCATCATGTCCATCACCTCCGAATACTGGACGTTCCCAGATGAGTAGCGGGTCACCGAAGAGTGGATCGTCCTCTTGTGGAATTTTCTTGAGCGCAGTGTCAATGTGATCAGCGTAGGCGTCGCAGGCATTGGCGAGCATTTTGCATGCGGCGTAGAGGTTTGAGATCAGAGTCTCATCGTCACTGACTTCACCAGGCGGAGGAGTCTTGCCGACTAGTCGCCTGAACCAGCCCTCGACTGCGTCAGCCGTCTCGCCGACCTGATCGAGCTTTGCGGTCTTCCACGCGGCTTCCGAGTCCCAGTACGTGTCTCCCATGATCGCTGAAGCGGAACGCCAACTCTTCGCGGAGTTGCGCAATTTGTCCCGCTGGCCATGAAATCGTGTACTGAGCAGGTACTGATCTGTCCAACTGGTCTCGCCCACCACCTCGGGCAGGTCGTCCGCATTATGGCTGGCCCGAGGTGCACAGTCCGGCCCGGAGGGCTGAGCGGCGACCCCTGGGGCAGTGCTCTCCTCGAGCAGATTGGCTGAGATCTTGCTCTCCTGTTTCATGAAGTCCTCAGCACTCCTCAGGAGTGCCCCCGCGCCAGTGGCCATGGCCTGGTGCGCATGGCCGGCTGAGTCGAAGACGCTCTTCACTGCCGATTTGTACACTTCGGCGAATGCGCGGCCGGCATCGTCGTCGCCTGCCATGCCGCCCTGCTCTTCGAGCTCGGTGAACAGCAGGCTCAGCGTCTCGAAGATCAGGTCCCTCAAATTCACCAAGGACCAGGATGCGTTGACGAAGTTCTCGGTTTGATGTCGAAGATCCAATTCTCCCCCACGTGCCGCGCGGATTCGTCTTGCGACCATATGTGACGCGAATCCGGCGACTGTGCACTCAGCTTGGATATCGGCTGGATTTGCTGCACCGACTGCTTCCAGTTATTCAGCCGCAAACCAGTCCAAATGGTTCAATGGGTTCACTGTGCTTAGGGCTTGCCGGGAAACAAATCGTGGCTTCCAGCTGTGGGGCTCGTTGGTCTGGTATGGGGAGACCGGAGGGGATCGAGGCCGTTCTGGCGGCGAAGTTCCAGGTGCTGTTGCCGCATCTGGATGAGCGTCAACGTCGACTGGCCATAGGGGCGGAAGCACTGTCGCTGGGGCATGGAGGCATCAGGATCGTCGCCGCTGCAGCTGGGGTCCGGGAGGCCACGGTCTCGCGTGGGGCGGCTGAACTGGAATCCGGTCAGGCCCCGTTGGGGCGGGTGCGCCATCCCGGCGGAGGGCGGAAGAAGGCGGCCGAGCTGGACTCTGGGCTGCGGCCGGCACTGTTGGCGCTGGTCGAGCCCGACGAGCGGGGCGACCCGATGTCGCCGCTGCGCTGGACGACGAAGTCGACCCGGAAGCTGGCGGCGGAGCTCACCCGCCAGGGGCACCGGGTCTCCGCCGACACCGTCGCCGGCCTGCTGCGGGAGGAAGGCTTCAGCCTGCAGGCCAACGCCAAGACCATCGAAGGTGCCCACCACCCCGACAGGGACG
>NZ_JBICXG010000012.1:0-228557 GCF_043200175.1 Streptomyces sp. NPDC048462
GACATCTGCCCACCCCAAACACAACGTCGGCCTGACCCACCAACGAGATGGATCAGGCCGACGTCACGACGAAGGGGCATTCGCCAACAGCATCCGCCGGTGCGGTCCCGCCCCTCCTCGCGTACGTACGAACCCCTTACTCGGGCTTCTCCTCCAGGCGCGGGAACAGCACCGCACCCTTCGTCACCGTCGCGCCCGGCGCCAGCCGGCCCCAGTCGGCGGCCTCGCCCATGCGCTGGTCGGAGAGCGCGCCCAGGGACTCCTCGGCGCCCAGGGACTCCCACAGCTTCTGCGAGGTGTCCGGCATGACGGGGTTCAGCAGAACCGCGACACCACGCAGCGCCTCGGCGGCCGTGTACAGGATCGTCGCGAGGCGGGCCCGGCCCTCCGGCGACTCGTCCTTGGCGACCTTCCACGGCTCCTGCTCCGTGATGTAGCCGTTGACCTGCTTCACGAAGTCGAAGATCGACAGGATGCCGCCCTGGAAGTCCAGCTCCTCGCCGATCTTCCGGTCTGCCTCGGCGACGGCCTTCGTCAGCCCGTCCCGCACCGCCTGCTCGGGCTCGCCCGCCGCCGTGGCCTCGGGGAGCGCACCGCCGTAGTACTTGCCGACCATCGCCGCCAGGCGCGAGGCCAGGTTGCCGTAGTCGTTGGCGAGCTCGGAGGTGTAGCGGGCGGTGAAGTCCTCCCAGGAGAACGAGCCGTCACTGCCGAAGGCGATGGCCCGCAGGAAGTACCAGCGGTACGCGTCCACGCCGAAGTGCGAGGTCAGGTCCTGCGGCTTGATGCCCGTCAGGTTCGACTTCGACATCTTCTCGCCGCCGACCATCAGCCAGCCGTTGGCGACGACCTTGCCGGGCAGCGGCAGCCCCTGCGCCATCAGCATCGCGGGCCAGATCACCGCGTGGAAGCGCAGGATGTCCTTGCCGACCAGGTGCACGTTCGCCGGGAACGTGGCGTCGAACTTCTCCTGGTTGGCGCCGTAGCCGACCGCCGTCGCGTAGTTGAGCAGCGCGTCGACCCACACGTAGATGACGTGCTTGTCGTCCCACGGGACCGGGACGCCCCAGTCGAAGGTCGAGCGCGAGATCGACAGGTCCTGGAGACCCTGCTTCACGAAGTTCACGACCTCGTTGCGGGCCGACTCGGGCTGGATGAACCCGGGGTTGGCCGCGTAGAACTCAAGCAGCTTCGGGCCGTACTGGCTCAGCTTGAAGAAGTAGTTCTCCTCCTTGAGGATCTCCACCGGCTTCTTGTGGATCGGGCACAGCTTCGTGCCGTCCTCCGCCTCGATGAGGTCGCCGGGGAGTTTGTACTCCTCGCAGCCCACGCAGTAAGGGCCCTCGTACCCGCCCTTGTAGATCTCGTCCTTGTCGTACAGGTCCTGAACGAACTCCTGCACCCGGTCGGTGTGCCGCTTCTCCGTCGTACGGATGAAGTCGTCGTTCCCGATGCCGAGGTGCTCCCACAGGGGCTTCCAGGACTCCTCGACGAGCTTGTCGCACCACGCCTGGGGCGTGACGTTGTTCGCGTCGGCCGTGCGCATGATCTTCTGACCGTGCTCGTCCGTGCCGGTGAGGTACCACACCTTCTCGCCGCGCTGGCGGTGCCAGCGGGTGAGCACGTCGCCTGCGACGGTCGTGTAGGCGTGGCCCAGGTGAGGAGCGTCGTTGACGTAGTAAATGGGGGTCGAGACGTAGAAGCTCTTCACGTCCTCGCCCCCCTGCTTCTCTGATCCAGTGGCCGCCATGGTCGAAATCCTAACGGTCCGTGGGAGATCCACTCGCACCGATAAATCCGGCGCCGGGCGGGGGCGGCCCCGCGGAGAGCTTTGCGATACACAGCTTCCCGTAGCAAAGTCGCATCCTGGGATGGAGTGGACACGCATGCACGAGGCAGAGGACATCACGATGCGGGTACTGGTCGCCGAGGACGAGGAGATCCTGGCGGAGCTGGTCGCCACCGGGCTGCGCCGGGCGGGGTTCGCCGTCGACACGGTCTACAGCGGTGACGCCGCCCAGGCCTACCTGGGGCTGCACGACTACGACGTCGTCGTCCTGGACCGGGACCTGCCCCGGGTGCACGGCGACGACGTGGCCCGCGGACTCGTGGCCTCCGGCTCCCGCACGAGGATCCTGATGCTCACCGCCGCCGGGTCCATGGAGGACCGGGTCTCCGGGCTCGACCTGGGCGCCGACGACTACCTGGGCAAGCCCTTCGAGTTCCCCGAGCTGGTGTCCCGGGTACGCGCGCTGCGGCGGCGCAGCGCCCGCCCCGTGCCGCCGCAGCTGGTGCGGTACGGGATCCGGCTCGACACCGTGCGGCGCACCGCGTCCCGGGACGGGCGGGAGCTGGACCTCTCGCCGAAGGAGTTCACCGTGCTCCAGCTGCTGCTGGAGGCGGACGGCGGGACGGTCAGCGCGGAGGAGCTGCTGGAGCGGGCCTGGGACGCCAACGCCGACCCTTCCCCAAGCTCTCAACTCCGTTCGAGCAGGGAGATACCCCACTCCGGGGCCGTCCGCGTCTGCATGAGCGAGCTGCGCGGCAGACTCGGTGAACCGGCGGTGATCCGCACCGTGCAGGGTGTCGGGTACGCCCTGTGAAGCGTCCGGCCCGGGTGCCGCACTCCACGATCAGGACCCGGATCGCGCTCGTGTACGGCGGGGTCTTCCTGGTGCTCGGCACCGCCCTGCTCGTCACCGTCAACCTGGCCTCCCGCGCCGGTACGGACTCGCAGGCCCGCTCCATCGCCCGCACGGCCGCCGTCGCCCAGCCCGGCTACGCGGTGAACGGCCCCCTCATCACCCGCCGGCGCCTCGGTCCGCCGACCGTCTACGACCTCACCGACCACGTCAGTGACGCGGCCGGCCACCAGCTGCTCATCTGGTCCGCCGCCTCGCTGCTCGTGATGACGGCCTGCGCGGTGGGCGTCGGGTGGTGGACCGCGGGGCGGGTCCTGCGGCCGGTCCACGCCATGACCGCGAAGGCGCGCCGGCTCTCCGAGCACACGCTGCACGAGCGGATCGCCTCCAGCGGCCCCGACGACGAGCTGAAGGAGCTGGGCGACACCCTCGACGCGCTGCTCGCCCGTCTGGAGAAGGCCTTCGACAGCCAGCGGCGGTTCATCGCCAACGCCTCGCACGAGCTGCGGACCCCGCTGGCCACCCAGCGGGCGGCGATCCAGGTCGGCCTGGACGACCCGACGCCGGACGACCTCGTACGGACCCGGCAGACGCTCCTGGACAACAACCGGCGCAGTGAGCGGCTCATCGAGGGGCTGCTGGTGCTGGCGCGCAGCGAGCGCGGGCTCGCGAAGGGCGAGCGGGAACACGTGGACCTGGCCCGGGTGGTGGCCGAGGAGGCGGGCCGGCACCCGGGGGTGGCCGTCGGCGCGGCCCCGTGCGCGGTGCGGGGCAACCGGATGCTGCTGGCCCAGCTGGTGGCGAACCTGCTGGCCAACGCGGTGACGTACAACGTGCCCGGCGGGACGGTGGAGGTGTCGCTGGCCACCGCGGGCGGGACCGGGAGCGGCAGAGGAGGCGGGGGCGGGGTGCTTCGGGTGTGCAACACCGGCCCGGTGGTGGACGAGGCCGACATCCCCGGCCTGTTCGAGCCGTTCCGGCGGGGCGAGGGCAAGGACCGGATGGGGCCCGGCTCCGGGCTCGGGCTCTCGATCGTGCGGTCCATAGCGGTGGCGCACGGCGGTACGGTCACGGCGGTGCCGGGCCCGGAGGGCGGCCTCGCCGTGACCGTACGTCTGCCGGCCGGTCAGGCGCCCGCGGCTACCCACGCGGGCAGCGCGGCGAGCACCTCGCGGTAGAACGCGGCGTCCCCGACCTCGCGCGGGGCGGGGCCCGCGTGGAAGAAGCCGGCGTTCGGGGCGTCCAGCTTCCGCAGGAAGTCGAAGCCCTTCGAGTCCTGCTCGCCGAACGCGACGAACTGGAAGAACAGCGGCAGCCGTGCCGCGTCCGCCAGCGCCTGGCGGGCGGCCTGCTTGGCGTCCGGGGGCCCGTCCGTCTGGAAGATCACCAGCGCCGGACCGGTGGACCCGGACTTCTCGTGGTGCGCGACGACCTCTTCGACGGCGCGGTGGTAGTTGGTCCGGCCGAGCCGGCCGAGGCCCGCGTTCAGCTCGTTGATCCGGCCCTCGTGGCCGGACAGCTCGACCGTGCCGGTGCCGTCGATGTCCGTCGAGAAGAAGACGACCTGGACGGTGGCGCTCTCGTCCAGGTGCGCGGCGAGGGCGAGGGCGCGGTCGCCCAGGTGCTGGGCGCTGCCGTCCTTGTAGAACGGCCGCATGGAGCCGGAGCGGTCCAGGACCAGGTAGACGGTGGCGCGCAGGCCGGTCAGCCCGTACGCCTTCAGCCCGGCCTGGGCGGCCTTGTACGGGGCGACGAGCTCGGGCGCGCGGGACTTGACCCGGGCGAGGGAGAGCGCGGGCTTGCCGTCGGCGAGGGCGGGGGTGGCCTCCGCGGCGACCGGCTCTGCGGTGACGGGTTCTGCGGTGACGGGTTCTGCGGTGACGGCCTCCGCGGCGACCGGCTCTGCGGTGACCGGCGCGGGGGCGGGCACGGGGGCCGGCTCGGGGGTGGCCTCTGCCGTGACCGGTACGGGGGCCGGTGCGGGTACCGGTGCCGGCACTGCGGCGAGTTCCGGTTCCGGTTCCGGGTCCATGTCGATGGTGATCGGCTCGGGGGCGGTCTCTGCGGTGACCGGCTCGGGGGCGGGCGCGGCGACCGGTGCGGGGATCTCGGCCGGGGCCTCGACGGGCTCCAGCGCCTCGACGGGCTCCGGGGCCACGACAGCGGCCGCTTCCCCGACCGGCTCGGGCTTCGGCTCCGCCGTCGGCTCGGGCTTCGGTTCCGCTTCGGGCTTTGCCGCCGCGGCCTTCGTCCTGGGCCCGGAGCCCTGCGGCGGAACCGTGGGAGTGGCCTTGGGGGCGGGGGCGGCGGCCTTGTCGAAGGCGGCTGCCACCAGGTCCGTGGCCAGGTCGTCCTTGTCCTTGTCCTTGGCGGACCGGGAGGAGGCGGAGGAGGCCGGGGCCGGGACGGATGCCTTGACGGCCGGGGCGGGTTCGGGCTCCGACCCGGCCTGCGCGGCCGGTTCGTCCACCGCCACCGATGCCGGCTCCGTGGACCGGGTGCGCTCGCCCTGGGGCGGGACCGTGGCCGTCGTCGGGCCGTCCTGCTCCGTGGCGTCACGGCCGAACACCTTGCGCAGCATGCTCCGAATGCCCATGGGCGAGGCCTTTCACGTGAGTTGGGTGCGATGAATGTCCGTACTGCGGGAATTGATCCCTGGCCAGGGCGGATACGTAAGGTTAGCGGCCGGATCCGGCCGTTCGGTGGCGCGGCCCGCCTGAGGGGCAACCGAGCCGAAACCGATCCCGGACCGAGTCCTGCAACCGTGCGGTGGTGGTCTGATGTACGTCATTCACATGTATTTCTGTAGTGCCGAGTTGCCTGGTTGACGGACATGTCCGGGGCCGTCCGCAACGAGAGGCAATAGAGTCGGAAGCATGGTTTCGGGTGAGGCGCCGCAGGCGGCGGGCAGCGTTCGGGTCGACGTCTGGATCTGGTCGGTCCGGCTGACGAAGACGCGGGCACAGGCTGCCGCCGCCTGTCGCGCGGGTCATGTGAGGGTGGCGGGCGAGCGGGCCAAGCCGGCCCAGGCGTTGCGCGTCGGCGACGAGGTACGGCTGCGGCACGCGGGCCGGGACCGGGTGGTGGTCGTCTCGAAGATCGTGAAGAAGCGGGTCGGGCCGCCGGTGGCCGCGGAGTGCTTCGTCGACAACAGCCCGCCCCCGCCACCGCGCGAGGCCGCGATCCAGGTTCCGGTGCGGGACCGAGGGGCGGGGCGGCCGACGAAGCGGGACCGGCGCGAGATGGACCGGTTGCGGGGGGACGGGCCGCCCCCGGAGTGACCTGGGCCGGCACCGCACCAGGGGTGTGGTGCCGGGTACGGGTCAGGGCTGCGGGGACGCGATCGCCCTGGCCGCTGCCACCTCCTGGCGCAGGGGGGCCAGTACGCCCTCCTCGTCGCCCGGGAGTTCGGCGCGTACCTCTATCAGGACCTCGCTCGCCCTGATGCCGGCCGCCAGTTCGCGGAGCTGCTGCCGCACCTCGGCCACCTCGGCCGGTTCCGGTTCCGGGGCGCCGTGGTTGACGCGTACCCGGGCGGCGGTCGTCGCGTCCACGATGCGTTCCACCGCGACGACCAGGGGCCACCACGCGGCGGCCCGGCGGCCGGTCGGGGGCGGTTCCGTCAGGGCGCGCTGGAACTCCGAGCGCACGGACGACAGATCGCGGTAGATGCGGCGGCGGGCCCGGACCCGTTCCGCCCGGTCGCCCGGGGACTCCGGTTCGAAGGCGTACGCCACGTAGTCCGCGATGTCCGTCACCGCGTCGGCCAGCCGGTGGCCGATCCGGGTGTGCCAGCTCTCCGGCCACAGCAGGTATCCGGCCACCAGCACGATGCCGCAGCCGATCAGGCTGTCCAGGAAGCGCGGCCAGACCAGGTGCACGCCCTGGTGGTTGAGCAGGTCGGACAGGAGCAGGATGACCGGCGTGACGGCCGCCGTCTGGAAGGCGTAACCCTTCGCGGTGAACGCCGGGATCAGCGCGGCGAGGAGCATCATCACCGGCACGTCCCACCAGCCGAGCGGCACCTCGGCGAGCACCGGCGCCGCGATGACGAGGCCCGCCGCCGTGCCCACGGAGCGCAGCACCGCGCGGGAGAACACCGAGCCGAAGTCGGGCTTGAGTACGAAGGTGACGGTGAGCGCAACCCAGTAGGAGCGCGGTACGTCGAACAGCGAGGTCAGCGACTGGGCCAGCCCGATGCAGAGCGCGAGGCGCAGCCCGTAACGCCAGGAGGGGCCGGAGAGCAGGACGTTGCGGGTGGCGCGCCGGATCCGTACGCCGAGCGCGGCCGGGCGGCCGAGCCGGTCGTCGACGTTGTACGGATCGGGATCGGCCTTGTGGACCACGGCGGCGGCGTGCCGCAGGGCGGCGTCCACGGCCAGCGTCGCGGGCGACTCCGGTGCGGGCAGGGCGGGTTCGCCGCCGCCGGTGCGGCTCTCCTCGATGTCGTCGGCCAGGGACCGTACCGCCGCCGGGATCCCGGGCGGCAGCGGTCGCCGCCGCAGGTGCACCGCCGGGGCGGCCTCCACGAGCGGGATGACGACGTTGAGCTGGGACAGCAGCCGCACCATGGCGCCGCTGCGGCCGTGGTAGCGGGCGCGCCGGGCCAGGATCAGGTCGTAGGAGGTGTTGAGGGAGTGGGTGACGGCCTGCCGCTTCTCCTCGTACCCGTCGGTGCCGGCGGCGGCGAGCAGGTCCGCGACCGCGCAGTACGTGCCGGCGACCGAGACCCGTTCCGGCAGCTTCCGCCGCAGTGGCCAGGCCAGCAGGGTCAGTACGAGGACGAAGAGTCCGCCGAGCGTCAGCAGCAGCGGCGCCACCCACCAGGGGTTCGGCATCGGAAGTCCGGCGCCCACCACGGAGTTGAGCAGGAGCAGCAGCCCGGACACGGAGGCCACGGCGCCGATCGTCGACATCATCCCGGAGACGAGCCCGATGACCGTCAGCACGGCGACGGCGGCCCAGCCGGTCCCGAACACGAGCGTGCCGGTCATGATGCCGAGCGCGCCGAACAGCTGCGGTACGGCGATGTTGAGGATGCGCATCCGGTACGCGTCGGCGGTGTCGCCGATCACGCCGGAGAGCGCGCCCATCGAGACGAGCGCCCCGTACACCGGCCGGTCGACGGCGAAGCCGACGGCGAGCGGCGCGGCCAGGGCTACGGAGGCGCGGGCGACGGCGGCCCAGGGGACGGGGGTTGGCTGCGGGCGCAGACCGTACCTCAGCCAGACGGGGGGCATCCCCCGCCGCGGTGCCGCCGCGGAGCCGGTTGCGGCCAATGCGTCCCCCTGTGGTGTGCGGCGGTCAGCTGCGGTATCCCTCGACCTCGTCGGCCGGGCGGACCCGCGCCTGGGACGGGTCCTCCCCGAACTCGCTCAGTGCGCGGCGCTGCCTCAGCAGGTCCCAGCACTGGTCGAGCCGGACCTCCACCGTACGCAGTCGCTCCTGCTCGTCGGCGGTGAGGCCCGGGTCGCGGGCGCCCCGGTCGCGCAGGCTCCGTTCCTCCGCGACGAGTCCGTCGATGCCGCCGATGATGTCGTGCTCCTGCTTGTCCATGTGTCTCTCTCCGTCTCGATGGTGTCGGTTGCGTTTGTTCCCGGGGGGTGCGGTTCAGCGGTGGCCGTGGTGGCGCAGCACGATGACGGTCTTGCCCCGGGCCCCGCCCGTCCGGTTGCGGTCCAGGGCCTGTGGGGCCTTCTCCAGGGGGAGTTCGATGTCGATGGGCACGCGGAGCACTCCTTCCGTCGCGCCCGCCGCCAGGATGTCCAGCAGCACGGGGCTCGGGTCGAGCGCGAAGTCGATGCCGCACACGCCGTCGGGGAGTGCGGCGCCGCCCGCGACGCCCCGGGTGCTGAGCGCGATCCCGCCGGGCCGGACCGCCGCGGCGTGGGCGGCGAACGCCTCCGGGGTGTCGGACACCAGATCGGCCAGCGCGTCGATGCCGTCCGGGCAGACCGCGCGTATCGCGCCGGCCGCCGGGCCCGCCGTGGTGTCGATCGTGGCGGCGGCGCCCAACGAGCCCATCCTGGACCGCTCGTCGCCGCGCACCGCCGCGACGACGCGCACGTCGCGGGCCCTGGCGAGCTGGGTCAGACAGCTCCCGACACCACCCGCCGCGCCGATGACCAGCAGGCTCTCGTGGCCGAGCAGCACGGCCGTCTCCAGGATCTGCGCCGCCGCCATCCCGGCCGACGGCAGCGCGGCGGCGGTGCGGGCGTCCAGGCCGAGCGGGACGAGGGTGATCGCGGCGTCCTGCGGGACGCAGACGTACTCGCAGTACGTACCGGCGCCGACCGGCGGCCCGGTCCGGCCGAAGACCTTGTCACCGACCCGGAAGCGGTTTTCGCCGCTGCCGATCATCTCCACCCGGCCCGCGAAGTCCACGCCGACGACCAGCGGGAACACGTGCGGGACCTGTCCCTCCAGGGAGCCGTCGGCCGTCTGCCAGTCGGAGGGGTTGAGGGAGGCGTACTCGATCCGCACCCGTACCTCACCGGCCGCCGGTTCCGGCTTGGGGAGCTCCACCAGTGCGGGGTCGGCCCGGAACGCGCCGACGGCGATGGCTCGCATACGGAAGACCTCCCAGTCGACCCCGGCAGTGCACGCAATCCACTCTTCCCCGGCCCGTCCACGCCCGCACGTCGGCGGTCAGCGCGTCGGTCGCGGCGTCATACGTCGGGTGCCACCGGCGCCGGCGGCGGCAGCACCCTGCGGGTCCAGATCCGTGCCGCGACCGCGCACACCGCCAGGGCCAGCCCCGCGCCGAAGACGATCCACACCGTCGTGCGCAGGGACGCCGTCAGCGCGTCGTAGACCGCCGCGGCCCCGTCCGTCTCGTTGCCCGGCACCTCGGCCAGCACCCGGTTGCGGGCGTAGGCCAGCGCCCCGCGCAGCAGCAGCGCGCCGACCGCGAAGCCGGTCCCGGCGACGGCGGTGGCGGACAGCGCGGCGAGCGCGGAGCCCCGGCGGCCGGGCCCGCCGCGAACCCAGGCCAGGACCACGGCGAGCAGCGCGAACACCAGGGTGCCGACGGCGGGCCAGATGCTCGCGGCGCGCAGCCACCGGAAGCTCTGCCGCAGCTGGTCGGCCCGGTCGGCGGAGACGATCTGGATGTCCGTGTGCTCGATGGGGATGCGGTCGGCGAACGGCACCCCGTTGTCCAGCAGGTTCTGTTTCACCTGTTCCGTCACGGGCGCCAGGTCGATGGTGACGCTCTCGCCGCTCCCGCCGTCCAGCGCGGCGGTGACGGCCTCGTGGGCGGTGCGGTTGGCGGCGTTCCAGGCGGCCTGGAAGGCGTCGGTGGTGGTGAAGGACTCCACGGCCTGGTGCAGGAAGCCGCGCACGGTGTCCCCGAGCGGACCGACGTCGATCTGCTTCATCGCCTCGTCGGTGATCAGGTCGGCCACGGTGTTCTGCACATCGTGGTCGGAGGCGAGCGGCGCGACGGCGGCGACGTAACGGTCGGTGTCGTCGATCTCCAGGTCGACCCAGGCGGAGAGCGCGCTCAACGGCACCAGGACGGCGAGCAGCACCAGCAGTACCGCCGAGAGCGCCGTCGAGAAGTAGGTCCGCACCCCACCAGGGAATCCCGGATGCGCCGGGAACGCTCGGGCCGTGAGCCATTCGAGTTGCCGGGAGGCGCGACCAGGTGTGCTCTGGAGGGTACGGAGGGGGAGAGCGGAAGGAGCTTCCCGTCATGGCCGCACATGCTTCGGTGCAGGCGCGCGGAACGCGCGCACGGGCACAGAGTCACTCCACCCTCAGCTGGGCACTGCCCGTCACCTTCGGGGTGATCCTCGGCTGGTACGCGACGTCCATCGTCCGGGGCGGCGGTGTGCTCACCGGCGGGCAGCTCGCCCTCGGCCTGATCTCCGGCGCCGCTCTCGCGGCCCTCTGCTTCGGCCTGGGCCGGGTGCAGAAGCGGCTGCCGGCCGAGCTGCGGGCGGTGGCCTACGGCGCCCTGTTCGGCGGCTCGATCGGCTTCCTCTACAGCCTGTCCGGCAAGAGCGTCCTCGCGGCCTCCGTGCTGGGCCTGCTGACCGGGGCGGGCATGCTGATAGCCGCGTTCTACACCTTCTACACGCACGAGAAGTGAGCGCGCCCCACTGCCTCCCGCTCTCCGTCAGCCATCCTTGACCTTCTCCGCGGGGGAAGGCCAAGGATCGGCGTGCCGGGCGGGCACCGCCCGGCATGAGGAGGCACGAGGTGACGGACACGGAGCAGGGGCGGCACGCAGCGGCGCTGGTGACGATCGGGGCGTTCGCCCGGCTGTCCCGGCTGTCCGCGAAGGCGCTGCGCCGCTACGACGAACTCGGTCTGCTGGAACCCGCGCTGGTCGATCCGGTGAACGGCTACCGGTACTACGACCCCGCGCAGGCACAGACGGCCAGGCTGGTGGCCTGGCTCCGCCGGATCGGCATGCCGCTCGCCCGGATCACGGAGGTGATCGCGCTGGACGCCGGCGCGGCCGCCGCGGCGGTCCGGGCGTACTGGGCACAGGTCGAGGCCGACACAGCCGCCCGGCGCGACCTCGCGGCCTTCCTCATCGATCAGCTGTCGACGGAGGAAGCCATGACAACGGTGGGAACGCTCGGAATCCGGTACGCGGCACGCACCGACACCGGTGCGGTGCGCGAGACCAACCAGGACGCGGTGTACGCCGGGGCCCGGCTGCTCGCGGTCGCCGACGGGTTCGGCGAGGGCGGCGCGAGGGCGAGCACGGCCGCGATAGACGCCCTCAAACCGGTGGCACGGGGAGCGGTACCGGCCGCGGAGCTGCTGAACATGCTGCACGACGCGGCGGAGCGGGCCGCGCGGGCGGTGCGGGACGCGGTGGCGGGGAGCGGCGCGCCGGACGAGTCGGGGACCACGCTGACCGCGCTGATGTGGACGGGCGAGCGGCTGGGGCTGGTGCACATCGGGGACTCGCGGGCGTACCTGCTGCGCGGGGGCGAGCTGTTCCGGATCACGCACGACCACAGCCTGGTCCAGTCGATGATCGACGACGGCTCGCTCACCGAGGAGGAGGCCGCCTCGCACCCGCAGCGCGCGCTGCTGCTCAAGGCGCTGGCCGGCAGCGGCCCGTCCGGCTCCGGACCCGATGTGGACGTGCGCGACGCCCGCGCCGGTGACCGCTACCTGCTCTGCTCGGACGGTCTCTCGGCGGTCGTGGACGGTACGGAACTGGCCCGGGTCCTCGCCTCGGCGGACGGTCCCGGCACGGCCGCGCGCGAGCTGGTCGGGCTGGCCGGCGCGGCGGGCGCTCCGGACAACGTGGCCTGTGCGGTGGCGGACGTCGTGGAGCTGTGACGGCACGGGGCGGGCCCGCACGGTGCGGTGACCGTGCGGGCCGTACCCGTACCCGTACTCGCTCCGGTACCGTGCCCGGCGTCAGTTGCGCACCACGGTCACCGGGCACGCGGCGTGCTGGGTGACGTGGAGGCTGACCGAGCCGAGCAGGGTGGCCTTGAAGCCGCTGTACCCGCGTGCGCCGACCACCAGCAGGTTCGCGCCCTCGGCCCGGTCCAGCAGGGACTGCGCCGGGTTGCCGATCACCACGACCTTGCTGATCGCGGCGGCCCCCACGGCGCCGAGTGCCTCCTCCAGCGCCTCGGTGAGCGAGACGGTGGCCATGGCCTGGGGGTCGAAGTCCTCCGGCAGGCCCGGCATCATGGACGCCCAGCTGGTGGCGGGGTACTCCCAGCTGTTGACGGCCTCGACCGTGTCACCGGTCAGTTCCGCCTGGCGTACGGCCCAGTGCAGTGCCTTGATCGACGACTCGGAGCCGTCAACGCCCACCACGATCCTGCCCATCTCTGCCTCCAGCTCGGTTCGGCTCGATTGCGCGGGTGCGGCGTACGGAGTCCGCGCATCCGCAGTTCCTGCGGATGTCCCACGGCGCACCCTCCCGCCCAACTCTAGTCAAACCGGACGAAACCACAGCGCGTGGGTCGGTCAGGCCTGCCGGAGACCGGCGAGCTGCTGCTCGAACGGGACGACCTCGTCGTCCAGGCCGAGAGCCCGGGAAGCCCCGGAGACGGCCCGGCCGCCGGTGACCGCGCTCGCCAGCTCGCCGCCCGCGCGACGGATCCGGGCCGGCAGGCCGTCGGCGTACTCGTCGCCGGACGCACCCCAGTCCTCCGAGGCGGCGTACACCGACGTCGGCAGCGTGACGGCTCGCAGATAGGCGAAGAGCGGGCGCATGGCGTGCTCAAGGACCAGCGAGTGCCGGGCGGTGCCGCCGGTCGCGGCGACGACGACGGGCTTCCCGGTCAGCGCGGTGTTATCGACGAGGTCGAAGAACGACTTGAACAGTCCGCTGTAGGAGGCGGTGAAGACCGGGCTGACGGCGATCAGCCCGTCCGACTCCGTCACCGCGCCGATCGCTTCCTCCAGTGTGGCCGAGGGAAAACCGGTGACCAGGTGGTTGGCGATGTCGACGGCCAGGTCACGCAGCTCGATCAGCCGGACGTCGACCGGGCGGTCCTGCTCGGCCTCCAGCCGTTCCCGGGCGGCGCCGGCCAGCCGCTCGGCCAGCAGCCGGGTCGAGGACGGGCTGCTCAGCCCGGCCGACACGGCGACGATCCTCAGGGGTTCGGTGGCGAACACGGTGTCAGCTCTCCTTCGTGTGGGCGGCGACGACGGCCGGGTGCAGCGGCGCGGACTCGGGGACCCCGGCCGGCCGCAGGGCGGCGAACTCCTTGCGCAGCACCGGTACGACCTCCTCGCCGAGGATGTCGAGCTGCTCCAGGACGGTCTTCAGCGGCAGCCCCGCGTGGTCCATCAGGAACAGCTGGCGCTGGTAGTCACCGACGGTGTCCCGGAAGGACAGCGTCCGCTCGATGACCTCCTGCGGAGAACCCACGGTCAGCGGCGTCTGCTGGGTGAAGTCCTCCATCGAGGGGCCGTGCCCGTAGACCGGCGCGTTGTCGAAGTACGGACGGAACTCCCTTACCGCGTCCTGCGAGTTCTTCCGCATGAACACCTGGCCGCCGAGGCCCACGATGGCCTGCTCGGCGGTGCCGTGCCCGTAGTGGGCGTAGCGCTGCCGGTAGAGGTTCACCATCTTCGCGGTGTGCTCGATGGGCCAGAAGATGTTGTTGTGGAAGAAGCCGTCGCCGTAGTACGCGGCCTGCTCGGCGATCTCCGGGGAGCGGATCGAGCCGTGCCAGACGAACGGCGGGACGCCGTCCAGGGGGCGCGGGGTCGCGGTGAAGGACTGCAGCGGCGTCCGGAACTTGCCCTCCCAGTCGACGACGTCCTCGCGCCACAGCTTGTGCAGCAGGGCGTAGTTCTCGATGGCGAGCGGCATGCCCTGGCGGATGTCCTTGCCGAACCAGGGGTAGACCGGTCCGGTGTTGCCCCGGCCCATCATCAGGTCGACGCGGCCGTCGGCGAGGTGCTGGAGCGTGGCGTAGTCCTCGGCGATCTTCACCGGGTCGTTGGTGGTGATCAGCGTCGTGGACGTGGAGAGGATCAGCCTCTCGGTGCGGGCGGCGATGAAGCCGAGGGTGGTGGTGGGCGAGGACGGGACGAACGGCGGGTTGTGGTGCTCACCGGTCGCGAAGACGTCGAGGCCGACCTCCTCCGCCTTCTGCGCGATGGCGATCGTGTTCTTGATCCGCTCGTGCTCGCTCGGCGTCCGGCCGGTCGTGGGGTCGGTGGTGACGTCCCCGACGGTGAAGATCCCGAACTGCATGGCGCCCGCCTCCAAGATTGTTGAACGTTGAACTATGTGAACACACCCTACAACGGAGTGCTCCGCCTCCCTATTCCATGGGATCGAACGGGTTCCGGCCATCGCACACGAACGGTCACGAGCGGCTATGGGCTGTTACGGCTCAAGCGGATTGCCGGTGTCAGGACCGCTCGCCGACGCCCTCGGCGTGCTGCGGGTCCCCGCCGAGCAGGTGCTCCCTGCCCCACGCCCCGAGCGGGGCCAGTGCCGCGTTCAGGGACGTGCCGAGCGGGGTGAGGCCGTACGTGACGCGGCGGACGGCTCCCTCGAAGGCCTCCTCGCGGAAGACGATGCCGGCCGCCTCCAGCTCCCGCAGGTGTGAGGCGAGGACCTTCTCGGTGACGCCGGGAAGCGCGCGCCGCAGCTCACCGCCGCGATCGCCTCGGCCACCGGCCCCGTGGTGCTCTGCCTGCTGGACGACGCCTCCGTGACCGAGGTCCTGGACGGCCTCGGCCTCGGTGGCAAGGACCTCGTCAACCTGACCACCGGCACCCCGGAACAGGCCCGGGACCTCGACCGGACCGCGTTCGCCGCCCTGCTCACGGACTGGCTGCGCGCCATGGCCGGCTCGGCCCAGGAGATGGCCGCCCAGCTGGAGAGCGGCGACTACACGGAAGGCGTCGTCTCCAACCTCGCCATGATGGCGGCGGGCAACGACACCCTCCTGGCCACGGCGACGGGCCAGTCGGTCGACCCCCGCCTGCTCACCCCGTACATGGACCTGATGCGCCGCCGCGTGGCCCAGGGCCATGGCGCCGAGGACCTCGCGGGGACGGTCGGGCTGCTGCGGGGGGTGTGAGGGGCGGGCCCGCCGGGTCCTTGTCGCCGTGTCCCTCCTGTGGGTGATGGCCGGAGGAGGACTTTCGAAGTACTTTCAAAGTTATGAGCAACGAGAGCGCTGCCGTGAACTTCTCCGAGCTGGTGAACAAGAACAAGCAGACCCTGGCCCGGCTCGATGAGTCACCACAGCTCCTGCTGCACCGCAGGGACGGTGAGGATCTGGTCCTCACCACCGCCGTCCGGGCCGAACAGGACCGGAGCGTGGTTTCGGCGGCCACCCGCATGCTCGCCGCCATGGCCCGGCGGGGGCCCGGCAGTATGGAGCTGCTCCTGGACATACTTCCGGACGCGTTTCCCTGGGTCCGGTTCCTTCCCGAACCCGATGTCCACGCCTTCGCCGTCGAACTGGTCGACACCATGCGCGCCGCCGACTCGATCGGCAACAGCGCATCAGTCGCCCAGCTGCTCACCGCATGGCAGCACAGTGCCGAGGTCCACTCCGACCCCGAACTGCTTGCCGCGCTGACCAGGGACCATGAGGAGGATTACGGGCGGGTGCCCGATCCGCGGGGGCTCGCATGAGCGCGGGCCGGGGCGACCGGGCAGCGCCTCCTGCGCCGGAAGGGCAGTGGGAAGTCCGCTTCGCCGATGCGGCGGCAGCCAAGGGCTGGGAGAGTCTGGGCCGGCAGGCCCGCAGCAACACGTATCGCGCCTGGATCATCATGCGTACGGATCCGGGGCCGGCAGCCGAGATGTCCAGGCATCACCGACTGAAGGGCAGCCTGGCCCACGGAACCCACCGGGGACAGACCTGCGAGCAGTGGCAGATCGAGGTGACCGGAGGTGGACGTGTCTGGTACCTGCTGGACACGTCCGCCGAAACCTGCTGGATCACCTTCGCGAGCACAGGGCATCCGCGGGCCACAGATCGCTCGTGAGTCCGGCCGGCGGGGCGCTGGACGGGCCCGGCCCGCATGATGAGCCGCCGCACCGGGCCCGTGCGCGCTACGATCGCGCCATGACCTCCGTACCGTGCCGGAACTGGTGGCGCTCCTTCTAGGAGCGGCCACCTCTTCTGCGCGGGACCAGGGCCGTTCGACATGGACGGCCCTTTTTCTCTGCCCCTTTCCGGTACGGGTCCCTCGTCCGGCGGGCCGTCCTCCACGCACACACCGACGCGAGGAGAGACCACTCATGACCACGACCACGCCCACACCTGCGGCCTTCGCCGATGCCGCCCCGGCCGGCACCCTGGAGGCCCGGATCCGGCGGCACCCGGAGCGGTTCCGGGTGATGACCGGGGACCGGCCCACCGGGGCGCTGCACCTCGGGCACTACTTCGGAACGCTCCACAACCGGGTGCGGCTCCAGGACCTCGGGGCCGAGGTGTTCGTGCTCGTCGCGGACTACCAGGCGCTGACCGACCGGGACGTGGTCGAGCGGCTCGGGGCGACCGTGGAGGGGCTGCTGCTGGACTACCTGGCCGTCGGCATCGACCCGGAACGTGCGGTGATCTTCAACCACAGTGCCGTGCCCGCGCTCAACCAGCTGCTGCTGCCGTTCCTGAGCCTGGTCTCCGTCGCGGAGCTGGGCCGCAACCCCACGGTCAAGGACGAGATCGCGCACTCCCGGCAGGCCGCCGTCAGCGGGCTGATGTACACCTACCCCGTCCATCAGGCCGCCGACATCCTGTTCTGCAAGGGCAATCTGGTGCCCGTCGGCCAGGACCAGCTGCCTCACCTCGAAATGACCCGGACCGTCGCCAGACGGTTCAACGAGCGGTACGAACAGGTCTTCCCGGAACCCGAGGCTCTGCTGTCCGCCACACCGCTGCTGCTCGGCACCGACGGCACCAAGATGAGCAAGAGCCGAGGCAACTGCATCGCGCTCGGCGCCGACGCGGACACGACGGCACGCCTGATCAAGGGCGCGAAGACGGACGCCGAACGCCACATCACCTACGACCCCGAGGGGCGGCCCGCGGTGTCCGGCCTCGTGCTGCTGGCCGCCCTCTGCCTCGACCGCGATCCGCGCGAGGTGGCCGAGGAGATCGGCGGCGGCGGCGCGGCCGCACTGAAGCGGACCGTGACCGACGCGGTCAACACCCGGCTGGCCCCGATGCGGGCCCGACGGGCCGAGTACGCAAGGGAGATGGGGTACGTACGGGCCGTGCTGCGGGCCGGCAACGAGCGCGCCAACGCCATCGCCGACGCGACGCTGGGACAGGTGCGGGAGGCGATGGGTGGTCCGGTCTAGCGGGCGTCCGCCGGGGGCCGGCGTTCCCCCACGGACAGGAGCCTGCCCGCAGCAGCTCAGCGGTGCGTCAACGAGCTCCGCCTGCGCAGGAGTTCGGCCAGTCCGCGCCGGGTGGCGGCGATGACCACGCGGTCGGTGGGCTGGAGTACGTAACCCGGGTGCAGGTTCCACACCAGGCCGCCGGGGCGGTCCTCGGTGCCGGTCCCCGGTGCCAGCGGGGGCGTCCCCGGGAAGGCCAGGTCCGGGCGGCGGTCGGCGGGCGGGGCGACGTCCAGGGCCAGGACCCGCCAGGCGCCGGACCGGAACGCCTGCTCCACCGTGCGGCCCTCCAGCTGCGGGTGCCCGGCCACCTCGACCGCGGCGAACAGCATCACCTTCCGCTCGACCGGCACCGCCCCCAGGATCTGTCGGCCCATCATCGCGACCGCGAAGGAGGGCGCGGCCAGGTGGGAGACCGAGCGGGAGCGGGTCAGTGCCTGCGGGTGGGCGGTGCGCAGGGTGCGGTAGACGGCGGTGGCGAACTCGTCGTCGAACAGCCGCAGCGTCACCCGCAGGCTCGGCTTGACCGAGCGGGCGTACAGCGCGGCCTCCAGGTTGGTGGTGTCGATGCTGGTCAGGGCGAGCAGGGCGCGGGCGCGCCGGATCTTCGCCGCCTCCAGCACGCCCTCCTGCGTGACGTCCCCGATGACGACGGGCACGTGCAGCCGCCGGGCCACCGGAATGCCGCGCGCGTCCGGGTCGTCCTCCACGCACACCACGGGGATGCCGAGTTCGCGCAGCTGGACCAGGACGCGGGTGCCGATCTTCCCGAGGCCCAGCAGCACCACGTGTCCGGACAGGCCGCGCGGCGGGCGGCGCAGCGAGGAGGCGGTGCGCAGCGAGCCGAAGGCCTCCAGCACCCCGGCCACCAGCAGCGGGAGGAGCATCAGTCCGGCGACACCGGAGAGGATCTGGATGATCTGGCGGGCGGTGGGGTCACCGATGGCCGGGTCGCCCATCGCGAACAGGTCGAGCAGGGTCAGGTACGCGGCGTGCAGGGGCTTGTCCCCGGTGGTGAACGTGGAGGCGACCGCCAGGCCGAGGACGGCCAGCCCGACGCCCAGCGCGGACCAGCGCAGCCGGCGTGAGAAGAACTGGCTGAGCGGTGCGCTGCGGCCGCCCATCCGGCGGGTCCGGGCGTTCGCGCCGTTGCGGCTGACGGCCTCCAGGACGATGGTGCCGCGCCCGGTCGCGGCTGCCACCTCGGCCTGGTCGGGGAGCAGCCGGGGGCCCTCGTCGCCGCTGCTGTCGGAGCCCTCGGTGCCCGCCGGGTCGTGGGTGGTGGAGGAGAGCAGGGCCAGGGTGCACAGGCCCGGGTCGGCGACCTGGCCGTCGCGGGGCGGGGTGCGTTCGGCGGCCCGCAGGAGCAGGCCCTCCGCCTGGATCACCTTGCTGGATCCGGCGAGCGCGGTCGCCGCGAGGGCGGGGGCGGCGGTGTCGGCGTCGGACAGGACGGTGGTGGACGCGTCCAGCGCGGTGTGGTCGAGCCCCGGCGACGCGACGGCGGCCGCCTGGTCGAGGAGGGCCTCCAGGTGCTGGCCGAGCTTGCGGTTGTAGAGCCGGATCACCAGCCGGACCCGGGGGTTGAGCCGGCGGGCGGTCAGGGCGGCGCGGATGTTGCGCTCGTCGTCGTCGTAGACGAGGGCCAGCGCGGCGGCCGTGTCGACACCGGCCTCCTCCAGCGCCTCGTCGGACGGCTCGTGCGCCTGGAGGATGCGTACCGCCTCCACACCCGCGTTGGTGTCGCTGTCGGCGTTGCCGCCGCCGTTGCCGGCGCCGTTGCGGTTCATCGCCGACGACATCCGGCCGAACAGGGCGGCCGCCCGCCCGCGCCCGGTCAGCGGCAGTTCGGGCCGCCTCGGGTCGGGCCCCGGTGGCAGGAGGAGGGTGACCCGCTCCCCGTACACGTAGCGCAGTTCCACGGCGAGCCGCTGGGCGAGCGCGTCGTCACCGCAGACGACCATGTGACCGGAGAACGGGGAGCGTTGGGGCTGCTGTGGGAGTGGGGGCACATGACCCAGCATGCCTGTTCCCTTCTGTCGTCGCCGCTGTCACCGGTCCCCGGGTTCCCCGGACGGCGGACGGGCGAGGAGGCGGCGGGGGTCCGTCGCCCGGCCGATCGCCGTCTCCACCGCCGCGATCCGGTCCGCGAGCAGGCCGAGGGCGGCCACCGCACGGGTCACGGGGTCGCCGTCGGGGCCGCCGAGCGCCTGACTGCGGACGTATCCGGCGGTGATCGCGGACCAGCGGGCGGCCTGCTCCGGACCGAGGGTGCCGCGCAGCGCGGCGAGCTTCAGCAGGGCGGCCTCGGCGCCGGTGGTGAGCGTCTGGGCCTCGCCCGCGTAGTGGTCGTCGATGACGTCGGACAGCTCGGCGTCGTTCATCACGGGCACGATCCGCTCCGCGATCCGGTTCATGTTGCGGTACGAGCCCTGTAGCCGGAACGGCGGTTCGGTGCGGGTCGCGTCCGTCTGCGCCGCCGATGCGATGTAGGCGGCGTTGACGGCGAGCACGGTGTCCCGGGCGGTGAGCAGATGGCGCAGCACGGCCACGATCCGTTCCGCCTCGGCGGGCGCGTACGGGTGCTGCAAGCGGCTCGCGGCGGCTGACGGCTCCGTGCCGGCGGCCAGCCGGAGCAGCAGCGCGAGGTCCTCGCGGGAGCGTCCGGCGAGCGGGGCCAGTACCGGGTTCGCGGTCAGCGCGTTCTCCACGAAGCTCAGCGCGAAGACGTCGTCTCGGCCGCTCAGCACCTCGCCGAGGTTCCACACGTCGGCCCGGTTGGCGAGCATGTCGGGGATCCGGAACTGCTCCCCGGACTCGGTGTACGGGTTGCCCGCCATGCACACCGCGAACCGCTTGCCCCGCAGGTCGTAGCTGCGCGGCTCGCCGTCGCGCACGCCCTCGATCCGGCGGGTGGCGTCGCAGAGCGGGATGAACTTCTGGAGCAGTTCGGGCGAGGTGTGCTGGATGTCGTCGAGGTAGAGGAGCGTGTTGCTGCCCGCGTCGAGGGCGAAGTTGATCTTCTCGATCTCCTGGCGCGCGGTCGCGCTGCGCGCCTGCGCGGGGTCGAGCGAGGTCACGTCGTGGCCGAGGTTGGGTCCGCTGATCTTGACGAGGACCAGGCCGAGCCGGTCGGCCACGTACTCCATCAGCGTCGTCTTGCCGTAGCCGGGCGGGGACACGAGCAGCAGCAGGCCCTGCGAGTCGGTGCGGCGGTCGGCGTCGGCGGTGCCGAGCTGCTTGGCGAGGCTGTCCCCGATCAGCGGCAGGTACACCTCGTCGAGCAGCCGGTTGCGGACGAACGCCGACATCACGCGCGGGCGGTGGTCGTCCAGCCGCAGCCGGGCGCGCTCGGCGGCGGCCAGCGCGGTCCGCCGTCGCTGGTAGGCGCGGAAGCCGGGAACGGTGACCTCGCGGAACTCGGCTGTACGGGAGAGGAGTTCGTCGATCCGGACCGGCAGCCGGCCCCGGTCGATGCGCGGGTGGACGCCGAGGAGCCCGTCCACGGTCGCGGTGAGCGGCGCCTCGCCCTCGTACCGGCGGACGGCAGGCTCCGGGCAGAGCTCCACCGCGACGGCCTCCGCGAGATCGCCCGCGTCCAGCTCGGAGCCGCTCGCGCGGGAGTAGGCGGCGAGCCAGCCCTCGACGAGCTGGCGGCGGGCGGGCAGCTCGTCCCCGAGGGCCGCGAGATCCTCGTCGTATGCCGAAGTTCCCGTCGTGCGGCGGAATTTGTCCAGGAAGGTGCGGACCGACGCGCTGGTCACGAATCCGTCGGGGCCGCTCGTCAGCTCCTCGAAGAGGTACGAGGCGACCGCCCGCGCGCCCTCGCCCCCGATGGCGCCCGCCCACTCCTCCTGGAGCGTGGCGAGGGCGGGGGTGAGTCCGAAGGTGTCGCGGGCGCGCGCCAGTGAACGGGCCCGCAGCGTCCAGGACTGCCGCCGCGCCTCGTCGGTCCCGTGCGCCCAGAACAGCTGGGCGGCGGCCCGGACGGCGGGCGCCCAGCGCAGCAGCCCGGACCCGGCGCGCAGCCGCAGCAGCACGGTCAGGATCGCGGTGGCGTCCTCGTCGTGGACCCCGCGCTGATAGCCCTCGTCGTAGGCGTCGGCCGCCGATGTCCGTACGAGCGAGGCGAGTTCGGGCGCGTCCAGCGGGCTCAGCCGGTCCGCGCCGTGCTCGGTCAGCAGCCGGGCGGCCAGGTGCTCGCCCCGGTACACGGACGGGGACTCGGAGGGCAGCTGCTGGTCCCAGTACGGGCGGGTCTCGGCGAAGGCCGGATCGGTCACCGGCATCCGGTAGTCCGTGCCGGTGACGGCGAACGCGAGCCCGTCGCCCTGGGGCACCAGCGTCAGGTCGAACGGCTGGGTGTTCACCGCGAACCGGTGGCGGCCGAGGCGGACGGTCGCCCCGCCGTCCGCGTACAGCTCGCTGCGGTCGCGCAGCGCCCGGCCGGCCTCCTGGCGAGCCGCGAGCAGCTGCCCGTCCAGCTCCTCGGCCCGTACCGTGTCGCCGAGTTCACGCAGCTCGGCGGCGGTACGGCGGACCTTGGTGACCATCGGGTCGGAGGCGAAGTAGGTGTGGACGGCGTCCGTGTCGGGCAGTGCGGCGCTGCGGCGGGAGACCGTCTCCAGCACCCGGGCGGCGGACTGGGCGAGGCGTTCGGTGCGGCGGGCGACGGCGTCCTGAAGGGTCTGCCTGCGCGCCGAGAACGCTTCGTACACCTCCGTGCGCCGCTCGGCCAGCGCGGTCAGGAAGTCGTCGGACTCGGTGAACCGCGCCTCCAGGTTCTCCAGCTGGAGCAGCAGTCGCGCGAGCTGCTCGTCGCAGGCGTCCGGGGTCGAAGCGGCGGCCAGCGCACCCGTCACCGCCTGCCCCAGCAGGGCGAACTCGGCGGCGAACTCGGCCCGGCCCTCGTGGTCCAGGAGCTCGCGGCGGCGGGCGTCCAGGACGGCACGGACCCGGTTGACCCCGCCGAGCACCTCCGCGATCCGCTCCAGGATCGAGGTGCGGACCACACCGTCGCCGATGTCCAGCCCGGCGACGACGTCGGTGACCGTGCCGAGCCCGTCCGTCATCTCCGTCAGCCGGGCGCCGAGCGCGGCGGCGTCCGTCACGGTGGCGGCCGAGGACGCCTCGTCGGTGAGCCGCGCGAGGTCCGCGTGGTACCCGGCGAACGCGTCCTCGCCGGCCAGGAATGCGACCGCGCGCCGGCCCGCCGCCGTGAGGTCGTCGGCGGTGGCGGCGGTCAGCTCCGCGATCCGCTCGGTGTCCGCGTACCGCATCTCGCCCAGCGCGGCCAGATGGCCGTGCGCGCCCCGGAGTTCGGTGAGCCGGGCCACCCACTGGGCGGCGGACTGCGGGGCCTCGCCGCGCACCCGGCGCACCAGGGCGGTGATCCGCTCCGCGCTCGCGGCGAGTGCGTCGGCGGCCTGCCGGGTCAGCTCCTGGACGCCCTCGAACTCCGCGATGACCTGCCGCGCGGTGTCGCGGAGCTCGGTCAACGGCTCTGCCAGGGAGCCGAGTTCGGGGTCGTTCAGCCAGTGGTAGCGGTCGGTGGCGCGGGTGCAGTCGGCCAGCAGCCGGGCGTAGACCGCGCCGGTCGGGGTGGTCCCGTCGGCGCTGTGCGCGAGGGCGAGGCAGTCGGAGATCCCGCGCACCAGGTCGGCGTTGCCGATCCGGGCCAGCGGGCCGGTGCCG
Organism: Streptomyces sp. NPDC048462; assembly: GCF_043200175.1. Classification (NCBI taxonomy): domain Bacteria; kingdom Bacillati; phylum Actinomycetota; class Actinomycetes; order Kitasatosporales; family Streptomycetaceae; genus Streptomyces; species Streptomyces sp. NPDC048462. The sequence continues at coordinate 23,149 of NZ_JBICXG010000012.1, forward strand.
GCAGGGCGCGACGCCGCGTAGGTGTCGGAGACGTACGGGGTCTGCCAGCGCTGCAGGGGGTGGACCCGGGCCGGGCCGGCGTCGGGGCCCTCGACCGGGTCCCGCAGGAGTACGAGCGTCCCGTCGTCGAGCAGGGCGTGGCCCCGGCCCTGCAGCGGCGTTTCGACCTCCTGGCGGATCACGTTGTAGGGCAGCAGCAGGCTGCGGCCGTCCTCCCGGGAGCGGAACGCGTACAGCACGTCCTCGCCGTTGGGGGAGCGGACGGCCCCCTCGAAGACCGGCTCGGTCAGCGGCTGGGCGATGTCGAAGGTCTTGGCGGTGCCCGTGGTCAGGTAGAAACCGCCGGGGAAGATGATCCCCTGGTCCTCGGGGAGCCGGTGGCAGGCCGGGCCGATGCCGTCCAGCCGCAGCACGGTGCCCAGGAGCGAGTTGAACACCAGGTGGCGGGCGGCCTCCTCCTTGTAAGGGCGGATCCGGAGCAGGACCAGCGGGCCCAGCTCCGCGTACTCGACCTCGGCGTCCGCGAGCGACTGGAGCGGTTCGGTGACCGGCTCCCGGTAGATCCCGTCCGGGGTGTCCGTGTCGTTGACGGTCTTGACGGTGAGGCTGCCGCCGAGGGTGTCGACGTAGAGCCGTGCCTCGCCGCCGTCGCCCGTCGCGCCGATCGCGATGTGCGGGTGCCGGCCCGCGATGTGGGCCTCGCGGCCGGCCGGGGTCCAGATGAAGTCGTGCGACGGCGGGAACACGTGGTCGCGCTCGCCCCGGGCGTCGAGGAACGCGCCGGGCGAGCCGTCGGCGTCGAGCGCCCAGCGCAGGACGCGGATGTCCTCGGCGCTCTCGCCAGTCCGGAACACCGCGAGGAGCCGGCCGTCGGTACGGCGCAGCCGCAGCAGGCGGGCGTCACGGTAGTAGCGGTGCAGCCCGTCGAACTCGCGGACGAACGCCTCGTCGGTGAGCAGCGGATCGGTGCCGGGGGCCAGCTCGGCGTCGTACAGCGCGAGTACGTCTTCGACGGCGGGCTCGTCGCGCCGGCCGGGGCCGCGTTCGAAGCCGAACAGCAGGTGGCCGCCGACCGCGACGAGGTCGCGGGGGGTGGAGGGCTGCCCGGTACGGATCTGCTCGGCGCCGAGCAGCCGCAGCCCGGTGGAGCCGAACTCCTCGGTGCGGCGGGAGTTGAGCGCCTCGGCCCGGCGGGTGAGCTCCGCGGCCTGGCCGGCGAGCCGCCGCCGCAGCACGTCGTAGGCCCCGGCCTCCACGGGGCCGCCCGGGGGCGGCGGGGTTCCGGTGTCCATGCGGTGCGGCTCCTTACGGGGTGGGCGGATGTACGGCACGGCGCCCGGGGCGCGGGGGTTGTCCTCAATCGCCGGACGGGCTTGAGGGGGTGGGCGGTTTTCGGGAGGGTGCGGGTCGGCCGCGCTTGCGGTCCGTCCTCAATCGCCGGACGGGCTTGAAGTGCCCGGACGGGCTTGCACCGGACGGATGACAGGAGCCATATCCAGCCCGTCCGGCGATTGAGGACGGACGGTGCCCGGGTGGGCGGTCACCGGGCGGGCCGGGGCATTCCCAGCCCGTCCGGCGATTGAGGACAAGGCGTTGCCCGGGTGGTGCGGCTACGCCACCGGCGTACCGTTTCGGGCGGCCGGGCCCGGGACCTGGACGTCGCCCAGGCGCATGTCCGCGAGCCCCAGCTCCCGCGCGTGGTCCAGGAGCCGGCTGACCTGCTCCGCCCCCGCACCCCCGCCCCCCGGAGCGGACATCATCCGCATCAGCAGCGCCGACACCGTCAGGTTCTGCACATCGCCCGAGGACACCGAGCCCAGCACCTTCGTCAGATCGTCCGTGAACGAGGACGTGCCGTTCAGCCACGGCCCGGCGAGCGCCTTCGCCGTGTCCGAGTTGCCGACGAAGCCGTCGAGGCTCTTGCCCATGGAGATGGACGAGACCAGCCGGTCGAAGAAGACCGACTCCCCGCCGACGATGTCGATGTCCGCGTTCTCCAGCCCGGCCGACACGATCGTCGCCTGCGCCTCCGCGACCTGCCGCTGTACGTCGAGACCGGCGAGCCGGATCTCCTTCTCCGCCTCCAGCCGCAGCCGGTACTCCTCGTGCCCGCGCGACGCGTCGTCCAGCGCCGCCATCGCGGCCGCCTTGTCGGTGAGCCCCGCCGCCTCGGCCTTCAGCTTCTCGCCGATCATGGCCGCGTCGGCCGTCGCCTGGGCCTGCGTACCCTCCGCCGCGGCCAGCGCCTTGAGCCGCGCGCCCTCCGCCTCGGCCCTGAGCCGGGCGGACGTGGCCTCGGCCTCGGCCAGGCCCGTCTTCTCGATGACCTCGGCGGCGGCGTCCCGTACCTGGACGTCCGCGAGACCGGCCGCGGCCGACTCCGCCTGGACACCCTCGGCCAGCCGCAGCTTCGCACGGGCGTCCAGATCCGCGGTCTTCAGCCGGGCCTCCGCGAGCGTGAGCTGCTCGGCTGCCCGGTGGGTGGCCGCGGCCTCGGCGGCCTCCGCCGCCTTGATGTCCTTGACCAGCTGCTCCTGCGCCTCCGCCTCGGCGGCGATGATGACGGACTTGCGGGTGCGCTCGGACTCCTCGACGGAGCGCAGCGTCTTGATGGACTCCTCCTGCTCGGCGACCGTACGGTCCACCGCGATCCGCTCCCGGATCACGTCCGCGACGTCGCGGCGCTCGGCCTCGACCTCCTTCGTCGCGGCGATCCGGTTCAGCTCGGTCTGCCGCTCGCGCCCGATGACCTCGATCATTCGGTCCTTCTCGATGCGCTCGTTCTCCACCGCGATGACGCGCTCGCGGTTCTTCTGCGCGACCGCGATCTCCCGGGCCTGGTTCTCCCGCTGGATGCCGAGCTGCTCCTCGGTCCGGATGAACGCGCCCTGTGCGCCGAGGCGTTCCTCCTCCTGGACCCGGGCGGTCACCGCCTCCTCGCGGGCCCGCAGCGTCTCGACCTCGCGGCGCTGCTTGATCTCGGCCTCGGCCTGCCGGCGCTCCAGCTCCAGGATGGTCTCCCGGGCGTCCACGTCCTGCCGGGTGATCTCCTTCTGCTCGGTGCGCTGGTACTCGTTGGTGCGCACGTGCTCGATCGCGGTCAGCTCGGTGATCTTCCGGATGCCCTGCGCGTCGAGGATGTTGGCGCCGTCCAGCTGCGTCATCGGCGTCTGCTCGAGGAAGTCGATCGCGGCGTCGTCCAGGTGGTAGCCGTTCAGATCGGTGCCGATGACGCGGATGATCCGGTCCCGGAACTCCTCGCGCTTGGTGTACAGATCGACGAAGTCCAGCTGCTTGCCGACGGTCTTGAGCGCCTCGGAGAACTTCGCGGCGAAGAACTCCTGGATCGCGACCTTGTCGCTGGCCCGCTCCGTCCCGATGGCCTGGGCGACCTTGATGACGTCCTCGACAGTCTTGTTGACCCGTACGAAGAACGTGATGTGGATGTCGGCGCGGATGTTGTCCTGGCAGATCAGGCCCTCGCGCCCGGTGCGCCGGATCTCGATGGTCTTCACCGAGATGTCCATCGACTCGGCCTTGTGCAGCACCGGCAGGACGACGGCACCGGTGAAGGTCACGTCGACCTTCTTGGTCTTGGAGATGATCAGGGCCTTGCCCTGCTCGACCTTGCGGAAGAGCCGGGTGACGATCAGCAGCAGGGCGATCGCGATGAGCAGGACCACGGCGATGAGCAGGCCGAGGCCCAAGGAGATGGCTTCCATGACAGTCCTTGGCGGCTGGTGGTACGGAGAATGAGAGGTGGGCGGGGCGCGGCCCGGCACCCCGGCGAACGGGGCGGGCGGGCAGCGCGGACATGACGGGCGGCACGTGCGCGCACCACGTTCATGCGGCGGGCACGGGCAGCGGCGCCGGGCCGTGCGGGCGCGGTGGAGGAGTACGGCTCAGCCGGTGCGGCCGGGTGCCGCTCGCCGGCGCGCGGGCAGTGGTTGCGGCGGTCCGGGGTCGAGCGCCTTGTCGTACGGCGAGACCCAGAAGAACTCGCCCGCGTCGTCGTACGCGTACAGCAGCCCCGAACTCCCCGAGGTCAGCTCCGCGTCGGCGGCCCGCAACTGCCGCACCTGGACGATCGCGGTGGACCCGTCGGCCGCGGCGACCTCGGCCTGGCCGAAGTCCGGACCGACCGAGCCGGTGCGGACCGTGCAGACCCGGCCCAGGAAGTCCCGGCGCGATGGCGGGGGCCGGTCCGGGAAGAAGCGGCGGAAGTGGTGCACGAGCACCCGCACCACCGCCCAGGCGATCAGCAGCGCGCCGGCGAGGATGCCCAGCGCGAGCGCGGCCCGGGTGGTGCCGGTGACCGTACTGCGGTGCAGCAGGACCGAACCGGTCAGGGAGGTGAACCAGGCGACGGTCACCATCACGGAGACCGAGACGGTGACCGGTACACCGCCGACCCCGGCGAGATCGGCGTCCAGGTCCGCGTCGAAGGAGTGGTGGTCGGCCGCCCCGGCCAGTACGAGCAGCCAGAAGGCGATCACGACGACGAGCGCCGCGGCGAAGAGAACGGCCGGGAAGGACAACGTCGCCGTCAGGAACTCACTCATAGGTTCCACCCCCTGCCGTCCCGCCGGCAGGACTTGCCGGCGTCTGCGCGCGGTCCGGCGCCGACCCAGGTGCTGCGGTACCGCCGTGAGCGGTACCGCAGCAGCCGGGTGGTCCCCCGTCCCCCGTCGCACCCCCGTGTTTCCCCGTGGTCCCCCGGTTGGTGCTGACCGGATCGTGCCATCCGGTGACCGGCCGTCGCATTGCCGGAGTACGGCAATCTTTCTCCGTCCTCGATGCCGGGCACCGGCACTGGGCCGTATGCGTTGGGTATATGTCAGCAACGAGTCAGAACTGGAGGCGGGCGCGTGCCTGAGCCGGAGATTCCCAATACCTTTCTGGACGGCTATGCCCAGATCCTGGGCGATGTGGCCGGCACCGGGAGGCGGCTCACCAGGGAGGAGCTGGAGATCCGCCGGGCGCTGGGCAGGCAGGCCGCCGAGGCCGGGCACCAGTTGCGCGCCCTGGTCCGGATGCACCTGGCCGAGACCCGCACCGCCTGGCCGTCCGCCGCCCCCGGCGCCACGGCGGCCGCGGTCGGGGCGGTCGCGGAGAGCGTGCTGGCAGCGGCGGAACAGGCGGTCGACGCGTTCGCCGAGGGCTTCGAGCGGGCCCAGCGGCTCACCGTGCGGCGGGAGGAGGCGGCCCGCCGGGAGTTCATCGACGACCTGCTGTACGGGCGCAGCGACCTGGGGCGGCTCGCGGAGCGGGCCACGCGCTTCGGGCTGCGGCTCTCGCGCGCCCACGCGGTGGCGGTGGCGGCCGGCCCGGACGCGTACACGGAGACGGATACCGTGCCGAGGCACGTGGAGTCGGCGCTGCTGGCCCGGTTCGGCGGACGGAAGATCCTCATCACCACGAAGGACGGCCGGCTGATCTGCATCGCGCCCGGCAGCCAGCCCGACGTCCTCAGGTACTTCGCCAAGCAGGCGCACGCCGCGACGGACGGCGGCCGGGTCGCCATCGGCCGTGCCCACCGGGGGCCCGGCGGCGTGGTCCAGTCGTACGACGAGGCGCTCGACGCGCTGGATCTCGCCGACCGGATGGGCCTGGAGGATCCGGTGCTGTACTCCGCCGATCTGCTGGTCTACCCGGTGCTGACCCGGGACCGGCAGGCGATGTCCGATCTGGTGCGCAGTGAGCTGGGGCCGCTCCAGGAGGCGCGGGGCGGGGCGGAACCGCTGCTCAAGACGTTGTCCGTGTACTTCGAGTCGGGCTGTGTCGCGGCCGAGACGGCCCGCCGGCTGGCGCTGAGCGTGCGCGCCCTCACCTACCGGCTGGAGCGGATCCACCAGCTGACCGGCTCCGACCCGTCCGACCCGATGCACCGCTACACGCTGCAGACGGCGGTGATCGGGGCCCGGCTGCTGGACTGGCCCGCGAACGAGGTCTGAGCGCCGCCCACGGCTCACAGCTCACCTTCCTCCTTCCCGGCCCCCGGCCTCAGATGGCCCCTGCACCCTGCCGGTTCCCGGCAGAACGGCCCCCGGCGGCGCTCCCGGCATGCGGACGGGCCGACCTCCACATACCGTGATCATTCGGGGGATTCCGGCGGTGTGCGCAACGAGGGAGATCCGCACCATGGCCCGACACGCGCGTCAGCCACGGGAACCTGCCGAGAGCGGGGAGGGGCGCGGTCCGTCCCACCGGTGGTGGGTGCTCGGGGTGATCGGGCTCGCCCAGCTGATGGTGGTGCTCGACGCGACCATCGTGAACATCGCGCTGCCCTCCGCCCAGCAGGACCTCGACTTCAGCGACGGCAACCGGCAGTGGATCGTGACGGCGTACGCCCTCGCCTTCGGCTCGCTGCTGCTGCTCGGCGGGCGGATCGCGGACCTGGTCGGCCGCCGGGTGGTGTTCCTGACCGGACTGGTCGGCTTCGCGGTGGCCTCCGCGATCGGCGGCGCCGCCCCGAGCTTCGAGGTCCTGGTGCTGGCCCGCGCCCTCCAGGGCATGTTCGGCGCACTGCTGGCCCCGGCCGCGCTCTCCCTGCTCACCACGACGTTCACCGTGCCGAAGGAACGGGCGAAGGCCTTCGGCATCTACGGGGCCATCGCGGGCGCGGGCGGCGCGGTGGGGCTGCTGCTCGGCGGCATCCTCACGGAGTACCTGGACTGGCGCTGGTGCCTGTACGTGAACCTGCTGTTCGCGGCTGTCGCCTTCGTCGGCGGCTGGCGGCTGCTCACCGGGGGCAGGCCCACCGACCGCCCGAAGCTCGACATCCCGGGGACCGTGCTGGTCTCGGCGGGCCTCTTCTGCATCGTGTTCGGCTTCTCCAGGGCCGAGACGCATCCGTGGAGTTCGCCGGACGTCTGGGGCTTCCTGGTGGCCGGTGTGGTGCTCGTCGCGGCGTTCGCGTGGTGGCAGACCCGGGCCGCGCACCCGCTGCTGCCGATGCGGGTGGTGCTCGACCGGGACCGGGGCGCGTCGTTCCTCGCGATGTTCATCTCCGGCGGCGGCCTGTTCGGGGTGTTCCTGTTCCTCACGTACTTCCTGCAGAAGAGCCTGTTCTACTCGCCGGTCAGCACCGGCCTGGCGTTCCTGCCGATGATCGCCGTCATGATCGTGACGTCCGTGACGACGACGAACGTCCTGGTGCCGAGGTTCGGCGCCAAACCGATCGTGCCCCTCGGCATGGGCATCGCGGCGGGCGGCATGGTGTGGCTCACCACCCTCGACCTGAACAGCACCTATGCCGCCCATGTGCTGCCCCCGCTGATCTGCCTGGGGCTCGGACTGGGCTCGATCTTCGCGACGGCGATGAACCTGGCCACCGCCGGGGTCTCCGCCCGGGACGCCGGGGTGGCCTCCGCGATGGTCAACACCAGCCAGCAGGTGGGCGGCTCCATCGGTACGGCGCTGCTGAACACCCTCGCCACCAGCGCGGCCACCAACTACCTGGTCGGCCGCCGCCCGACCCCGGCCGCGATCGCCCAGTCCCAGCTGGAGAGCTACTCCACCGCGTACTGGTGGTCCGCGGGCTTCTTCGCCGTCGGCTTCCTGGTCACGGTGATCCTCTACCGCCGGGGCGCACCGCACCCCCACCCGGTGGAGGAACCCGAACCCGCACGGGCCTGACCCCGGACACCGGCCCTCAGCGGCCGCCGTCGCGGTTGTGGTCACGGCCGCCGTCGCGATCGCCGCTGCGGTTGCCGCCCCGTTCGCCGTCGCGGGCGTTCCGGGCACCCTCGGTGAGGCGTACGAAGGGGATGGCCTCGCCCGCGGTCCGGTAACCCTCCGCGCTGCCGTCGACCGTGAACCCCATGTACGCGCACAGCCGCCGGGCGACCCGGGGGTGCCGGGGCGCGTACCGCACCATCAGCTCGCCGCCCTCCGCAGCCGGCAGCTCGGCCGCCGTCACCGCGTGGAACCGGCGGCCGATCTGCACGGTGGCCTGCGGCGTACGTTGCAGGTTGCGGTACCAGTCGGCGCCGGGCCCGAATCCGGACGCCACGGTCCAGCTCGGCCGGCCGTCCTGCGTCGCGGACTCGACGACCTCGACGACGGTCCGGCGCGGCTGCCCCGAGGTGCGCCCGGTGTGGACGAGGAGCAGCAGCCGTCCCCGGAACAGGGGGCCGAGCCCGGCCCGGAACATATGGACCGGGAGGCGGGCGGCGGTGCGCCGCCAGCCGGTCAGCGGTGCCGGGCGCCGGGGGTCGGACGAAGCTGCGGATTCATGTGTCACTGTGCAAACGTTGCACAATCCAAAGATGAACGCCACCGTCGCAGGCCGTGGATCGGGTCCCGGCACGACACCTTTCGGTCACGGCGCGGCCCGGGTTCGAGTACCACAGCCGGGCGCGGTACAAAGGGGCATGGCCGCGCGCGAACAGGCATCTGGGAAACGACCGTCCGCCCCGGGCAGGGACGACGTCGACGCGGTGACGCGGGCGGTGCTGACCGCGTCGAGACTGCTGGTGGCGGTCTCCGCCCGGTCGCTGGCGGCGGTCGAGGACCGGGTGACGCTGCCGCAGTTCCGGCTGCTGGTGGTCCTGGCCACCCACGGGGACGCCAAGCTGGTCTCGCTGGCCGAGCGGCTGGGCGTCAATCCGTCGACCGCGATGCGCATGCTGGACCGGCTGATCGTCGCCGGTCTGGCCGAGCGGCAGGTCAACCCGGCCAACCGCAGGGAGACCGCACTGCGGGTCACGCCGGAGGGGCTCCAGCTGGTCGAGGACGTCACGGCCGGCCGCCGCCGCGAGATCGCCTCGATCGTCGAACGCCTCGCGCCGGAGCAGCGGTCCGCGCTGATCGAGGCGCTGACGGCGTTCACCGCGGCGGGCGGCGAGCCGGCCGTTCCCGGGGGCGGCGCGGACGCGTACCCGCTGGGCTGGCTGCCCGACCTCCCCGCCGCCCAGGACGGCTGACCGCCACGCTCAGTCGGTCGCGGCCAGCTCCTCCTGCGGCGCGGGAACCCGCGCGGCAGGAACGGTACCGCTGTCGCTGCCGCTGCCGCCGTTTCCGGTTGACGCGGCGGGCTTGTCGCCGCTGCCGCGCCGCTCCTGGATCTTCGCCACGAGGGGCTGCGTCCAGCGCGCGGTGAGCGGCCCGACGATGACGAGGATCAGGACGTACGCGGTGGCGATGGGGCCGATGCGCGGCTCGGTCGCCACGGCCAGACCGGCGATGACGATGGAGAACTCGCCACGCGCGACGAGCGTGCCGCCGGCCCGCCAGCGCCCGCGTGACCCGATTCCGGCCCGCCGGGCCGCGTACCAGCCGGTGGCGATCTTGGTGAAGACGGTGACGACGGCCAGCAGTGCGGCCGGGAGCAGCACCGGCGGGATCTCCGCAGGATTGGTGGAGAGCCCGAAGAACACGAAGAAGACGGCGGCGAACAGGTCCCGCAGCGGCGTCAGCAGCTTGCGCGCCCCCTCCGCGACCTCCCCGGAGAGCGCGATGCCGACGAGGAACGCACCGACGGCCGCCGACACCTGCAACTGCTGGGCGACCCCGGCCACCAGGACGGTCAGCCCCAGCACGACCAGGAGCAGCATCTCCGGATTGTCGGAGGACACGGCCCGGCTGATGAGCCGGCCGTGCCGCAGCGCGAGATAGAGGACGAACCCGACGGTGCCGAGCGCGACGAGCAGCGCGATGCTGCCCCCGGCGAAGCCGACTCCCGCGAGCATCGCGGTGAGCAGCGGCAGATAGACGGCCATCGACAGATCCTCGATGACGAGCACCCCGAGGATGACGGGCGTCTCCCGGTTGCCGAGCCGCCCCAGATCCGCGAGCACCTTGGCGATCACCCCGGACGACGAGATCCAGGTGACCCCGGCCAGCGCCACCGCCCCCACGGGCCCCCACCCGAGCATCAGCGCGGCGACGGCCCCCGGAGTCGCGTTGAGCACGAAGTCCACGGCCCCGGACGGATATTGCGTCTTCAGACTGGTGACGAGCTCACTGGCGCTGTACTCGAGCCCCAGCAGGAGCAGCAGCAGGATGACACCGATCTCGGCGCCGACGGCGGTGAACTCCTCACTGGCCCCGAGCGGCAGCAGCCCGCCCTCGCCGAAGGCGAGTCCGGCCAGCAGGTAGAGGGGGATCGGCGAGAGCCCTATTCGCCCGGCGAACCGGCCGATGATGCCCAGCCCCAGAATGACGGAGCCGAGCTCCACCAGCAGTGCGGTCGTGTCGTGCACGGTCAGCCCTCCGCAATGATCTCGGAGAGCGTGTCCACGCCCTCGCGCGTACCGACGACGACAAGCGTGTCCCCGATGGCCAGCCGGAAGTCCGGCCCCGGTGACGGATGCGCACTGTGCGTCCGCAACACCGCCACGATCGACGCCCCGGTCCGCGTCCGGGCCCGCGTGTCCCCGAGCAACCGCCCGCCGTACGGCGACCGCGTCCCGAGCGGTATGTGCTCGGTGACCAGATCGATCCCGTCGGTCCGCACGGCGTCGATCGGCGCGGCGTCGATGAGGTGCGCGAGCCCGGTGGCCTCCTGTGGAGTCAGGGGTACGGAGAGCCGGCACGAATCAGGATCGTCCTGGTCGTAGAACCCGATGAACCGCCGCCCGTCGTGGTGCACGACGACGGAGATGTGCTGCCCCGACTCGGTGGTGTAGTCGTACTGCACTCCGACTCCGGGCAGCGTGGTGCGGTGGGTTCCCATGGCTTCCTCCCGAGGAGCGCGACGCTTACGAAACGCACTTGGTGATCTCTTTAGTCCCGCATTACCCTAACCGGACCTTTCTTGAGGCCTTGGGCTGCGGTTGCGGGGTCCGGGGAGTGTCGGTGCTTCACGGTGTGGCGGAGGTGATGCAGTCCGTGCTTCAAGGGGAGTCGGCGGGGCTCCGGATTAGCGATGGACGGTTGCCCATATGTGCCGGACTTCGCAAAGCTGCTTCGGAATGGCACGATGCATCCAGAGAACCCGAGGTCAGGCAGTCTGCTCCCCGCGCGTGCGGGGATGAACCCCGCACAACCTGAGTTCGGCCAGCCCTTCACCCCTGCTCCCCGCGACCTGCGGGGATGCCCCACGCGCGGTTCGACGACACCCTTGAGCCACCAACTGCGCCTCGCCAGCGCGGGGATTACCCCTAGGTGGGTTCGCCTCCACCCACGGAGGATCCACGTTTCGGCCGAGCCCCCGACCGCGCCCGCCGAGTCGTCAACGCCGGCCGGTCACGCGGGCGCGGGGGCCGGACATGCGAGTGCCCGGACGGTGTGGGACCGGCCGGGCACGTGCGGGGCTGCTGGGGAGGGGTCAGTCCGTGACCTCGATCTTGCCGTTCTTCGGGGTGGACGGTTCCGGCTGGGCCGGGACCTCCGGCTTCGGGGTTGCGCCCTTGAGGTTCTGCAGGAGGGCGGCGATGTCGACGCCCGTGGTGGAGCTGAGGAGTTCCATGCCCTGGGCGACGTTGTCCGTGACGGTGCGCGAGAGCTGGCTCGCGCCGTCCGTCGAGATCACGGTCAGCTTGTCGATGGCGCTCAGCGGCTCGGAGGCCTTGGCGACGACGTTCGGGAGGACCTCGACGAGCATCTGGAGTACGGCGGCGTCGCCGTACTGGGCGAAGGCGTCCGCCTTCTTCTGCATGGCGTCGGCCTCGGCCGCACCGCGGGCCGCGATGGCGGCGGCCTCGGACTCGCCCTCGATGCGTACGGCGTCGGCGAGGGCCGAGCGGTGGAGCTTCTCGCCCTCACCGGTCAGGCGGGAGCGTTCGGCGTCCGCCTCGGCCTCCTTGACCTGGGCGATGCGGCGGGCCTCCGCCTCCTGCTCGGCCTGGTAGCGGGCGGCGTCGGCGGGCTTGCGGACCTTGGTGTCGAGCTCGCGGTCGGTCAGGGCGGCCTGGCGCTCGGCGACCTTCTCCTGCTCCTGGAGGATCTCCTGGCGGCGGGCGGCCTCGGCGAGGGGACCGGCGGCGTTGGCCTTCGCGGCGGCGGCCTCCGTCTCGACCTTGATCTCGGCCTGCTTGAGGTAGTACGTCCGCTCGGCGATGGCGATTTCCTCGGCGGCCTTCAGCCGGGCCTGCTCCGAGGCGCGGCGGGCGATCGCCTCGGCGATGTCCGCCTCCTGCTTGGCACGGGCGGCCTCGGGGCGGCCGAGGTCCTCCAGGTAGGAGCCCTCCGTGGTGATGTCCTGGATCTGGAAGGCGTCCAGGATCAGGCCCTGACCGGACAGGCTGGCCTCGGCCTCCTCCGCCACCTGGCCGGCGAACGCGGCCCGGTCGCGGATGATGTCCTCGACCGACATCCGGCCGACGATGGCACGCAGGGCACCGGAGAGCACTTCCTGGGTGAAGCCGACGATGCCGTTCTGCTGCTGGAGGAAGCGCTGGGCGGCGGCCCGGATCGCGTCCTCGCTGCCGCCGACCTTGACGATCGCGACGCCTTCCAGGTTGGACTTCACACCGCGCAGCGTGACGGCCCCGCGCACGGCGATCGGGATGTGCCGGCTGGAGAGGTCCAGGGTGAACTTCTGCTGCACGAACGGGACGACGAAGACGCCACCGCCGACGACGACCTTCTGGCCGCTGTTGTCGATGCTGGCCCGTCCGGTCACCGGGTCGACGGACTTCTTGCCCCGGCGGCCGGTGATGATGAACGCCTCGCTGGGCCCGGCGACCTTGTAGCGGGTGATGACCACGAGGGCCAGCAGGACGAGGAGTACGACGACTCCGACGATGGCGAGCAGTACTGGACTCATAAGGGTGTCCCCCTCTGCCTCCCGACGGGGACGGCAGTTCTGTTGCGAGCGGTGATGGGCCGGCCGGCTTGCCGGCTCAGCGTTCGACGGGACGGACCGAGACCGAGGTGGTCGAGAGGGTGGCCTCGACCCAGATCTCGGTGCCGCGTTCGACCGGCACCGGGCTCTTCGCCGACAGCTTGATGACGTGGCCCCCCAGCCGCAGCAGTACCTCGCCGTAGCCGTCGGCCGGAATGGCCGTGACCACGGACCCGGGCGAGCCGACGAGATCCTCGTCCCGCGGTGTGGCGTTGGTCTGGTCCGCCATCAGGGCCTGGCTGAACTTCCAGGTGAGCCAGGCGGCGACCAGACCGGCCAGAACCCCGGCCCCCGCGGCGACGAACGTGCCGACACCGGTCGTACCGAGCACGATCGCGCCGCCGAAACCGAGCATCGAGACGAAGCCGGCGATCACCGGAAGGGAGAGCAGCCCGTCGAACAGGCCGTCCAGCACACCCCCGAAGAGGCCTTCGAGGATTCCGTCGAAGATCAGGGACAGTGCCAGCAGCACGACTCCCGCAATTCCGAGACCGAGAAACAAGGTCACGTGATCACCCCTCCCCGTCTGCGGAATCCCCCGAACATTTCCGTCGAACTGGCTGGATGGTCCCATACATACCGGTCCGGCGACACTGCCGGGTTCCGGCAGTGTTCTAGGGGGTCTGGATGCCGGAGAGGTGGCCCGCCAGGGTGTCCAGTGACTGGAAAGTGGCCCCGAGGAGCGCTACGTGCTTCCAGCGCAGCACCCCCTCGGCGTCGATCAGGAACACCGCCCGCCGCACACCGATGCCGGGCGCGGCCACCCCGAAGGTCCGGGCGAGCTCGCGGCCGGTGTCCGCCAGCAGCGGCATCCGCAGGCTGTGGGCGCGGGCGAAGGACTCGTGGCTGTCCACATCCTGTGGGCTGATTCCCCAGACCTCCGCGTCGAGTCCCTCGAAGGTCTCCATGCCGGAGGAGTACGAGCAGAGTTGCTTGGTGCACACGGACGTGTTGTCGCCGGGGTAGAAGGCGAGGACCACGGCCCGGCCGCGGGCGGCGGAGAGTGTGTAGTCGCGGCGTTCGAACGTGTCACCGTCGAGTGCGCCTCCCGCGAGTGTGAAGTCCGGGACATTCTGGCCGAGTTGTGGTGACGAGCCCATGATGTGTGTCCTTTGTTCCGTGTCGCTGTTACGTGCCGCTGTTCCGCGCCGCTTGTCTTCCGGTGCGACAGTGCCGTCCGTGCTCGTACAGCATGCTCGTTACGGCCCCATCCATCCGCACCGGAGGTACGCATGACACGACGACAGCCCCCCGCGGCGGCGGTACTCCTGCTGCACGGCGGACGGGAGGACGGGCTCGGGGCGCCGCCGCCCGGACCGTTCAACCTGCCCGCGCTGCGCATGCGTCCGTTCGCGCGCGCCCTGCGGCGGGCGCTGCCGGGGGACGTCGTGGTGCGCACCGTCCGGTACGGGCACCGGGGCTGGAACGGGCCCAGGGCCGATCCGCTGCACGATGCCGTGCGCGCCCTGGACGAACTGCGGCGGGCGGCGGGGGACATCCCCGTGGTGCTGGTGGGGCATTCGATGGGGGGCCGCGCCGCGCTGCACGCCGCGGGGCATCCGCTGGTACGGGGTGTGGTCGGCCTCGCCCCGTGGTGTCCGGACGGTGACCCGGTCGAGCAGCTCGCCGGGCGCGACGTCGTCCTCGTGCACAGCCCCCGGGACCGGGTCACCAGCCCGGCGGGTTCCCGGACGCTCACCGCACGGGCCCGCCGGGCCGGGGCGCGCAGCTGTCTGGTCACCGTGCACGGCAGCGATCACCCGATGCTGCGCCGCGCCGCTGCCTGGCACCGGCTGACCACCGCCCTGGTCACCGGGCTGCTGGACCGGGCCCCGCTGCCGGCGCCGGTCGCCGAGGCCCTGCTGCTGCCACCGGGGTCCTCCGGGGAGGACGGGACGGTGGACCTGGACCGGCTGCTCCCCGGCGGCGGGACAGGCGGGGAGACAGGCGGCGGGACAGGCAGGGAGACAGGCAGGGAGACCGGCGATACGGCGGGCGGGGCCGCGCGCCCGGGTACCGCCAGCTGATCGGCTGTCTGCGGATGCGGGGCGGGTGCGGGCGGCCGACGATGAAGGGCGGGGCAGTCGGGCGGCCCGCGCCCCGCCACAGGAGGTTGCCTTGCAGGCCGATGAGTACGCCGGCAGTCCGCCGCCGCTCGACACCTTGGCGCTCGCGGCCCTGATCGGCGGCACCACGGCCGGGGTGGGCGTTCTCGACACGGAGCTGCGCTACCTCTACGTGAACCCGGCCCTCGAACGGCTCAACGGCATCCCGGCCGCCGACCACCTGGGCCGTACGGTCGCCGAGGTGCTCCCCGGGATCGACGCCCGGGAGGACCTGATGCTGGCGGTGCTCTCCGACGGCAGGTCCCGCGAGATCACCTCCAGCGGCGTGACCCGCGCCGGGCCGGAGACCGTCCTGCGCTACTGGCACGGGGTGTACCACCGGCTTGAGGTGGGCGGCCGGGTGGTGGGCATCGCGGGCATCCTGATGGAGGTCATGGCCTCCGACGAGGAGCGGCGCCAGCTGGCCGAGGCCCGGCGCCACCTGAGCCTCCTGGACACCGCGAACACCCGCATCGGCACCACGCTCGACATGGACACCACCTGTGCCGAGCTGGTCGACCTGGTCGTGCCGGGGCTCGCGGACCTCGCCACGGTCGAGGTGTTCCCGCCGGACGTCGCCCCGCCGGTGCGCCCGGCGCCGCCCGGGGTGACCCGGCTGCGGCGGGCGGCGATGACGGCGGTGCCGGGGCTGCGCGAGCGGGTCGCGCGGTTCGGGGTGGCCGGTGACTACGTCGACTACCAGGAGGACGCGGCCGTGACGCGCTGCCTGGCCACCAACCAGCCGGTCGTCGAGAACCTCACCGGCGACGAGCAGCTGGGCCGCTCCGCGCCCTCACCCGAACGGGTCGCCGTCTACCGGGCCCTCGGGATGCACTCGGCGGTCATCGTGCCGGTCTCCGTGCGCGGTGGGCCGATCGGCGTCCTCGGCCTGGTCAGGGCCGGGGGGTCACCGGCCTTCACGGAGCAGGACGTGGTGGTGGCCCGGGAGCTCGCCGTACGGGCCGCCGTCGATCTGGACCACGCTCGCCGCTTCACCCACGAACACACCATCGCCCTGGAGCTCCAGCGCTCGCTGCTCTCCGAACCGCGCCAGCCGCATCCGCACATCGAGGTCGCCACCCGCTATCTGCCGGCCGACCGGAGCGTGCTGGTGGGCGGCGACTGGTTCGACATCATCCCGCTGCGCGACGGACGCCACCTGAAGGCGATGGGCGATGTGATGGGCCACGGCGTGGAGGCGGCCGTTGCGATGAGCCACTACCGCTCGCTGCTGCGCCTGCTCGCGGACGAGGAACTGCCGCCGCACCGCATCCTGGAGCAGCTCGACCGGATGGTGGAGCGGTCCGGTCTCGACCGGGCGGCGACCTGCCTGCTCGCGGTCGTCGACCGGTCCGGCGGTATCTGCAAGGTGTCGAGCGCCGGCCATCTGCCGCCGGTCTTCATCGACCCCGGGCCGGGGGGCACCCGGCTGGCCGACGTGCCGGCGGGCCCGCCGCTCGGAACCGGGTTCGGCGGCTACCGGACGACGGAGGTCCGGTGCGCGCCGGGAACGGTGCTGTTCATGTACACCGACGGCCTGGTGGAGCGGCGCGGTGAGGACATCGACGTGTCCGTCGGCCGGCTGCGGGGGCTGAGGCTGCCGGAGAGCGGCAATCTGGAGGAGCTGCTGGACGAGGTGCTCGACCGCTTCGGCCCGGGAGCCGAGGACGACATCGCGGTGATGGCGTCGCGGGCCCGGTTCGCCCCCGGTGGCGAGGGGCGCCTGCTGGGGAGCGTGTGACGGGGGCGGTCGGGCCGGCTGGTCGTGCGGGGGCGTTGTCAGTGCTGGCCGGGGGACGATCGGTCGTGCGGGGGCGTTGTCAGTGACGGCTGCGAGCATCGGTGTCATGAAGCCGTTCCTCCTCGCCGACATCGAGGCCGCAGTCCGCAGCAGCTGGGCCGCCGACACCACCACGCCCGCGCACCGCCCGCACTGGACCCCGGGCAACCCCGCCCGTGACCAGTGCGGGGTGACCGCCCTGGTCCTGCACGACCTGCTGGGCGGTGACCTGATACGCGGCGAGGTCCGGGTCGACGGGGTGCGCACGGACTACCACTGGTGGAACCGGCTGGGCCCGGGGACGGAGATCGATCTGACCCGCGAGCAGTTCGCGCCCGAGGAGGTTGTCACCGGCGGCACGGTGGTCGCCCGGCCGCCCGAGATCGTCCGCCTGCGCGAGGAGTACGAGCTGCTCCGGGGCCGGGTCCTGGAGCTGCTGCACGGGCACGGGTAGGGAAACGGACCGGCGGATGGATCAGCCCAGTTCGAGGCTGGTGATGCCGAAGAGCCCGCTGTGATCGACGTCCGGCGCCGGGCCGGTGTACATGCGGGCCGTCTCGAACGACGGGCTGAGCCCGAGCTCTCCGGCCAGCCGTACCGCCGCCGGGTTGACGTCGGGGACGTCCACGGCGACCGGGGCGGACGGATCGGTGGCCGCGAGCGCGCTGACCAGGGCGGCGGCCGTATCCGGTGTGGCCGCGTACAGCGGGCCGATGCGTGAGGACGTACGGCAGGCGCGCATCACCGCGAGCCCCTGTACCTCTCCCTCCCGCAGCGCGACCAGCGCGGTGCGGCCGGGGGTGGTGGTCCAGGCGGCCAGGAAGCCGTCGCGCTCCGCCGGGAAGAACCGGCGGTCGTACGCGGTGATCTGGCCGAACGGCAGGGTGCGGGCGTCGGCCAGGGTGACGCCGGGCGGCGGGGCGAGGCCCACCGGGGCCAGGCCCTCGTACCGCATGTTCGTCCAGACGGGGCGGAAGCCGGACCTGCGGTAGTTGGCCTGCTGCGCCACCACCCCGTCGAGGCCGGTGTTGCGCCCCTCGAGGCGGGCCGTCCCGGTGGCCCAGAGCCGGCTGCCGTAGCCCTGACCGCGCAGCTCCGGGCGGGTGAGGTAGAAGCCCAGGAAGCCGTGGCCGCTGCCGTAGCGGATCACGGAGACGCAGGAGGCGGGCGCACCGTCGAGCCTGCCGATCAGGAAGCCGCAGGGGTCGGCGGCGAAGAAGGCCTGGCCATCGGTCAGACCGGGGTTCCAGCCTTCGGCATGGGCCCAGTCCGCCATCATCCTGATGTCGTCCGCGCTTGCTGTGGTGATCTCGAATGTCGGCACGGGACAAGCCATACCCGGGTGCCGGTGGTTCAACGTCCGGCCGCCCCGTTCACCACCTGCCGTGCATCCCGTTCCCCCTGTTCACCCCGGTGCTGTCCGTTCACCACCCGCCCGTCCGTTCACCACCCCGTCCAGAGCAGGTGGTTGACGAGGAGGGCGACGGCCGCCTGCGCGGCCAGCCAGCCCCGGCGGCCCCGGTCGGGCAGCAGGGCGGCGGCGGGCAGCAGCCACAGCATGAAGGGCTGCCAGATCCGTTCGGTCTCCGCCTTGCTCATCCCCGACAGGTCGGCGGCCAGCAGCATGAGGAACCCCGCGAGCACGAGGAGGACGAGGCGTTGCGGCGCGGCCGTGGTCCCGGTCCGCAGCGCCTTCAGCGCCCCCGGTGCCGCCGTCGCGGTCCGGCGCAGGCCCGCGACCGTCGCGGGTCCCACGGCGATCACGGTGCAGGCGAGGTTGGCCCAGACCCAGTACCAGTACGGGCGGAACCCGCCCGCCCCCTGGCGGTAGCGCTCGACCAGCAGGTGGTACGCCTCCCACCAGTTGAAGCCGGCCAGGGTGAAGGCGACCGGCACGACCAGTGCCCCCAGCACGAAGAACGGAACCGGCCGGGCCGTCCGTGCGAGCAGGAGCACGGTCAGGAGCAGCGGCGCGATGAGCACCAGACCGTAACTGAGGTAGCAGGTCAGCCCGTACAGCAGCCCCGAGCCGAGCGCGGCGGCCGCCGGGCTGCGGACCCGGCCGGTCGCGGCCAGGGCCAGCAGGGCGACGGACCAGGCGGCGACGGCGGCGAAGTAGCCGTCCGCCGAGGTGCCCGCCCAGACCGCGACCGGCGCCAGGACGAGGAAGGGCGCGGCGCGGCGGGCGGTGCGCTCGTCGGTCAGGGCGCGGACGGCGACCAGCGCGGCCACCGCGGCGGTGGCGCCCGTGACGATGCACCAGACCCCCGCCCAGGCGCCGCCGCCGAGGCCCACGCGGTCGAGCAGGACGAAGGTGAGGGTGGCGCCCGGCGGGTGCCCGGCGATATGGGTGGGCCAGTTGCCCGGCGGGCCGATCAGGATGTGGTCGTTGAAGCCGCGCAGGGCCGCGCCGATGTCGTCGAAGCGGCCGATGCCTCTGAGGTACTCGTGCTTGGTGGTGAGGCGTTCGGCGATGCCGCGGCCCCAGCCGTCGATCAGTGCCAGCGAGAACACCCAGGCGAGCGAGGCGCCCCAGCAGCTCAGCAGCAGGGTCCGCCAGCGCAGCCGAACGGCGAGAAGGGGGCCGTACGCGACGACGGCCACGGCGACGACGGGTGCGGCGGCGGTGCCGGGGCCGATGTGCGGGTACCAGGACGCGAGCAGCGGTGGCCAGTGGACGTACAGGATGCGGGCGTAGTCCTCGACGTTCCGGCCGATGAGGACCGCGGCTGCGACCAGCAGCACGCCCGCGCCCCCCGCGGCCAGGTCGGCGCGGCCGCCGGTGCGGTGGGCCTTCTCCGGTTCGGTGCGCTGCTCCGCGCGTTCCTTGGTCTTCACCCAGGCACGGTATGCACGCCGGAGCGGTGATGGCGGGTGCTGACGGGGCGCGTCACCGAACCGTCAGATTCCGTACCCGGCCGGGGCCGGCCCGGGGGCCGCGCGGAAGAGGCCGGATGACGTCAGCGTTTCGTCAGGAGTCGTACGGGCCCTGCCCCGCTGCCCCGGGCATAGCGTCGGGGCCATGGGCGACCGACGTCGGTTCCGACGACTCAGACTTCCCGATTCCCTTCCCGCATCGCTGCCCGGACTCTCCTCCGGCCGTGCCGCCGAACTCCTGGAGCGGACCCCCTCCGCTCCCGGTTTCTGGCGCAGCCCGGTGCGCGGGGTCCGGTTCACCGCGGTGCTCGGGCTCGTGCTGCTCGGCGGGATCACGCTGCTGTTCGTGACCGGTCTGCTGTCGTACGCCGCGTACAACCCGGACCTGAACCCGGTCAACGACAAGACCCCGGACAAGGGGGTGCTCGGCTTCTACCTGTTCGCCTGGCCGACCGGGCCGCACTGGCTGTACCGGCTGACGCAGGGGCTCCACGTCACGGTCGGCATCGTGCTCACCCCGGTGCTGCTGGCCAAGCTGTGGTCGGTGGTCCCGAAGCTGTTCGCGCTGCCGCCGGCCCGGTCGGTGGGGCATGCGCTGGAGCGGCTCTCGCTGCTGCTCCTGGTGGGCGGGGCGCTGTTCGAGTTCATCACGGGGCTGCTCAACATCCAGCTGGAGTACCTGTTCCCCGGCTCGTTCTACCCGCTGCACTTCTACGGGGCGTGGGTGTTCTTCGCCGCGTTCCTGGCCCATGCCGGGCTGCGGACGCCGCAGGCGGTACGGGTGCTGAGGTCGGGCGCGCTGAGCGGGAACGTGCCCGGGGACGCGCTGGCCTCGCCGTCCCCGGCCGAGCCGACGCTGTCGCGGCGCGGGGCGCTGGCGATGGTGGGGGCCGGCTCGCTGCTCCTGCTGGTCACCTCGGTGGGGCGCAGCTTCGACGGGCCGCTGCGGCGCATCGCGCTGCTCACCCCCCGCGGTGCCGCCGAGCCGGGGCCGGGACCCAACGGCTTCCAGATCAACAAGACCGCCGCCACGGTCGGGATCACCCCGGCCGAGACGGGGGAGGGCTGGTGGCTTACCGTCAGCGGCCCGGCCGGTGACCTCCGGTTCACCCGGGAACAGCTGCTGGCCATGGACCAGTACAGCGCGGCGCTCCCGATCGCCTGCGTGGAGGGCTGGTCCACCTCGGACCAGCGGTGGCGGGGTGTACGGCTGAAGGACCTCGCGGAGCTCGCCGGGTACCCGGGCAATCCGCCCGGGGTGCTGGTGGAGTCCGTCCAGCGCAGCGGTCCCTTCCGTCGGGCGGCGCTCCGCGACAACCAGGTGCGCGACCCCCGTTCGCTCCTTGCGTTGCAGGTCAACGGCAAGGACCTGTCGCCCGACCACGGATATCCGGCGCGGATCATCGTCCCGGCCGCGCCCGGCGTGCTGAACACCAAATGGGTGTCCCGGCTGACCTTCGGAGACCTGTGAGGAGAGAAGTGAGGAGAGAAGTGAGGAGACCTGTGAGGAATGCTGTGGACAGGCTGAACCCCCTCGGCCTCGTGCGGCGCTGGTACGGGGAGGGCCCGCTGCACCTCCTCCTGATGGCCGCCTCCTTCGCGCTGGCGGGGTACGCGGGGGTGCGGCTGCTGGCCGGGGACGCGTTCGGCGTCGTCGTCTGGTTCGTCGGCGCGGCCCTCGTCCACGACCTGGTGCTGGTGCCCCTGTACGCGACGGCGGACCGGCTGCTGCTGCGCACGCTCGGTCCGCGCCGCGCCCTGGTGAACTTCGTCCGGGTGCCGGTCTTCCTGTCCGGCCTGCTCCTGCTGATGTGGTGGCCGCTGATCACCCGGCACACGACGCGCTACGAACCGGCGAGCGGGCTCTCCCCCGATGTGTTCCTGGGGAACTGGCTGCTGATCACGGCCGCGCTCTGCGTGCTGTCGGCGCTGTGGCTGGTCGTCAGGACGCTCCGGCTGCGGCGCAGCGCCACGAAGGTGCGTCCGTCCGCCTCCCACTGATCGGCCGTCAGCCAGCCCAGCAGCCCGGCGTACCGCAGCAGCGCCGGGGTGCCGAGCCGGGCCCACGGGAAGGGCGCGGCTGGCACGGACCGGTCCCGGCCGGCGCGCCCGTCGTCGAGCTGGACCCGGGACCGCTCGTCGATGTCGTGCGGCGCGGTCTCCGCGATGAGCAGCCCGCCCGGGGCCAGCACGGCCGCGGTCCGGTGCAGGAGCCTGCGCGGGTCGCCGCCGATGCCGATGTTGCCGTCGACGAGCAGGACGGTGCCCCAGCGGCCCTCGCCCGGCAGCGGTTCGAAGACCGAGCGGTGGAGTGCCGAGCCGCCGAGCCGCAGGGTGTGGGCCACCGCCGCCTCGCTCACGTCGATGCCGAGCGCGCGGTGGCCGCGGGCCGCGAGCGCCGCGACCAGCCGGCCGGGCCCGCAGCCGATGTCCAGGACGGGGCCCTCGCAGCGGTGCAGCGCCGACAGGTCCGCGGCGTCCGCGCCCGCGCACCAGCGCTCCACGTCCAGCGGCAGCAGCCAGCCGTCCGTACGGCGCAGGAAGAGCGGACCGTGGCCGTTGCGCAGGGCGTTGGCGTACGGGTCGGTGCTCCACGAGGTGGCGTCGGGATGCGGCGGGCGGACACTGTCGTGCTGGGGGACCGTCTCGTGGCGGGGGACCGTCTGGCTCATCGGGCCACCGCCCCGCTCAGCTCGGCGAGCACGGCGGCGAACCTGCCGTGCGGCGCCAGGGCGGCGACGTCCACGGCGTCGGCCGCCGTGTCCACGTCCCGCAGCCGGGGCAGATCGCGCACCGTCAGTCCGGCGTCGACCAGCCGGCGGCGCTGCACCGCGCCGGTCTCCGGCACGGACATCGGCACCCCGCGCAGCAGTTCCGGGTCCGGCTCGGCCAGTCCGAGCGCCCAGAAGCCGCCGTCCTCGGCCGGGCCGAACCACGCGTCGCAGTCGTCCCAGGAACCGGGGGAGAGCGCGGGCGCCAGATCGGCGGCCGTGATCTGCGGGGTGTCCATGCCGATGAGGAGCGTGGGCCCGGTGCTGCCCGCGAACGCGGCGGCGAGCCGGGCGTCGAGACCGCCCGCGCACTGGCCCACCACGTCGAAGCCCGGCGGCAGCCAGGGTCCGGGTTCCCCGGCCAGGACGAGCACCCGTCGGGCGGCGGGCAGGGCGAGGACGGTGCGCAGGGTGTCCGCGAGCGAGGCTTCGGCCAGCCGTGCGGCCTCCTGCGGGGTGAAGGGCGGCGTGAGCCGGGTCTTGACCCGGCCGGGCAGCGGCTCCTTGGCGATGACCAGCAGGGTCACCGCACCAGCACCAGCACCAGGACCTGCTGCTCCGGCTTCCGTTCCCGCATCCGTACACGCACCCGCGTCCCCGGCTCCCGTCCCCGCGCCCGTACCCGCGGCCGGGGTCATCGGGACACCCCCACCGGGGCCGCGGCCGGCGCCTCGGCCAGCACGGCGCGCATGTCGCGCACCGCGTGCCAGGTGCCCCGCCAAGTGCCGGTGACCTTCGACTTCCCGGTGCGCGAGAGGTACGGGACATCCGTCTCGGCGACCCGCAGCCCCGCGTCCGACGCCCGCACCACCATCTGCAACGGGTAGCCGCTGCGCCGGTCGGTGAGGCCGAGCGCCAGCAGGTCGGCCCGGCGCCCCGCCCGCATCGGGCCCAGGTCGCGCAGCCGGAGCCCGGTACGTCTGCGCAGCAGCCGGGAGAGCGCCAGATTGCCCGCACGGGCGTGCAGCGGCCAGGCGCCGAGCCGGTCGGGGCGGCGGCGGCCGAGCAGCAGATCGCTCTCGCCGTCCGCGATCCGGCGGACGAAGCCGGGGAGCAGCCCGGGGTCCAGGGAGCCGTCGCAGTCGCAGAAGCAGACGTACTCCGCCTCGGCGGCGAGCAGCCCGGCGTGGCAGGCGGAGCCGAAGCCGCGGCGCGGTTCGTGCACCACCGTCGCGCCGAGCGAGCGGGCCAGTTCGGCCGAGCCGTCGGTGGAGCCGTTGTCGACGACGATCGCGCGCCAGCCGCGCGGGATCGCGGCGAGCACCCCGGGCAGGGCGGCGGCCTCGTCCAGACAGGGCAGCACGACGTCGGCGCGGGGGGCGGAGTTATCGGAGGAGTCGGTCACCCTGCTCACCCTACGGAGAGGAATCCGACAATTCGGGCCAAGGATTCTTACGAAACGTGGACATCGACCGTGTGGCGGTGTCCGCGCGTCCGGCGCGCGGGGAGCGGGTGCCAGGGTGGAGCCATGCAGCCCGCCATGCCGGCCCGTCCGGAGTCCGAGGGCCGGGGCGCCGCGAGCGAGGCCCCCGGTCCCGGTCCCGCGCCCCTGCCCGCCCCCGCCCCAGGTCCCGTTCCCGGGCCCGCCGCGCCCGCCCCCGCCCCCGGCCACGTCCTCGTCGTGGACGACGACCCGACCGTCTCCGAGGTCGTCGCCGGATACCTGACCGGCGCCGGTTACGAGGTGGCCCGCGCGGCGGACGGCCCGGCGGCGCTGGAGTGCTTCGCCCGCCGCCGCCCCGACCTGGTGGTGCTGGACCTGATGCTGCCCGGCATGGACGGCTTCGAGGTCTGCCGCCGGATGCGGGCGCACGGGCGGGTGCCCGTCATCATGCTGACCGCGCGCGGCGACGAGGACGACCGCATCCTCGGCCTGGAGACGGGCGCGGACGACTACGTCACCAAGCCGTTCAGCCCCCGCGAACTCGTCCTGCGCGTCGGCTCCGTGCTGCGCCGCGCCAAGGCCGCCCCCGTACCCGTCGGGCGTTCCGCGCTGCTCGAAGGCGCGGGTCTGGTCCTCGACCCGGCGGCCAGGAGTGCGACGCGGGAGGGCCGGGCGCTGGCCCTCACCCTGCGCGAGTTCGACCTGCTCGCCTTCCTGCTGCGCCGCCCGGGCCGGGTCTTCACCCGGGAGGAGCTGATGAGCGAGGTGTGGGGCTGGGACTTCGGCGACCTGTCGACGGTGACGGTCCATGTGCGCCGGCTGCGCGGCAAGGTCGAGGCGGACCCGGCCCGCCCGGAACTGATCCGTACCGTCTGGGGGGTGGGCTACCGGCTGGACCTGCCGGCCGGCCCGGCCGGTTCCTCCGAGGTGTCCGGCACCCCTGTCGCCCCCGGAGCGCCGTCATGACCGACATACTCCTCATCGCGCTGTTCGCGTTCCTGGGCGCGGCCGCGGCCGGGCTGCTCGGCGCGCTCGTCCTGCGGTTCTTCCGGCACCGCTCGCTGGTCGTCTCGCTGACCGTGGTCGCCGCGGTCGCCGTGACCGCGATGCTCGCCGGGACGCTGGCCGTCGCCTGGGCGATGTTCCTGTCCCCGCACGACCTGTCCGTGGTCACGACCGTGGTGGCGATGGCCGCCGTCGTCTCCCTCGCCACCGCGATACTGCTCGGCCGCTGGGTGGCGGCGCGCAGCCGCGATCTGACCCTCGCCGCCCGGTCGTTCGGGGACGGCGGGACCTTCGCGGCGCCCGCCGCCCCGGCCACCGCCGAACTCGCCGCCCTCACCCGCGAACTGGCCGCCACCAGCGCCAAGCTCGACAGCTCACGCGAGCGCGAACGCGCCCTGGAGACCTCGCGTCGTGAGCTCGTCGCCTGGATCTCGCACGATCTGCGCACCCCGCTCGCCGGACTGCGGGCCATGTCGGAGGCGCTGGAGGACGGCATGGCCGTCGACTCGCGGCGCTATCTGCGCCAGATACGGACCGAGGTGGAGCGGATGAACGACATGGTCGGCGACCTCTTCGAGCTGTCCCGCATCCACGCCGGCTCGCTCACCCTCAGCCCCACCCGGATCTCGGTGTACGACCTGGTGGGCGACGCGCTCGCCGGCGCGGACCCGCTGGCCCGCGAGCACGGCGTCCGGCTGGTCGGGGACCGGATCGAGGCGGTGCCGGTCGAGGTCGACGGCAAGGAGATGAGCCGGGTCCTGGGCAACCTCCTGATCAACGCGATCCGTCGCACCCCCGCCGACGGCACCGTCGCGGTCGCCGCCCAACGCGCCGGCGGCGGCGTGGTCCTGTCGGTGACCGACGGCTGCGGCGGCATCCCGGAGGAGGACCTGGCCAGGGTCTTCGACACCGGCTGGCGCGGCAGCCACGCCCGGACGCCCCCGGCCGGTGCGGGCCTCGGGCTCGCCATCGTGCGCGGGATCGTCGAGGCGCACGCCGGCCGGGCCGAGGTCCGCAACGTCACCGGCGGCTGCTGCTTCGAGGTCACCCTGCCGGTGGTGTGAGCCCGCGCGTGGCGGTGAGCCCGGTCAGCGGGCCGGGCCCGCGGCCATGCCCCGCTGCGGGGCCGCGGCGAACTCCGCCATCCCCTCCGCGAAGCCCACCGAGGGCTTCCAGCCCAGCTCGTCGCGGAGCCGCCGCGAGTCGGCCGTGACATGGCGTACGTCCCCGAGCCGGTACTCACCGGTGATCTCCGGGGCCGGGCCGCCGTGGGCCGAGGCCAGCGCCGAGGCCATCTCACCGATGGTGTGCGGCTCCCCGCTCCCGGTGTTGTACGCGGCGAAGCTGCCCGGCCGGAGCCCGGTGACGGCCTCCAGCGCCACCGCGTTCGCGGCCGCCACGTCCCGTACATGCACGAAGTCCCGGCGCTGGGCGCCGTCCTCGAAGACCTGCGGCGACTCGCCCCGGGCCAGCGACGAGCGGAAGAACGAGGCGACTCCCGCGTACGGGGTGTCGCGCGGCATCCCCGGCCCGTACACGTTGTGGTAGCGCAGCGAAATCGCCCGCCCGCCCGTGGCACGCGTCCACGAGGAGGCGAGGTGTTCCTGCGCGAGCTTCGTCGTCGCGTACACGTTGCGCGGGTCCACGGGCGCGTCCTCGCCGACGAGACCCGGGGTCAGCTCCGTACCGCAGGACGGGCAGAGCGGCTCGAACCGGCCCGCCGCCAGATCTGCCTCCGCCCTCGGCCCCGGCCGGACCGGCCCGTGGCGCGGGCACTCGTAGCGGCCCTCGCCGTAGACGACCATCGATCCGGCGAGCACCAGGTCCCGCACCCCGGCGGCGGCCGAGGCGGCGAGCAGTACGGCGGTGCCGAGGTCGTTGCACCCGACGTACAGCGGGGCGTCCGCGAAGTCCTTGCCCAGGCCGACCATCGCCGCCTGGTGGCACACGGCGTCGATGCCGCGCAGCGCCCGGTCCACCGCCTCGCGGTCGCGCACGTCCGCCACGATGATCCCGCTGCCGGCCGGCCGGTCCGGGGCGTCGCCGTGAGCCGAGGGGAGCAGGGCGTCGAGCACCACCGCCTCGTGCCCGGCCGATGTGAGGGTCCGGACGATCTCCGACCCGATGAACCCGGCTCCGCCGGTGACCAGTACGCGCATGACGGCCACGCTAGGGCGCCACGGGCCGCAGGCGCGGTTGCGCGGACGGCACGTCACAGGGCCGTAAGAACCGGACCCGTTCGGCGGGACGCGGACCGGTCACCCGGCGGGCCGCTCAGCCGAAGAGGAACGCGCCCGCCGTGGCCGCTCCCAGCGCGGCTCCGGCGCTCACCTGGCCGACGGTGTGGTACCCGAGGGCGACCCGGGACCAGCACACGGCGGCCGTCATCACGTACCCGAACAGCCACCACGGCGAGTGGACCACGGCGAGCAGGGCGACGACGGCCGAGGCCACCGAGGCGTCCACCGAGATCTTCCAGACCGCGTTGACGGCCAGCAGGACGACGGTCATCGCCCAGAGCCCGAGCATCGCCGTCAGGATGCCGGAGGGGGCCCCGCCCAGCACCATGACGGCCGAACCGACGCCGATGGAACCGAGGATGACGAAGAAGATCGGGGCCCGCTTGGTGCGGTCGACGACATGGCGGTCGCCCCAGGTGCCGCGCCCGCGCTCCCACTCGATGTAACCGGCCGGAATGATCCCCGCGCACAGGGCGCCGAGCAGCCCCCACAGCAGCCCCGTCCACTCACCGGCCGCCGCGAACCCGGTCGCGAGCATTCCGGCGAGCAGGAGATTACGTGGCTGGAAGACGTCGGTGACCGTACGCGCCGTCCCCGAGGCATCGGCGGTGCCGGCGGTGTCGGTGGTGCTCATGCTGTCTGCTCCTTGGCTGCTGTTCCGGCGGACTCCGCTCGGGTGGACTCCAGGACCTGCCGGGCGCGTTCGGCCGTGACCGTGCGGTACGCGGCGGCGACCCGGACCAGCCAGGCGACCTCGCCGTCCTGGTCGGTCGCGTGCTGGGTGCCGACGGCCGCCGCGTCCCCGGGGGCCGCGCCGTCGCCGTGGGCCACGAGCGCGGCCTTGATCCAGTACGCGTCGGTGAGCGGGCCCGTCCGGTCCCGGTCGCCGGGTCCGGCCTCGGCGGCGGCCCCGGCGGCGGCGAGGAGGGTGCCGGGCGCGTAGTGGCGCAGCTTCTCCACCGCGTCGGCGATGTCCGCCGCCCAGCGGTCGATGCGCAGGTCCGCCGGGGTGCCGAACCGGGTCAGCTCGCGGACCAGGGAGGCCGGGGGGTCGAAGGGCTGGTCGGGGAAGGCCGCCATCAGCTCGTACCAGAGCGCGTGCAGCCGCACCTGCGCGCGCCAGAGCTTCGCGCGGCGGCGGACGTTGCCCAGGGCGGGGACGGAGGCGCCCACCGCGAAGAACGCGAACAGCACCACCTGCGAGGCCTCGGTGATCTCGTCGAAGTGCAGCGCGAAGGACTCGCTCGGCCTGTCGATCACGCTCACCCAGAGGAACAGCGTCCGGCTGACGGTGTATCCGACCCCGATGAACATCGCGAACGTCATCATGCCGAGGCCGATCCGCAGCCGGCGCTGCCCGGCGCTCGCGGTGGCCAGCGCCCACTGGTAGGCGCAGACGGCGGAGGCGGCGCCGAGGTAGAGGTAGAACACGCTCATGTAGAGCGTCGCGCCCCACTGCCCGGCGTGGTCGGCGACGAACCGGTCCGAGGGGACGGAACGGTCGACGACGGTGAAGAAGAGCACCGTCAGCAGCACCAGCGTGGCGACGGAGGCCTTGGCCGCGACCTGCTGGATCAGCCGGGCGAACCGTACGTGCCGGGGGATGTCACCGGCGTCGGCGTACTGGCCGTAGATGGCGACGATGTAGCTGAGGATGGCGAGGATCGCGATGGTCGCCGTGTAGTGCTTGATCAGCACCGAGAGGTCGGTGACCGAGCTGTCGTTGAGGCCGATGCGCACGACCCGGGTCTTGGTCCACAGGGCGGCGGCGAATCCCGCGTAGCAGCCCCACAGGGCCCGGCGGCGTCTGTCCTCCTCGTCGCCCCGCAGGGCGGCCGGCATGCGCCACAGGGCGACGGCTGTCATCAGGCCGGCTATCAGGTAGCCGGCGAGGTCGAGCGGTGTCACGGCGGAGTCCTCGGGGTGGGGGTGAGGGACGGGGAGGGTGGGGGCCGGCGGTGGTGGGGGGAAACGGTTCGGCAGCGGGGCGGACGTCGATCCGTTGCTACGTGCGGCGGAACAGGCCGCGGCGGCGGTGGGCGACCGGGAGGGAGAGCGAGTTGGCGAGCCGCCCCACCATGTCATCGCTCGTCACGTCCCTGGCCATCCGGGGGATGAGCGAGGCACCGAATTCGGCCATGCGTTCGTCGTGGGTGTCGTACTGCGCGCGGGCCTGTACGGCGTCCGGGGACCGGAGCGCGTCGGTGCCGACGACCCGCGAGATCAGTGAGGTGTCGAAGACGGGCAGCAGCCGCTGGAGCTGCTCGGCGTCCAGCGAGGTGCCGTGGTCGAACCACTCGTGGCACAGCTCGTGCAGGATGACGTGCTGGGTCTGGTAGGCGGTGGGGCGCCGCCGGTAGAGCACGAAGCTGGTCCCGCCGGCCTTCAGCCGCAGCCCGCAGGCGCCGTTGATGCGGGCCAGCCGGTCGGGCATCTCGTGCAGCACGATGGTGCGGCCGCCGGCCGCCTCCATGTTCGCGACCAGTCCCTCGACCGTGAAGGGGGCGGGCAGGGGCAGCCCGGCGAGTCCGGCCTCGCACTCTTTCCGCAGTTCGCGCAGGGACATGGCCTAGGGCCTGCCGTCGGCCGGGCGCTGCCGGTTCTTCGCGTCCTCCAGCAGGGACAGCGCGAACTGGAGCAGCTCGGGGGGCAGTCCGTCCTCGTCCAGGCCGCGGCCGGCCAGCCCGCTGATGTCCCCGGTGCGCCGCTTGGCCAGGAACTGCAGACCGTCCACGACGTCGTCGACGACCTCGGACTCCTCCTTGAAGAAGCGCCAGTCCACGCCGAAGCCGATGCCGAGCGCCTTGAGGATGTCCTCGGACGGCTGGGTGACCTTGCCGGCCAGGATGTTGGAGAAGTAGCTGTGCGAGAGGGATCCGCCGCGTTCCTTGACCAGGTCGGCGAAGACCCGTCCCGAGATCTTCCGGCCGGGAAAGGTCTTCTCGACCATGTACTCGACCTTCTGCCGCAACGTCCGCAGCTCCGGCGCGCGTTCTTCGGCGCTGTCCATCCGGCCCCCCACGTGTCCCGCACCCGCCCGGCCCCTGTCCGGTGCCGCGCGGTGTCCGATTCGGTCAACGGGCTCGTACTGTAACCAACCCGGGACCGCCGTCCCCAGTGCGGGGAGCCGTTCGCACATACCGAACAGGGACGTAGTGGCACATCCCGTGCCGGTGTGCGGAAGTAGGGTTGCGCAAATACTCTACGTCACTGTTAACTCGAAAAAACATGGGCAGGGGGCCACGAGGGGAGCCCCTTGCCCATGAAGACCGGTGACGGCGTGTGCGGTGGACCGGTGCCTTCCGTGACGGACGAGGCCCACGGGGTCTCGGGCACCCGGTCTCGCGCACAGGGGTGTAGCCCTTCACGACGGGGGATGCGTGAAGGGCTACGTGTGCATTATGGCCCGACGGCAGTCAGTCATCAACTGACCCGCCGGTCAGTGTTTTTGACGCGCCCGGCGGCGGGGGTCGCGCGGGGGCGGCCCCGGGGCGGCGCCCTCAGATAACTTCCCCCGTCCGGCCAGGGAAATCTGTCGCGGCTATGATAGAGACGATGGCTCGCACAACGAGAGTTTCCCTTCCGGTCAACGAAGTCGGCGACACGCGGCAGGTGCCCATGCCCCCCGAATCCCCTGCGCATCCCGCCGACCGTCTCGATGACGACGACTACCCCGCCTACACCATGGGCCGCGCCGCGGAGATGATCGGCGCCACCCCCGGATTCCTCCGTGCGATCGGCGAGGCCCGGCTGATCACCCCCCTGCGGTCCGAGGGCGGCCACCGCCGCTACTCCCGCTACCAGCTCCGCATCGCCGCCCGCGCCCGGGAGCTCGTCGACGGGGGCACGCCGGTCGAGGCCGCCTGCCGCATCGTGATCCTGGAGGACCAGCTCGAAGAGGCCCTCCGGCTCAACGAGGAACTGCGCGGGCCGGCCCGCTCCTGAGCACGAGTGCCTCTCCTCAGCCGCCGTTCACCGCTGCCGTGCTGCCCCGTTCGATGAGCCGGGGCAGCGGCACCTGGATGGTGTGCGCCGTGCCGCCGTCGAGCAGCGCCGTCAGCTCCCGCGCCGCGAGCCGCCCGAACGCGACGGTGTCCCTGGACAGCGCGGTCAGCCACGGGGCGGTCAGCCGGCAGAGCGCGGAGTCCTCCCACGACACCACCGACACGTCCTCCGGGACCCGCAGGCCGAGGCCGGCCGTGACCGCCACCCCGGCCGCCGCCATCACGTCGTTGTCGTAGACGATCGCGGTCGGCGGGGTGCCGTGCTCCAGCACCCGGCGGGTCACCGCCGCGCCCTCGGTGTCCGAGTAGTCCGTGGTCACCGAGTGGGCCTCGGTCAGTCCGCGCCGGTCGGCCTCGATGCGCAGGGACCGGATGCGGCGGTCGGTGTGCGCGAGTGAGGGAAGTCCGGCGATGTGCACGATGCGCCGGTGGCCCAGCTCGTGCAGCCGTCCGACGACGGCCGCCATCGCCCCCGCGTCGTCCGCGCGGATCTGCGACAGGCCCGGGTGGGGGCCGGTGTCGCTGCCGGGCAGGGCGCCGATGACGACGCCGGGCAGGCCCAGTTCGTCCAGCAGGCCGACGCGCGGGTCGTCGGTGCGCGGGTCCACGACGAGCACTCCGTCCACCCGCCGCTCCGCCCACCAGCGCCGGTAGACCGCGCACTCGGCCGCCACGTCCTCCACCACCTGGAAGAGCAGCCCGAGCCGGCGCTCCGCCAGGACCTCCTGGATGCCGGAGATCAGCTGGAGGAAGAAGGAGTCCACGCCCAGGTTCGCCGCCGGGCGGGCCACCACCAGACCCACGGTGGCCGAGCCCTCGCCGGACAGTGCGCGGGCGGCGGTGCTCGGGTGCCAGCCCAACTGCTCGGCCACGCGCCGGATCCGGTCCCGGGTGAGGGCCGAGACCCCCGGGCGGTCGTTGAGCGCGAAGGACACCGCGCTCTCCGACACCCCGGCCCGCTGGGCGATGTCCTTCATGGTCGGCCGTCGCGCGGGCGTGCGTCTGGCCGGCGAGGTGTCCCCGGCCGGCGGCCCCTTCGGTGTCACCGAGTGCCTCTCTCCTGCGTTCCCCGTGGCTCATGGGTCGTCGGGTTCGCTCTCCCCCGGGGGCATCGTAGGGCCTCGTGGGCCATTGGTCGAGAGCGAAGCGCTCAGACAACTAATGCGCTTGAGCTAGAGGCACCTAAAGCGCATTAGTAATGGATCTTCAATGTGCCTCAGCATGGCTCTGACCTGTATGTATGCCGAAAGGTGCGACCTAATTGAAGAGAATGTATTGACTTTCCGACACGCGCATTGCAGGGTCTGCTGGGCGAACGCATCCGGCCGGTCGGTGACCTCCGGTACGCCGTCCGCACGCCTGGTCCGAGCAAAGGAGCCGTTCACCGTGCGCATCTCTCGCAGAGCAGTCGCCACTGCCGCCGTCCTCGCCACCGTCCTGCCGCTGAGCGCCTGTGGCGGCGGATCGGGTTCGGGCTCGTCCGACGCCTCGGGCAAGGTCGAAGGGAAGATCACCTTCCAGACCTGGAACCTGCAGGCGAACTTCAAGGACTACTTCAACGGCGTGATCGCGGACTTCGAGAAGAAGTACCCGGGCACCGACGTCAAGTGGGTCGACCGGCCCGGCGAGGGCTACGCGGACAAGATCAGCGCGGACGCGGCCGGCGGCACCCTGCCCGACGTCGTCAACGTCTCGCCCGACCTGGTGGCCCCGCTGGCCAAGGCGGGCATCGCGCTCGACCTCGACAAGGCGGCCGCCAAGTACCGCAAGGAGTACCTGCCGGGCGCCTGGCAGAGCCATCAGATACCAGGCACACAGGGGACGTTCGCCTTCCCCTGGTACCTCAACACCGGCCCGATGTTCTACAACAAGCGCCTCCTCAAGGACGCCGGACTCGACCCGCAGAAGCCGCCGTCCACCTATGACGAGGTGTTCTCGGACGGACTGAAGCTGGCCGAGAAGAGCAAGGGCAAGGTCGCCACCCTCGCGAACGTGCCCACCATCGAGGACTTCGGCCGCTACGGCGGACAGCTGATGAACAAGGAAGGCACCGGCTTCGCCTTCAACGACGCCAAGGGTGTCGAACTGCTCACCCGCTACAAGGAGTTGTACGACGCCAAGGGGCTCGACGCGCAGGCGCTGACCGCGACGCCCGAGTCGTCCGGCCACAAGTTCCTCACCGAGTCCGTGGCGATGAACCCGGGCAGCGCGCTGGACCTGGCCAACTTCAAGAAGCAGGCGCCCAGCCTCTACAAGAACATCGGCATCACCGACCAGGTCAGCAACACCGGCAAGGCCAACATGTACGTCATGGGCATCATGGTGAACGCCCAGACCAAGCGGCAGCCCGCCGCCGTGGCCTTCGCCCACTACATGACCGACGCGACCCGGCAGATGGAGTTCGCGAAGCAGGTCGCCATCTTCCCCAGCACCGCCGGATCGCTCGACGACCCGTACTTCACCGAGGAGGACGGCACCGACGAGACCCGCGTCCGGGTCGCCGCCGCCAAGTCCCTGAAGACGGCCGTGAATTACACGCCGGTGCTGTTCAGCGAGCAGATGAAGACCGAGCTGCGCAACCAGATCGCCAAGGCGCTGCAGGGAAAGCAGAGCCCCAAGGAAGCCCTTGATAACGCTGTCAAGGCCTGTGACCGGCTGTTGCAGCAGAGCTGAGCCCCCTCGTGACTACCCCCGCCTCCGCCCCGGCCCTCACCCCCGTCCCCACGCCGGCGTCCGCGCCCGCCCCCGGCCCGGTCCGCCGGATCAGCCGCCATCTGCCGCTGAGCCCCTGGCTGTTCGCGGCTCCCGGGCTGATCGTGGTCGGCGCGTTCAGCCTCTACCCGTTCTTCAGTACGCTGGTCAACGCCTTCACCGACCGGCGGACCCTGGTCCCGGGGAAGTTCGTCGGCCTGGCGAACTTCCGGGAACTGCTGCACGACGAGATGTTCTGGACCGGCCTGCGCAACAGCGCGCTGTACGTACTGGTCGTCGTCCCGGCCCTCGTCATCCTGCCGCTGCTGCTGGCGATGCTCGTCCAGCGGCACATCCCCGGCATCACCTTCTTCCGCTCCGCCTTCTACACCCCGGTCGTCGCGTCCATCGTCGTCGTCGGCCTGATCTGGGTGTGGATGCTCGACGACCGGGGGCTGGTCAACTCGCTCCTGGAAGCCGTGGGCATCGGCAAGGTCGGCTTCCTCAGCGACCAGTGGCTGCTGCTCGGCAGCGCGATGGCGGTCACGGTCTGGAAGGGCCTGGGCTACTACATGATCATTTACCTGGCCGCGCTGTCGAACGTACCGCGCGAGCTGCACGAGGCGGCCTCCGTGGACGGCGCCGGGGTGGTGCGCCGCTTCCTCACCGTCACCGTCCCCGCCATCCGCTCCACCATGGTGCTGGTCGCCGCGCTCTCCTCGGTCTCCGCCTTCAAGGTGTTCTCCGAGGTCTACCTGATGGCCGGCCCCTCCGGCGGACCGGCGGGCGAGGACACCACCCTGGTGATGCTCGTCCAGCGGGTCGGCACCGGACTGACCGGGCGGGTCGGATACGCCTCCGCCATCTCCGTCGTCATCTTCGTCGTCACCGTCGGCCTGATGCTCCTGGTGCTGCGCGCCGACCGCAAGGAGGACGCGTGAGCATCCTGAAGACCACCGACGCCGAGGGACGCCGCATCGCGCCCTGGCAGCTCGTCCTGCGCTACGTGCTGCTGCTCGCCGTACTGGTGCTGACCGTAGGACCGTTCCTGTGGCAGCTCTCGACGTCCCTGAAGGGGCCGGGCGAGGACATCTTCAGCTCGCCGCCGAAGTTCTTCCCCAGCCATCCCACCCTGGACAACTACAGCCGGGTCGCCGACACCATCCCGGTGTGGGACTACGCCTTCAACTCGCTCAAGGTCGCCGCCGCCAACGTGGTCACCAACTGCGTGGGCGCCGCACTGGCCGGCTACGCGCTGGCCCGGCTGCGCTACCGGGGGCGGCAGGCCGCGACGCTGGCGTTCATCCTCGCCATGCTGGTGCCCGTGGAGGGCATCATCATCGCCCAGTTCACCACCATGCGTGATCTCGGCCTGAACAACACCCTGCTCGGGGTGCTGCTGCCCGGTTCCATCGGGGCGATGAACGTCCTGCTGATGCGCAACGCCTTCCTGAACCTCCCCCAGGAGGTGGAGGAGGCGGCCTTTGTGGACGGTGCCAACGTCTGGCAGCGCTTCCTGCGGATCGCGCTCCCCTCGGTCAAGGGGACCCTCGCCGTCGTCGCGATCTTCGCCTTCATGGGCTCGTGGGACGACTTCCTCTGGCCGCTGATCGTCCTCAGCGACCCGGAGAACTTCACCCTGACCATCGGGCTGAACTACCTGCACGGCACCTTCGCGAACGACGAGCGCCTCGTCGCGGCGGGCACGATCATCGCCGTGCTCCCGCTCATCGTGCTCTTCGCCGGTCTGCAGCGCTTCTTCTTCCGGGGTGTCGGCGAAGGCGCCGTCAAGGGCTGACCGACCCGCCGCCACCCGCACCACAGAACCAGGACCCCGTTCCCCATGAGCTCCTCCCCGCTTCGCTTCGGCGCCAACTACACGCCCAGCCAGGGCTGGTTCCACCACTGGCTGGACTTTGACCTCGACGCCGTACGGGCCGACCTCGACTCGATCGCCGGTCTCGGCCTCGACCACATCCGGGTCTTCCCGCTCTGGCCGCTCTTCCAGCCCAACCGCACCCTGATCCGCCCGCGCGCCGTCGAGCAGCTCGTCCAGCTCGCCGACGCCGCCGCCGAGCGCGGGCTCGACGTCAGCGTGGACGGGCTCCAGGGCCATCTGTCGAGCTTCGACTTCCTGCCCGCCTGGACCGGGACCTGGCACCGGCGCAACCTCTTCACCGACCCGGACGTGCTCTCCGGGCAGGCCGAGTACCTGCGCACCCTGGCCGCCGCCCTCGCGGACCGGCCGAACTTCATCGGGATGACCCTCGGCAACGAGATCAACCAGTTCTCCGGGGACCCGCACCCCGACCCGGACCGCATCACCCCGGCGCAGGCGGGCAGCTGGCTGACCCGGATGCTGGAGGCCTGCGAGGAGGGGGCGCCCGGCAAGCTCCACCTGCACGCCGAGTACGACGCCGCCTGGTACCAGGACGACCACGCGTTCACCCCGGCGCACGCGGCCCGGATCGGGGCCGTCACCGCCGTGCACTCCTGGGTCTTCAACGGGACCGCCCAGCGCCACGGCCGCACCGGCACCGCCACCGAGCACCACGCCGCCTACCTGATCGAGCTGTCCAAGGCCTGGGCGCTGGACCCGCACCGTCCGGTCTGGCTCCAGGAGGTCGGCGCCCCCGCCCCGCTGATCCCGGCCGAGCACGCCGCCGCGTTCACCTCGGCGACCGTCGAGAACGCGCTGGACTGCCAGGACGTCTGGGGTGTCACCTGGTGGTGCTCCCACGACGTGTCCCGCTCCCTGGCCGACTTCCCCGAACTCGAGTACGGGCTCGGCCTGCTGACCAACGACCGGCAGGTCAAACCGGCCGGCCGGGCCATCGCGCAGCTCGTCGAGGAGCAGCGCGGCCGGGCCCGGGTGCCCGCGCCCCGCACCACGGCCCTCGTCGTCGACACCGGCGACGACACGACCGCGCCCCACCGCTCCACCTGCGCCCCCGGCGGCGAGGTCTTCGAGGCCTTCGCCCGGCTCACCGCCGACGGGGTACGCCCCACGACCGTCCTCGCGAGCAGGGCCGGCGACCGGGAGCACCTGGCCGCGCGCTCCATCACCGAGGTCGTCACGCCCGGACAGGTCCGATGACCACGCCGCCGCCCGCCCGCACCACCCCGCACGGCACCGGAATCGCACCTCACACGATACGGAGCACACCATGAACCGACCCCTGCCGCGCCCGGCCGCCCCCACCCGCCGCACCGTGGTCCTCGCGGGCGCCGCGACCGCCGCCGTCCTACTGGCACCGGCCTCCGCCGCCTCCGCCGCACCCACCGGACCGGGCGGGCGGCAGCCGTACGCCTCCTACTGGTTCCCGGACTCGCTGCCGGCCGGCGAGCCCGGCGACGGTGTCACCTGGCGCAGCCTGAAGGCCTGGCGCGCCGGGAGCGACCCGGACCTGCCGTTCAACACCGCTTCGGTGCCGCTCGCGGACCGGTTCACGCCCGTCCCGGTGAACCCGACGGCCCGCACCGGCCAGGCGCGCGTCAGCTCCCTGGTGGCGTTCGGCAACACGGCCGGGAACCCCTCCCAGGGCTCCGCGACCGCCGACCACTACGCCCTGAACCACTGGGCGTACATCGACGAACTCGTCTTCTGGGGCGGCTCGGCGGGCGAGGGCCTGATCCTCGCGCCCAACGCCCCGGTGGTGGACGCGGCGCACCGCAACGGCGTCCCCGTGCTCGGCACCGTGTTCCTGCCGCCCGTGCACCACGGCGGTGACCTGCGCTGGACGCGCGACCTCGTGCAGCGCGACGCCGCCGGCCGCTTCCCGCTGGCCGCGAAGCTGGTGGAGGCGGCGCTCGCGTACGGCTTCGACGGCTGGTTCATCAACGCGGAGACCGAGGGCGGGGACGCCGCGCTCGGCGCCGAGATGCTCGCCTTCGTCACCGACCTGCGGGCGCGCGGCAGGTCGGCGGGGCTGCGGATCACCTGGTACGACGCGATGACGGTCCGGGGCGAGGTCGGCTGGCAGGGCGCGCTCAACGCGCAGAACGAGGCGCTGTTCGAGGAAGCGGACTCGATGTTCGTGGACTTCCGCTGGACCCCGCAGACGCTCGCCGCCTCCGGCGAGAACGCCGAGGCCGCCGGCCGCAGCCGCTACGAACTCTGGGCCGGCGTCGACGTCGAATCGACCGGCTGGAACCAGTCGGTCGACTGGGAAGCGATCACTCCCACCGACCGCCCGCACACCGTCAGCTACGGCTTCTACCGGCCAGAGTGGACCCTGAACCACCTCCCCGAAGGCCGTACCCCCGCCCAGTTCCACGCCGCCGACCAGCGGTTCTGGACCGGGCAGTCGCTGGACCCGGCCCGGCCCGACCCGGCAGGCGGCTGGCGGGCCCCCGCAACGGCGGTGGCCGACCGCTCGACCGTCGACCGGCTGCCGTTCGCCAGCACGTTCAACACCGGACACGGGCTGCGCTGGTACGAGAACGGCCGGATCACCTCGGAGGCCGAGTGGAACCACCTCGGCCTCCAGGACCGGCTGCCCGGCCGCCGCTGGGTGGTCCGCACCGAGGGCCGGACCCCGTCCGTGGCCTTCGACTTCGACGACGCCTGGCACGGCGGCAGCAGCCTGCTGGTCGACGGCGAGCTCGACGCCCCCGTGACCGTCGAGCTGTACGGCACCCGGCTGCCGTTCACCCGGCACACCGTCGTCGAGCTCACCCACCGCACCGACGCGGGCTCGGGGCCGGTCACCGTCGAACTCGCCGTCGCCCGGCACGAGCCGGAGCGGCCCGGGGACCCGATCGCGTACACGTACGTCCCGGCGGGCGAACTGCGGGCGGGCGGCAGCGGCTGGACCACCTCCGTGCTCCGGCCGCACTCCCTGTCCGGGACCGTCCGCGCGCTGGGCGTACGCCTCACGGCGGCCGGTCCGGTGCGCTGGCGGCTCGGCGCCCTGGCCGTACGGGACGGCGCGGCCCCGGCCCCGGCCGCGCCGACCGGACTGCGCGTCACCGGCGCGTCCCCTGGAGGCGACGGCACCGGGCTGCGGCTGCGCTGGCACCGGGCCCCCGGCAACCCGCGCCACTACGAGCTGCACCGCGTCCTGCCCGACGGCACCCGGCGCTTCCTCGGCGGCACCTGCGGTACGGCGTTCTTCGTGCCGGGCGTCCGCCGGGAACCGGCCGAGAAAGCCGCTCGTTTCCAGGTCAGGGCCGTGAGCGAGCTCTACACGACGTCCGGCGCCGCCACCACCACGCACCGCTGGTAACCCCTGCCGGGCACCGCCGGCACCCACCCCCCACCCGCACCCACCTCACAACGGAGCCACCCTCATGCACGACGACCGCACCCTGGTCGAAGCCCGCCTGAAGCGCGTCCTCGACGAGCGCATCCGGCCGGCCGTATACCCGGAATCCGTACCGCTGGACGTCGCCGTCTGGAACGCTCCGGGCGAGCCGGTCCCGGTCGCCGAGGGTCTGGCCGGTGCCACCGAACCGATCGCGGTCGGCGACCGGTGGGGCGCTCCGTGGGGCACCTGCTGGTTCCGCGTCTCCGGGACGGTCCCGCAGGAGTGGGCGGGGCGGACCGTGGAGGCGCTGCTGGACCTCGGCTTCGACGAGAACATGCCGGGCTTCCAGTGCGAGGGCCTCGTCTACCGCCCCGACGGCACCCCGGTGAAGGGCCTCAACCCGCGCAACCAGTGGGTGCGGGTCGGGGCTCCCGCCGAGGGCGGCGAGGAGGTGCTGCTGCACATCGAGGCGGCGTCCAACCCGGTCATCCTCGACTACCACCCCTTCCTGCCGACCCAGCTGGGTGACAAGGACACCGCGGGCGACGAACCGCAGTACGTCCTCGCCCGGATGGACCTCGCGCTCTTCGACGAGAACGTGTGGAACCTCGTCCAGGACCTGGAGGTACTGGGCGAGCTGATGCAGGAGCTGCCGGTCGACGGCGCCCGCCGCTGGGACCTCCTGCGCGCCGTCGGCCGCTGCCTGGACACGGTCGACCTCCAGGACGTCAACGGCACCGCTGCCGCCGCCCGCGAGCAGCTCGCCGCCGTCCTCGCGGCGCCCGCGCAGCCCTCCGCGCACCGCATCAGCGCCGTCGGCCACGCCCACATCGACTCGGCCTGGCTGTGGCCGCTGCGCGAGACGGTGCGCAAGGTCGCCCGTACGACGTCCAACATGACGGCCCTCCTGGAGGACGAGCCCGACTTCGTCTTCGCGATGTCGCAGGCCCAGCAGTTCGCCTGGATCAAGGAGCACCGCCCCGAGGTCTACGCCAAGGTCAAGCAGGCCGTGGCGGACGGGCGCTTCGTGCCGTCCGGCGGCATGTGGGTCGAGTCCGACACGAACATGCCGGGCTCGGAGGCGATGGCCCGCCAGTTCGTGCACGGGAAGCGGTTCTTCCTCGACGAGTTCGGCATCGAGAACGACGAGGCCTGGCTGCCGGACACCTTCGGCTTCGCCGCCGGACTGCCGCAGATCATCAAGGCCGCCGGTTCCAAGTGGCTGCTCACGCAGAAGATCTCGTGGAGCCAGACCAACAAGTTCCCGCACCACACCTTCCAGTGGGAGGGCATCGACGGCACCCGGATCTTCACGCACTTCCCGCCCGTCGACACCTACAACTGCTCGATGAAGGGCAGCGAGATCGCCCACGCGGCGAAGAACTTCAAGGACAAGGGGGTCGCCCAGCACTCCCTCGCGCCGACCGGCTGGGGCGACGGGGGCGGTGGCACCACCCGCGAGATGATCGCCAAGGCGGCCCGGCTGCGCAGCCTCGAAGGCTCCGCGACGGTCACCTGGGAGACGCCCACCGACTTCTTCACCAAGGCGGAGGCCGAGTACCCCAACGCACCGGTCTGGGTCGGCGAGCTCTACCTGGAGCTGCACCGCGCAACCCTGACCAGCCAGGCGAAGACCAAGCAGGGCAACCGCCGCAGCGAGCACCTGCTGCGCGAGGCCGAGCTGTGGGCCGCCACCGCCGCCGTGCGGACCGGGGCCGCCTACCCGTACGAGCAGCTGGACCGGATCTGGAAGACGGTGCTGCTGCACCAGTTCCACGACATCCTGCCCGGCTCGTCGATCGCCTGGGTGCACCGCGAGGCGGAGAAGACGTACGCCGCCGTCGCCGAGGAGCTCAATGCCGTCGTCGACGCCGCGCAGCGCGCCCTGGCCGGTGACGCCACGACGGGCGGGACCCTCCTCTTCAACTCCGCCCCGCACTCCCGCGGCGGCGTCCCGGCCGGTGCGGCGGGCGCCCTCACGGCGGCCGACGGCGCCACCCTCGCCTCGCGCGAGGGCGGCGGCTTCGTCCTGGACAACGGGCTGCTCCGGGTGGAGATCGACGCCCGGGGGCTGGTCGTCTCGGCGTACGACCTCGCCGCAGGCCGCGAGACGGTGGCCCCGGGGCAGGCCGCGAACCTGCTCCAGATCCACCCGGACTTCCCGAACATGTGGGACGCGTGGGACGTCGACGAGTTCTACCGCAACACCGTCACCGACCTGACGGACCTGGACGAGCTGACCCCCGTCCAGGACGGGGAGGCCGTCGCCGTACGGATCGTGCGCGGCTTCGGCGAATCGAAGGTCACCCAGCTGCTGACCCTCGCGCCGGGCGTCAAGCGGCTCGACATCGACACCGAGGTCGACTGGCACGAGACGGAGAAGTTCCTCAAGGCGGCGTTCCCGCTGGACATCCACGCCGAGCGGTACGCCTCCGAGACCCAGTTCGGGCACTTCTACCGGGCGACGCACACCAACACCAGCTGGGAGGCAGCCAAGTTCGAGGCGTGCAACCACCGCTTCGTGCACCTGGAGGAGCCGGGCTGGGGCGTGGCGCTGGTCAACGACTCGACGTACGGGCACGACGTGACCCGCACCGTCCGCGACTCGGACGCGGGCACGACCACCACCGTGCGGGTCTCGCTGCTGCGCGCCCCGCGCTTCCCAGACCCGGAGACCGACCAGGGCGTGCACCGCTTCCGGCACGCGCTCGCACCGGGCGCGGCGATCGGTGACGCGGTCCGGGAGGGTTTCCGGATCAACCTGCCGGAGCGCCGGATCGCGGGCGCCGGCGAGGTGGCCCCGCTGGTGGCCGTCGACAACGACGCGGTCGTGGTCAGCGCCGTCAAGCTGGCGGACGACGCGAGCGGCGACCTCGTCGTGCGGCTCTACGAGTCGACGGGCGGCCGCGCCAAGGCCCGGCTGAGCACCGGCTTCGAGGCCGAGGGCCTCGCGGTGACCGATCTGCTGGAGCGGCCGCTGGGCGGCGTGGTGGCGCCGGAGCTGAGTGAGGGCGGCGTCCAGCTGTCGCTGCGCCCGTTCGAGCTGATCACGCTGAGGTTCGCGCGCGGCTGAGTTCCGGCCCGGTGTACCGGCGGACCCGTCCGCCGGTACACCGGGCGGTGGAGCACCGGCCCGTTCGGCCGCGAATATCTACAGCGACAAGCACAGAATTTTACGCAATGCGCGATGAGGGTTTATGACACGCCGGATGGAGTGTAATTACTTGCCGCGGCCGTCCGCATTCATTGTGCTACTGTAGATCTCAGTTGCAGTTGTGGTTCCCAAAGACTCCAAGTGCTCTCCTCAGCTAAATGGGCTGATGGGTGCACTTTTGTATTTCCGGTTCATTATCCGGATGGGGTAATCATCGCGGCGACGCGGGACTGGCACAGTGCGAGTCCCCGGGCTCTGCCCCAGAAGGAGATAAGACATGGCTACTGGCACCGTCAAGTGGTTCAACGCGGAAAAGGGCTTCGGCTTCATCGAGCAGGATGGTGGCGGCGCTGACGTCTTCGCCCACTACTCGAACATCGCCGCCAGCGGCTTCCGTGAGCTGCAGGAGGGCCAGAAGGTGAACTTCGACGTCACGCAGGGCCAGAAGGGCCCGCAGGCGGAGAACATCACCCCCGCGTGAATCTGATCGCACCGGCGCTCACGCGCTGAGATGCTTTCGCGCAGCTGGGGCCCGCACCTTGGGGTGCGGGCCCCAGCTCGTTGCTTTCCCGGGTCCACCCCCGAGCGATGCCGTGCCGGTGTACGACCGCCACGAGCTGCCGGGCAGGCGCCCGGACCACGATCTTCACCGTGCGGCGGACGATCCGCCATGGCCCCCGGACCGGAACACCGGCCCGCCGGGGCCCCATGACACGACCTGCCGGACCGCCCTGCGGCCCGCTCGTCCCGTCATCGCGAAGCACCGGACCCGGTTCGGCCGGGCCCGTATCGGCTCAAGACCGGCTGCCGGGCTTCGTTCACGTATGCCAACGGCCCGTTCTTGCGATTCTTGTGCCGCTCGTCGCCGCAATGAATTCCTCGATACGCGCCATATCGAGGAAGGGTTCTGTATGAACCGCGACCGCACACCCCGCTCG
The DNA here is from genome assembly GCF_043200175.1 of Streptomyces sp. NPDC048462. Taxonomy (NCBI): domain Bacteria; kingdom Bacillati; phylum Actinomycetota; class Actinomycetes; order Kitasatosporales; family Streptomycetaceae; genus Streptomyces; species Streptomyces sp. NPDC048462. The sequence goes on from NZ_JBICXG010000012.1 coordinate 66,137, forward strand.
AATGACCGTTATTCCCGCGCCTCCGGCGGCTCCCGCTCGGGTGGTTCGGGCGGCGGCTTCCGCTCACAGGCCCCGAGCCGCCAGGGCGGCCAGGGCCGTTTCGGCGCCCCGGCCCAGCGCTCCGGTGGCGGCGGTGGCTACGGCCGCAGGCCCGCCGCCAAGCAGGGCGAGTTCGCCCTGCCGACGACCATCACCCCGGCGCTGCCGGCCGTGGAGGCCTTCGCCGATCTGGAGATGCCCGCGCAGCTGCTGTCGGCGCTCGCCAACGAGGGCGTCACGGTGCCGTTCCCGATCCAGGCGGCCACGCTGCCGAACTCGCTGGCCGGCCGTGACGTGCTGGGCCGGGGCCGTACCGGCTCCGGCAAGACGCTCGCCTTCGGTCTGGCGCTGCTGGCCCGCATCGAGGGCCGTCGCGCCGACGCCCGGCGTCCGCTGGCCCTGGTGCTCGTCCCCACCCGGGAACTGGCCCAGCAGGTCACCGACGCGCTCACCCCGTACGCCCGCTCGCTCAAGCTGCGGCTGGCCACCGTCGTCGGCGGCATGTCGATCGGCCGGCAGTCCGCGGCGCTGCGCGGCGGCTCCGAGGTCGTCGTCGCCACCCCGGGCCGGCTGAAGGACCTGATCGAGCGCGGCGACTGCTCCCTGGACCGGGTCTCCATCACGGTCCTGGACGAGGCCGACCAGATGGCCGACATGGGCTTCATGCCGCAGGTCACCGAGCTGCTGGACCAGGTGCAGGCGGGGGGCCAGCGGATGCTGTTCTCGGCCACCCTGGACCGCAACGTCGACCTGCTGGTGCGCCGCTACCTGCACGACCCGGTCGTCCACTCGGTCGACCCGGCCGCCGGTGCGGTCACGACGATGGAGCACCACGTGCTCTACGTCCACGGCGCCGACAAGTACGCCACCACGACGGAGATCGCCGCGCGCGACGGCCGCGTGATCATGTTCCTGGACACCAAGCACGCCGTGGACAAGCTCACCGACCACCTGCTCAACAGCGGGGTCCGGGCGGCGGCGCTGCACGGCGGGAAGTCGCAGCCGCAGCGCACCCGCACCCTGACCCGGTTCAAGACCGGGCACGTCACGGTGCTGGTCGCCACCAACGTCGCGGCGCGCGGCATCCACGTCGACAACCTCGACCTGGTCGTCAACGTCGACCCGCCGAGCGACCACAAGGACTACCTGCACCGCGGCGGCCGCACCGCCCGCGCCGGGGAGTCCGGCAGTGTCGTCACGCTGGTGCTGCCCAACCAGCGCCGCGAGATGACGCGCCTGATGTCCGACGCCGGGATCACCCCGCAGATCGCCCAGGTCCGCTCCGGCGAGGCCGAGCTCAGCCGGATCACCGGTGCGCAGGCGCCTTCGGGCGTGCCCGTCGTCATCACCTCGCCGGTGTCGGAGCGCCCCAAGGGCGGCTCCTCCTCGCGCGGCCGGCGCAGCCGTCCGGCCCAGGCCCGGCGCACCTCGGCGTCGGCCTCCTCGGCGTCGGCTCCCTCGTCGTCCTCGTCGCGGGGCGGCGGTGCACAGCGCCGGTCCTCCGGCAACCGTGCCGCCTGACCGATACCCGCGTTCCCGTCCGGTTCCGCTCCCCGACCCCGTTGAGGCACTATGCGCTGCGTCATCGCCCGCTTCCCCTTCGACCTCTTCAAGCATGAGGTCGAGGCATCGATGAAGGGCATCAAGCCCGAACCCGTCACCGGGGAATCGGTGATCATCAGCCGTCGTGTCTATCCGGTCAAGCAGGTGGGCGAGATCATCACCCGCCAGGACCGGCGCGACTTCAGCGCCGGTGAGGTGACCAGGGCGCTGGGGCGCCTCGGCTTCACCTGCCGGTCCGTGCCGGCGCCCGCCGCTCCGGTGGAGCTCAGCCCCATGGAGGCCGCTTCGGCCGCGCTGGGCACCCCCGGACAGGACGCCTGAACCACACCCGTACCACTGCCTGGGCCCGGCCCCCTTCGGGGGAGCCGGGCCCAGGCGCGTCGTACGTCCTGCGGCGGTCAGCCCCAGAGCGCCTCGGCGAGCGTGACGCCGACGAAGACCGCGCCGAGACCCGCCACCACGCTCGCGACCACGTTGGCCGCCGCGTAGAACCGCGCGCCGTCCTCGGCCAGCCGCAGCGTCTCGTAGCTGAAGGTGGAGTAGGTGCTCAGGGCCCCGCAGAGCCCGGTGCCGAGCAGCAGCTGGACGTGGGACGAGGCGGCGCCCGCCGTCACTGCGCCGGTCAGCACCCCCAGCACCAGGCAGCCCGTCACGTTCACCGTGAACGTTCCCCAGGGGAAGACGGTGTCGTGCCGGGACTGCACCGCCCGGTCGGTCAGGTAGCGCAGGGGGGCGCCGACGGCCGCGCCGGCGATCACCAGGAGCCAGTTCACCGGGGCTCCTCCCGCTCGCCGCGCCGCACCAGCTCGCAGGCGTCCAGGACGACCGGGCTGTCGCCGGTCAGCTCCTCGATCAGCGGCAGGAACGCGCGCACCTTCTCCTCGGCGTCCACGATCACCACCGCCACCGGCAGGTCCTCGCTCAGCGAGAGCAGCCGCTGGGTGTGGATCATCGAGGAGGCGCCGAAGCCCTCGATGCCCCGGAACACACTGGCGCCCGCCAGTCCCGCCGCGTGCGCCCGGTGCACGATCTCGGTGTAGACCGGCCGGTGGTGCCAGCCGTCGGACTCCCCGACCAGAACGGTCAGCCGCAGGGCACGCTCGGTCCTCGATGTCGTCATGACTGCCTCCACGCCAGCACGCGGCGTGTCAGCCACACCGCGCTCCACACCGCCGCGAGGGCCGCGAGCAGTGTCAGTCCCAGATACGCCAGACCGCTGCGGGCCCGGCCACCGTCGACGAGGCGCTGGATGTCCACGGCGTAGGTGGAGAAGGTGGTGAACCCGCCCAGCACCCCCGTACCGAAGAACGGCCGCACCAGCCGGTGGGCGGCCCAGACCTCGCTGATCACCACCATGAACACGCCGATCACCGCGCAGCCGATGACGTTGACCACGAGGGTCGTCCACGGGAATCCGCCGCCCGCCGTGGGCCAGAGCAGTGCCGCCCCGTAGCGGGCGCACGCGCCGACGGCGCCGCCGAGCGCGACCACGGCGACGACCGGGGCCTGCGGGTTCAGGGGTCTGGTGGGCACACTTCTCCTACCTGCCGGGGCGACCGCCGGACGCGGGCGCGCTCGTGCGCAAGTAGGGACCGTTGGCGGCCGCTGTCCGCGGCCGCGGTTCGGGTACGGCGGGCCCCACCGCCGCGCGGCGGCCGTCTCCGGCGCCGCTCACCCCCAGAATATCGTGCGGCCCGTACGGGGGCGTGCCGGGCGGTTCACCCGATCGGCCACCGCATCTGCGGACGGGGCCGGGAGGCCGCAGGGTGGTCCCATGTGGCCCCGTCGAGTCGTGCTGGGCGCCGCGGTCCTCCCGCTCACCCTGCTGGTGCTGCGGGACGCCCCGGTGCGGTTCGCGCTGCCCACGTCGGCCGCGGCCGCGCACGAGCGGCCGCACCCGGTGCCGCACGGCGTGCCGCAGCCCGCGATAGTCAGCCGGGCGGCCTGGCACGCCGACGAGCACATGGTCAGGGAGCCGGCGGTCTACACGGGCCCGGTGCGGGCGGTCTTCATCCACCACACCGGGGAGTCCAACGACTACGACTGCGCGGACGTGCCCCGGATGCTGCGCGCGGTGGAGGAGTCCCACATCAAGGGCAACGGCTGGGACGACATCGGCTACAACTTCCTCGTCGACCGGTGCGGGACGGTCTACGAGGGCCGGGCAGGCGGCGTCCGGCGTTCGGTGCGCGGCGCGCACACCACGGGCTTCAACGCCGACAGCGTGGGCATAGCGGTGCTGGGCAACTACGGCCGGGGGACCACGGTGCCGCCGGTCCTGGTGCGTGCGCTGGCGAAGGTGGCCGCGTGGAAGCTGCTGTCGGGCATCGATCCGCGCGGCAAGGTGCAGCTGGTCTCGACGAACGACGCGAGCCGGTTCCCCAAGGGCACGGTCGCCGACCTGAACGTCATATCCGGCCACCGCGACGCCTACCAGACCACCTGTCCGGGCGAGGCGCTGTACGCCGAGCTGCCCGCGATCCGGGCGGCGACGGCGGCCCTGCGCAGGACGCGGTGAACCGCGGCGGGTTGATTGCGCTAGTGCATATGCGTTTTCTGTCTAGTTCGTACTGGGCTAGGGTTCCGGCATGTCTGCCACACCTCCGCACCCCGTGACCCTGACCGGCCGCCACGTACGCCTGGAGCCGCTGTCCCCGGACCATCTCGACGGCCTCTTCGCCTCGGGCGGCGGTGACGAGGAGGTCTGGCGCTGGCAGGGCGGACCGGCCCCGCGCACCCGGGAGGAGCTCGGCGAGAAGATGGCGGCCCTGCTCGCGGACGCGCGGCGGGGCGCGCGCGTCCCGTTCGCCGTCATCGACCTCACCAGCGGCCTGGCCATCGGCTGGACCACGTACATGGACATCGACGTGGCCAACGAGCGGCTGGAGATCGGCTGGACCTGGTACGGCCGCGCGTACTGGCGCTCGGCCGTCAACACCGAGACCAAGCTGCTCCTGCTCACCCACGCCTTCGAGGAACTCGGCATGGGGCGCGTGCAGTTGAAGACCGACCACCTCAACGAGCGCTCTCAGGCGGCGATCGCGCGCCTCGGCGCCCGGCGCGAAGGGGTGCTGCGGCGCCACCGCCGCCGCCCGGACGGCAGTTGGCGCGACACGGTCTACTTCTCGCTGCTCGCCGACGAGTGGCCGCAGGCGAAGGCCGGGCTCAGGGCCCGGCTCGACGCCGGGTCCGCCGCCTGACTCCGAGGTCCCGCGCCGACCGCGTACGGGGGAAGGCCCCCGGGGCCTTGTCCACCGGTCGGTGGACACCGGGTTCCACCGGGCGGGGCTGCCGGGCGAGGGGCCTGGCGGACGAGCATTTACCGCATGAGAATACGACCCGTACGCATGGCCCGCTGGAGTGCGCGGCACCCGTGGAAAGCGATCGTCGGCTGGTTCCTCTTCGTGCTGCTGTGCCTCGGCGCGGGCATCACGGCAGGCAACAACCCGGCCACCACCGAGGACTTCTGGGTCGGTGAGGCCGGCCACGCCGAGTCGATGGCCACCGACGCCGGCCTCCAGCGCAGGCCCACCGAGCACATCCTGATCCGGTCCGCCTCCGGCCCCCTGGACAGCGCCGAGGCCACCGCCGCCGCCCGCGACGTCACCACCCGGATGAGCGCGCTGCCCGAGGTGGCGGAGGTCGCGCCGCCGGTCCGCTCGAAGGACGGCACCGCACTGCGGGTGACCGTGGTGATGAAGGGCGCCGAGCTCGACGGCAAGAAGAACGTCGTCCCGCTCCTCGACGCGACCGGCAAGACGGCCGACGCCCACCCGGGGCTGATCGTGGAGGAGACCGGGTCGCCCGCCATCTCCAAGGGCGTCAACGACCAGCGCGGCAAGGACCTCGCGCTCTCCGAGCGCCTCACCCTGCCGGTCACGCTCGTCATCCTGCTGATCGTGTTCGGCTCCGCCGTGATGGCCGGGGTGCCGCTGCTGCTGGCGCTCTCCTCGATCGCCGCCACGATGGGCCTGGCCATGCTGGCCTCGCACCTGATGCCCGACCCGGGCGTCGGCACCAACATGATCCTGCTCATCGGACTCGCGGTCGGCGTCGACTACACGCTCTTCTACCTCAAGCGCGAACGCGAGGAGCGGGCCCGCGCCAAGGGCCGGCTCGGCCCGGAGGCGCTGGTGGAGCTGGCCGCGGCGACGGCCGGCCGTGCCGTGGTGGTCTCCGGCCTCGCGGTGATCGTCTCCACCGCCACCCTGTACCTCGCCACGGACGTCATCTTCTCCTCGCTGGCGACCGGCACCATCCTGGTCGTCGCCGTCGCCGTGATCAGCTCGCTCACCGTGCTGCCCGCCCTGCTGGTGAAACTCGGCCACCGCGCCGAACGGCGTGCCGCCAAGAAGGCCGCCCGGCTGGCGAAGCGCGGCACACCCGCCGTGACGAAGAGCGCGAAGCCCGAGAACGGCCGGGTGTTCGGCGCCCTCCTGCGCCCCGCCCGGAACCACCCGGCGATCACCCTGTGCGTCTCCGTGCTGGTGATGCTCGCCGTGGCGGCGCCCGCGCTGGGGCTCAAGCTCATCGACCCGGGCAAGGACACCTTCTCCCGCGACATCCCGGCCATGCAGGTCTACGACCGGCTCACCGCCGAGTTCCCCGAACTCCTGGTCAAGCACGAGGTGGTGGCCCGCTCCGCCCCCGGCCGGGCCCCCGAGGTCAGGCAGGCGCTGACGGAGCTGGGACGCCGGGCCCAGGCGGACCCGCTCTTCGCGCGGAACGCCGCGCCGGTGCTGCGGACTTCCGGTGACGGGCGGATCAGCGTGCTGGAACTGGGCGTGCCGCACCCGGCGCCCTCCGACGAGGCGATCGCGTCCCTCGACCACCTCCGCGACCAGTACATTCCTTCCACCGTCGGTGAGTTGGCCGGCGTGGACACCGCGGTGAGCGGTGACGTGGCCCGGGGCCAGGACTATGTGCACCACGAGCGGAACAAGCTGCCCCTCGTCATCGGCTTCCTCCTGCTGCTGACCTTCGTGACCACGGCGGTCGCCTTCCGCTCCGCGGTCGTCGGCCTGATCGGCGTCGTACTGAACCTGCTGTCGGCGGCGGCCGCGCTCGGCGCGCTCGTGCTGGTCTTCCAGGGCACCTGGGCGGAGAGCCTGCTGGACTTCGACTCCCTCGGCGCGATCGCCTCCAGGGTGCCGCTCTTCCTCTTCGTGATCCTCTTCGGCCTTTCGATGGACTACCAGGTCTTCGTCGTCAGCCGGATCAAGGAGGCCATGGAGCACGGGATGTCGGCCCGCGAGGCGGTGCTCGACGGCATCGAGCGGTCCGCGAAGGTGGTCACGAGCGCGGCACTGGTCATGGTCACGGTGTTCGCCGCCTTCGTCTTCCTGCACCTCACCGAGATGAAGCAGATGGGCTTCTGCCTCGCGGTGGCGGTACTGCTGGACGCCGTGATCATCCGGATGATGATCCTGCCCTCCGTACTGCTGCTCCTGGGCGAGCGCGCCTGGCGTCCGCTGCGCCCCTCACGGCGGCGTGCGCGGAGCACCGAACCTGCCGCGCCCGCTCTCCCGCACGTAATCTGACCGCCATGCTTCAACGGCCGCAGCGCGGCGATCCGGTCTGGATCTGGGTGCTCCACGGGTGGGAGGCGCTCTCCTGGGCGCTGGCCGCCCTGGTCACCCTGATCACCCTGCTGGGGGGCACGTCCCCGGGACGCAAGCTCGGACTGCTCGCGCTGATGGCCGTGCTCGCCCTCTGCTACGCACTGGTGCGGCTGCGCCCCGGCAACCCGGTGCTGAGCCCCTACGGATATCTCGGCGTGCTCGCCGGGGTGCTGGGCGGTGTCTCGTACCTGGGGGACGGCTTCGGGGTGTTCTACGCCGTGATGCTCACCCAGTTCATCGTCTTCGCGGACAGCCCGAGGGGCGCGATCCTCTTCACGGGGCTCGGCGCCCTGGCGATCACGGTCGGCGGCAGCCTGCGCGAGGGCGGGCGGGCCGAGGTGTTCCTCAGCAACTCGGCCTCCTCCCTCGGCGTCTGGGCCATCGCCGTCGTGATGGCGGTACTGACTCCCCGGGCGCTCGCTCAGCGCGACGAACGGGCCGCGCTGCGGGCGGAGTTGAGAAGCACGCGGGTCGAACTGGCCGAGGTGTACCAGCGGCAGGGCGCCGCGGAGGAACGCGAACGGCTCGCCCGGGAGATCCACGACACCCTCGCCCAGGGCTTCGCCTCCATCATCGTGCTGGCGGAGGCGGCCAGGTCCCAGCTGTCGGTGGACACCGAACGCAGCGCCCAGCAGCTCCAGTCCATCGAGCAGACGGCCCGGGAGAACCTGGCCGAGGCCCGGGTCCTGGTCGGCGCCGCCCCCAGCAGCGGGGTGGCCGCCGGATCGGTCGCCAAGACGCTCCGGCGCACCCTGGACCGCTTCACCGAGGACACCGGCCTCACGGTCACGGCGGAGCTGGCGGACATCGAGTGCGACCAGCCGACCCGGATCGCGCTGCTGCGGTGCACCCAGGAGTCGCTGGCCAACATACGCAAGCACGCCGCCGCCTCCACCGTGGGCGTCGTCCTGGCCCGGCAGCCCGAAGGCGCGGAACTGGAGATCACCGACGACGGACGCGGGTTCGTCGTCGAGGACTCCCACGGCTTCGGACTGGACGGCATGCGACGGCGCCTCGCGGAGTTCGGCGGCGGCCTCACCGTCACCAGCTCGGTCGGAGACGGCACCCGCATCCTCGCCACGATCCCGCTGAGCCACGACCCTCCGAGTCACGTCCCTCCGAGCCACGACCCGCTGAGCCACGATCCCTCTGAACGACAGGTCCCAGGTGTGACATGACATCAGACCCCGCGGCAGCCGCCGCCCCGCTGCGCATCATCCTGGCCGACGACCACACCGTGATGCGCGCCGGCCTGGTCGCCCTGCTGGGCTCCGAGCCCACCGTCGAGATCGTCGGTGAGGCGGGCGACGGCCGGGAGGCCGTCGGCCTCGTCGAGCGGCTCCGGCCGGACGTGGCCCTGCTCGACCTGCGCATGCCGGTCCTGGACGGGGTCGGCGCCACCACGGAGATCGTCGCGGGCCCCACGTCCACCCGCGTCCTGATCCTCACCACGTACGAGACCGACGCGGACATCGAGCGCGGTGTGGAGGCGGGCGCCACCGGCTACCTGCTCAAGGACGCCACCCGCGAACAGCTCGTCGACGCCATCCACGCGGCCTCCCGGGGCGAGACGGTGCTGGCCCCCCGGGTCGCCCAGCGGCTGGTGGCCCGGATGCGCCGTCCGGTCCCGGTCACGCTGACCGCCCGCGAGGCCGAGGTGCTGGACGCGGTGGCCGACGGGCTGTCCAACGGGGAGATCGGCCGGCGGCTGTTCATCGGGGAGGCCACGGTCAAGACCCACCTGCTGCGGATCTTCGCCAAGCTCGACGTCAACGACCGCACGCGCGCGGTCGTCGTCGCGATGAACGGCGGTCTGCTGCAACGCCGTTAGCGCTCCCCTCCGCGTCGCGCCGGGCCGGCGGGACGACCTTGCACTTGTCGTTTATCGATATGCCCCCCTACAGTGAGCATATCGATAAACGATGGAGGGGGATGCGATGAACAGGCGACTCACGAGCGTGCTGGCCTCGGTGACCTTCGGGCTGGCGGTGCTCAGCGGGCTGGCCTTCCTCGGCAAGGGTGCCTCGCACATGCTCGACGACGGGGCGGTCTGCGTGGAGACGGGCTTCTGGGCCAACGCCCGGCTGTCGTCGGACGGCCTGCCGGTCGCGAAGGGCGTCGAGGCCTCGGGCAGTCTCACGCGCCTCTGCCAGGAGAGCCCCTCGGTGGGCCAGCGCGCGGCCGACCTCGGGAGCGGGCTGCCCTGGCTGCTGTTCGGCGCGATCGCGCTGCTGCTCTTCTCCCGGCTGCTGACGACCGTGCTGAAGAAGGGCCCGTTCACCGAGCCGGTGGCCCGGCAGCTCACCACGCTCGGCTGGGTCGTCGCCGCCGGTACGCCGCTGGCCGGTCTCGTCGTCGGGTGGTCGCAGTCCTGGCTCGTCGGGTCGATGGCGCCGGTGGTGGGTTCCGGGCCGACGGTCGCCGGGCCGCTGGTTCTGGTGTTCGCCGGCCTCGCCGGTGTGATCCTTGGCAGGATCATGCGCGACGGTGTGCGCATGCGGGAGGACCTCGAAGGGACCGTCTGACTGATGACCGAGGACGAAATCCACTCGATCCGCATTCACCTCGACCGGCTCCTGGTCGAACGCGGTATGACGCTCACCGAACTGTCCGCGCAGGTGGGGATCACCGTCGTCAACCTGTCCGTGCTCAAGAACGGGCGGGCCAAGGCCATCCGCTTCTCCACCCTGTCGAGGATCTGCGAGATCCTCGGCTGCCAGCCGGGGGACCTGATCACTCACGAGCCCGCCGAGCGGGCCTAGGTTCCGCGCGGGCGTCGGTGGCGAGCGCCGCGCCGTGGCCGAGGGCGCCGTGGTCGTAGGCGCTCTCGGCGTGCAGCGTCTGGTCGAGGCCGGTGAGCTCCTCGTCGGCGGAGGCCCGCAGGCCCATCAGCCGGTCGATCGCCTTGCCGATCCCGTACGTCATGAGGAAGGTGTACGCCGCCACGGCGAGGACGGCGACGGCCTGCCGGCCGAGCTGGGCCGCGCCGCCGCCGTAGAACAGCCCCTCCGGGCCGCCGGTCATCGTGGTGGTCGCGAACAGGCCGATGAGCAGGGTGCCGACGATGCCGCCGACGAAGTGCACGCCGACCACGTCCAGCGAGTCGTCGTAGTCGAGGCGGAACTTCCACCCCACGGCGTACGAGCAGACGACCCCGGCCGTGAGCCCGACCGCCGCGGCCCCCACGATGCCGACCGTGCCGCAGGCGGGGGTGATCGCGACCAGCCCCGCGACCGCGCCCGAGGCGGAGCCGAAGGTGGTGGGGTGGCCGTCGCGCTTCTGCTCGACGAAGAGCCAGCCGAGCAGCCCGGTGCAGCCGGCGACGAGCGTGTTGAGCATCGAGGCCGCCGCCAGGCCGTTGGCGCCCAGGGCCGAACCGCCGTTGAAGCCGAGCCAGCCGAACCAGAGCAGCCCGGCGCCGAGCATCACCATGGGAAGGTTGTGCGGGCGCATCGCGTCCTTCTTGAACCCGATGCGCGGCCCGACCACCAGCGCGAGCGCCAGCCCGGACGCCCCGGACGCGATCTCCACCACCAGCCCGCCGGCGAAGTCCAGCGCGCCCAGCGAGTCCTTGATCCAGCCGCCGGGGCCCCAGACCCAGTGGGCGACGGGAGCGTATACGAGCAGGGTCCACACCGGTACGAAGACCAGCCAGGCGGCGAACCTCGTACGGTCCGCGATCGCGCCGCTGATCAGGGCGGCCGTGACGATCGCGAACGTCAGCTGGAAGGTGGTGAACAGCAGGGTGGGTACGCTGCCGGTGAGCGTGCCGGGGCCGATGCCCGCCATGCCCAGGTGGCCGAGGCCGCCGACGAGACCGCCGAACGCGTCGCCGTCGAAGGCCAGCGAGTAGCCCGCGAGCAGCCAGACGACCGTGACCAGCGCGATCGACACGAAGCTCATCATCAGCATGTTCAGGACGCTCTTCGTGCGGACCATGCCGCCGTAGAACAGCGCCAGGCCCGGAGTCATCAGCAGAACGAGCGCGGTGGCGGCCAGCAGCCAGGCGGTGTCGCCTGTGTCGAGGCCTGCCGCGGCCAGATTCACGGGGGTCACTGTGGGGGTCCCTCCTCGGTACGGCGTGCGGGTCGGGCGACAGAGAGGCTGTCGGAGAGCGTGACCGGCGCGCGTTTCGTAACGGGGACCCAGGTGTTTCCGCGATATTTCATTGCGGGGTGGTTGCCGAAATCTCACCACCCCGTGCAGGGCGGGGGACCCGGTTCAGCAGCGGCGTGCCCGTGACAGCGCGTAGACCGAGTCCAGCCGGTAGGTGCCGCTCCTGGGCACGGTGAGCTCCGTCCAGTCGCCGTCCCGCCGCAGACAGCCGCCGGCGCCGCGCCCGCCGACCTCGCGCGCCCGCAGCCACGGCGAGTACGCCAGCCGCACGGTCAGCGAGCCCGCCCTCGGCACCCGGACCACCAGATCGGCCTCGCTGCCGCTCACCACCGCGGCCGGCGCCGGCACCAGGGGCACCGCGTCGCGCACCCGGTAGACGGACCAGCCGTCGTCCCGCCACACCCGTCGCAGCCAGGGCAGCCCGCCGCGCACCAGGGCCGCCTCCGCCTCGGCGGGGCCGTCGGGCTGCCCGTGGTGCAGCACCACGTACCCCACGGCCCAGCGGTCCAGCCAGGCACGGTAGGTGGCCGGGGACAGCGTCCCGTCGTAGAAGAGGCGCCCCCGCTCCACGTCGAGCTGCCGGTTCCAGCCGCGTGCCATGTTCACGTGGCGGGCCAGCACCGTCGCCTCACGGTGGTTGCGGGCGGGGACGACCTCCACGCGGGTCCGGCCGGCGTTCAGGCGCCGCAGTTCGCTGACGACGCCGTCCGTGCGGGCCGCCCAGGACGGCACGGCGTCGGAGACCTTGAGATCGTCCACCGTCTTGCCGGCCAGCCAGTTGGCGGACAGTCCGAGAGCCACGGCGATGACGACCGTACGGGTCCAGTCCCGCTCCCGGACGAGCTCCAGGAGCGCCGCGAGGAGTACGGGGACGGCGACGAGGCCGAGGAGCCGCTCCACGTTCGTCCCGATCGGGGAGGCGACGAGGAAGACGAGGACGACGCCGACGGCGTACACCGCGGCGCCGTAACGCGTGACGAGCCACCGCCGCCCCGGCGGCGCCGCGACCGCCAGCGCGGCGCAGACCAGCAGCGGCATCCACAGCCGGTTGCCGTGCATGGGCTGCTCGCCCTCGCCGGGGAAGAGCAGCGCGACCGCTCCCACGACGGCGACGAACGGGACGATCAGGACGACGCCCCTGCGCCACTGCCGGTCCAGCAGGTAGGCCGCCCCCGCCACCACGAGGAACAGCCCCGCCACCGGACTGGCCATCGCCGCCAGCGCCCCGGCCACGAGCGGGACCACGACGCGGTGGACGTACAGGCAGGCGACGAGCCCTATGGCGACGCCGAGCGCGAACGTCGTACGCCCCGAGGCGACGTTGCACCACAGGGCCAGTGAGGCGAGCACCGCGGGGGCGAGCGGCCGACGTATCCCCGCGCGGACGAACAGCAGGGCGATCAGCCACGATCCGGCGATCCCGGCGGCCACCGAGACCGTCCGGACGCCGAGGAAGGCCATCAGGTACGAGGAGAAGACGCTGTACCCGGCGGTGTGGATGCCGCCGTACCAGGACAGGTTGTACGCCGAGCCCGGGTGGCGCGCGGTGAAGCCCGACCAGGCGAGCTGCGCGGCCAGATCGCCGCCGCCGGTCGCCAGGACGGCCGCCCACACGACGTACAGCGGCACCACGACGGCGACCGCGACGAGCGGCACCAGGTGGCGCCGCCACCAGGGCGGCACGGCCGGTTCCCCGTCCCCGCCCTCCCGTCGCAGCTCACCGACGTCACCCGTACCCGCTCGCACTTCCCCGCTGATCCCCACCCGGGCAAGCCTAGGGCGTGTTTGAAAGTAGCGTCGTCCGCCCGAAGGGCCGCCGGGCAGACGGGACTTTCAAAACACGCCCTCGGGTCTGCCGTTCGGATCGGGCTGGGCTTGCGGGGTCCGCGGCTTCTCCGCACCGGACGGTCAGGGGGCACGGCATGACATGTCCGGACCGTTTGCTGCGGCGGTATGCCGGTGGCAGGGCGAGACCGGTCGGACTCCATGTGGCCCAGGTCACATGGACGGGGCCGATGACTTCACCGGGCGGCGTGGGTCATACCCGCAACACCCGGACGAGAAAGGAACGTCATGACTCAGACGCTCAACTCCCGCCACTTCGCATCGAGTTCGGCCGGCACCCCGGCCGGCGTTCCGTCGTCCTCCCGGCGCCTGCTCGCCGGTGCGGTGGCCGCGGGCCCGCTGTTCCTCGGGGCGGGCATCGTGCAGGGCCTGGCGCGGGAGGGCTTCGGTTTCACCCATAACGCGATCAGCCAGCTGGCCCTCGGCGACCTGGGCTGGATCCAGACCGTGAACTTCGTGCTCGCCGGCGTCCTGCTGCTCGCCGGGGCGGCCGGCCTGCGCCGCGTACTGAGACCGGAGCCGGGCGGGACCTGGGGCCCGGCGCTGATCGCCGTCTTCGGGGCGTCGTTCCTGGTCGCGGCCGTCTTCCGGGCCGACCCCGGAGGCGGCTTCCCCGTCGGTTCCCCGGCGGCCGGCACCCTGAGCGCGCACGGTGCGGGCCACATGGCCGGCGGCGGGATCGGATACCTCGCGCTGTCCGCCGCGTTCGTCGTCCTGGCCCGTCCGCTGGCGGCCCGGGGGTACCGAGGCTGGGCGCGGGCCTCCCGGGTCGCGCCGGTCGTCGTCCTCACCGGATTCATGGCCTCGGCCGCCTCGGTCCTGGTGTTCACGCTCGGAGCCGGCCTCGGCCTCTGCTGGCTGGCGGCAGTCGCGGTCCGGCTGCTCACCGGCCCTTCCTCGCAAGGACGTTAGGGCATACCGGCGGGCGTGCGGCGGGTGATCGCCCGGCCGGTAGGCTCGTCCGCCATGCCCATACCGATGCCCACCTGGATCACCCCGCGCGGCACCGGAGCCGCCCTCGTCATCGCGGCCGTGTTCGCGTCCGGCTGGTACCTGGGGCAACCCGTGCAGGCCGCGCGGTGCGAGGTGCCGCCGAGGACCGTGCGCTACAGCGACCACCTGGCCGCCGACACCGTCCCGGGCTGCGGCGAGAGGCCGCGCCTGCTTGCCTGGCTCACCGGGTCCCTGCGCTGAGGGCCGGGCGGGAAGCGGCCCCCGGCGTCGGGCGGCCGCGTCAGGCGCAGCAGGCGTCGCCCTCCAGGGCGGGGCTCTTGCCCATCAGGCCGGCGTCGGCCTTGACGACGTAGACCTCCCACGGCTCCTTGCCGGGGCCGTGGACCCACACCTTGTCCTGGAGGGCGTAGCAGCAGGAGGTGTCGTTCTCCTCGAAGGTGGCGAGCCCGGCGTCCTTGAGGCGGGTGGCGGCGGCGGCCACCTCGTCGGTGGAGTCGACCTCGACGCCGAGGTGGTCCAGGCGGGTCTCCTGGCCGGGCTCGCCCTCGATGAGGACGAGCTTGAGGGGTGGTGTGGTGATCGCGAAGTTCGCGTATCCCGGGCGCCGCTTGGCGGGTTCGACGCCGAACAGCTTGGAGTAGAAGGCTACCGACGCTTCGAGGTCGGCGACGTTGAGCGCGAGCTGGGCACGGGACATGGCACTCTCCTGATCAGGTTGTATCGACTCCTGTCGAATCAAGCTTGCGTCTTGGATCGAAGAACGTCAACATAGAAGCATGTCGAAACAAGAGCTTGTGGTGCTTGGCCGAGGGGACGGGGACGGATGCTGTCCCACCCTGCTGACCGCACCGCTGGACGAGGCGCGGGCCGAGACGCTGGCGAAGGTGTTCAAGGCTCTGGGCGATCCGGTGCGGCTGCGGCTGCTGTCGATGATCGCCTCCCGCGCGGGCGGGGAGATCTGCGTCTGTGATCTCACCCCCGCCTTCGAGCTGTCCCAGCCGACGATCTCCCACCACCTCAAGCTGCTGAAGCAGGCCGGGCTCATCGACTCCGAGCGGCGCGGTACCTGGGTCTACTACCGGCTCCTGCCGGAGACGACCGACCAATTGGCCGCCGTGCTCACGCGTCCCGCCGGGACGGCCTCGTGAGCACGGGCACCAGTACCAGCACCGTCGCCGCCGACGGGCCGGTCGCCGGGCGGCTGTCGTTCCTGGACCGCTTCCTCGCCGGGTGGATCCTCCTCGCGATGGCCGCCGGCCTCGGCCTCGGCCGGCTCGTCCCGGGCCTGGGGGACGGGCTCGCGCGGGTGACGGTCACCGGGGTCTCGCTGCCGATCGCGCTCGGCCTGCTCGTGATGATGTACCCGGTCCTGGCCAAGGTCCGCTACGACCGCCTCGACACGGTCACCCGGGACCGCCGCCTGCTGATCCCGTCGCTGGTCCTGAACTGGATCGCGGGCCCGGCCCTGATGTTCGCGCTCGCCTGGCTCCTCCTGCCGGACCTGCCGGAGTACCGCACCGGCCTGATCATCGTCGGCCTCGCCCGCTGCATCGCGATGGTCGTCATCTGGAACGACCTGGCCTGCGGCGACCGGGAGGCCGCCGCGGTGCTGGTCGCCCTGAACTCCGTCTTCCAGGTACTGGCGTTCAGCCTGCTCGGCTGGTTCTACCTGAGCGTGCTGCCCGGCCTGCTCGGCCTGGAGCAGACCTCGCTCGACGTCTCGGTGTGGGAGATCGCCCGCTCCGTGCTGATCTTCCTGGGCGTTCCGCTACTGGCCGGATTCCTCACCCGCCGGATCGGCGAGAGGGCCCGGGGCCGCACCTGGTACGAGACGGAACTGATCCCCCGCATCGGCCCGTTCGCCCTCTACGGGCTGCTGTTCACGATCGTCGTGCTCTTCGCCCTCCAGGGCGACGCCATCACCTCCGAGCCCTTCGACGTCATCCGGATCGCCGTACCGCTGCTGGTGTACTTCGCCGTCATGTGGGCCGGGTCCATGGCGGTCGGGCGGGCCGTCGGACTCGGCTACCCGAAGGCGGCGACCCTGGCGTTCACCGCCGCCGGCAACAACTTCGAACTGGCCATCGCGGTCGCCATCGCCACCTTCGGCGCCACCTCGGGCCAGGCCCTCGCCGGGGTCGTCGGACCGCTCATCGAAGTGCCCGTCCTCATCGGCCTGGTCCACGTCGCCCTGGCCGCCCGCAGGTTCTTCCCCGGCCCGGCGGCGTAAGGACCGGGCCATCTGGCCACTTAAGCGGCCGGTTGGACGTAGGTCATCACCCACCACGCACCGTTCATCCGTCACTGCCGGGCCCCGCTCCGGGCGCGGCCTCTCGTCCGACTCCATTGAGGAGATACGTTCATGACCGGCTCGGTCAGGCCATCGGCAGTCTCGGCATGCCGCCGTCCCGGCCCTCAGTAGATGCCGGTGCTCCCGTCGATCGTCTCCCGGATGATGTCGGCGTGACCCGCGTGCCGGGCCGTCTCCTCGATCATGTGGTGCAGGACCCAGCGCAGATTCCGGTCCGACAGGTCGGCCAACGCGCATGGGGCGTCCAGCGGCAGACCCGCGGTGATCTCCCTCGAAACGGCCGCCTGCTCCTCGAAGTACGCCGCCCAGTGCGCGACCGTGTCGCGCTCGTCGACACGGAAGTCCTCCTCGAACCAGCCCTCTTCCTCCGCCTCGGGCCACTCGCCGGGGAGCACCCGCCCCGCCACGATGGCCTGGAACCACCGGCGCTCCCAGAGCGCGGCGTGCTTGAGCAGCCCCAGCAGGGACAGCGGGCTCACCGTCGGCGCCCGGCGGGCGTCCGCGTCGGACACGCCCACGATCTTCCGGAGCAGGTCGGCGCGCTGTTTGTCGAGGAAGCCGCAGAGGGCGTCCCGTTCGGTGGATATGGAGAACGACTGCTTGTCCGTCATGCCGCGCGACGCTATCGGATCTGCGGGACGGGCCCCGTGGGCCGCGCACCTGTCGCGGATGGCCTGCGTTTGTCGCCGGGCCCCTGCAGCTTTGTCCGCGATCCGTAACGGGGGGATCTTGTGGCGGTGTTCGTATGTCTTGATGGGGGCAGGGCATCGGCGAACACGACAAAGGGGTGGGCGGACATGGCGAAGCACAAGGGAAGGGGATGGCACGGCAGGCTTCTCGCGGCGGCGCTCGGAGTGACGGCGGTGGCCGCCGCCACCTCGGTGTGGACCGCCCAGGCCGACACCACCGGAGGGCGGCAGCCGCAGGCCGGGGCCGGCGCACCGGCCAACGGGCCCGCGGCCAAGGTGGCCGAGGACATCGCGCACGCCTCGGACCGGGGCGCACGGGGCGTCAACATCACGATCGACGACGGACCCGACCCGACGTGGACCCCGCAGGTGCTGCAGCTCCTGAAGGAGAGCGGCGTCAAGGCCACGTTCTGCATGGTGGGCACCCAGGCCCAGGCCCACCCGGACCTGGTCAAGGCGGTCGTGGCGGGCGGGCACCGGCTCTGCGACCACACCGTCTCGCACGACACCGCGATGGACCACAAGTCCGAGGCCTACCAGTCCCAACAGATCCTGGATGCCGAGCGCATGATCACCAAGGCGTCCGGCGGCGTCCGGCCGCAGTACTACCGAGCCCCGGGCGGCGCCTTCACCCCGTACAGCCGGCACCTCGCCGCCTCCCGGGGTATGCGGCCGCTGGGCTGGAACGTCGACACCAAGGACTTCGAGCACCCCGGTGTCGCGGCGATCGTCGCCACCGTGAAGAGCGAGATCTCCAACGGGCCGACCATCCTCTTCCACGACGCCGGCGGGGACCGCGCCGAGACCCTGGCCGCGCTGCGCGAGGTGCTGCCCTGGCTGAAGGAGCAGGGGTACAGCTTCGGCTTCCCCGTGCGGTGAGTGCGGCTCTCCCGCGCACACGCCAAATCCCGGCTCGGCAAGGGCGGACAGGCATGGGCGGGCGGCGACGGCCGGACGTCCCCGGGCGCGCTGCCTGCGGAGGAGAAGGCCGCGCCAGGGGTGGCCGGGTTCCCGGGCGTCCTGTCCCGTGGTTCCTAGGCGGTCTGCTTGCGGAGTGTCCTGGAGGTGACCAGTACCCCGGCGGCGACGGCTGCCAGGAGGGTGCCGAGGATCGCGGCGACGATCACGGGGGCGTTCAGGTGCAGGCTCACATCGGTTGAGGTGGCCTGGGACAGGCCGGAGGCCATTCCGGCCAGCGGGGGCAGTGTGACCAGGACGCCCAGGGCGGCGCCGATGACGACCAGGAGCGCGGTCTCGCCCGCGGCCAGGAGAACGAGCTGGCGGACCGTGCCGCCGGCGGTCTTCATGACTTCGTAGTCGCGGCGGCGGCCGTGGGCCGCCATCGCCATGCTGTTGGCGACCGCGATCACGCTGTAGCCGACCGAGATCACGATGAGCATGGTGGCCAGGCTGTCGGTGAGCTCGGCGTCGGTGTTGTAGTCGGCCAGTGCGTACTCCAGGGCGTCGTGGGTGGCGGTGCCGGGTACGGCGTTGGTGGCCTTGATGCCGGCCGGGACGAAGATGTCGTCGGTCAGGGCGGCCGGGTCGTGGGCACGGACCAGGTCGCGGGCGACGACGAAGTCGCCGCGGGCCGGGTCGTCGGGCAGCACCGCGCTGACCCTCAGGGTGACGGTGGCGCCGTCGCCGAACCGGACCGGCACCCACCGGCCCTCCTCGAGGTTCAGGTCCTTGGCGGTGCGGGTGCCGACGACGGCCTGGCCCGGCTTGTCCCACTTGGCGTCCCGGCTGCCCAGGACGTCCATGACGACGGGGCTCTCGGCCTTGCCGACGAAGGCACGGGTGGGCAGGGCGGCCTTGCCGACCGGGTCACGGCGCTCGAAGGCCGGATGCGGGTGTCGAGCCCGGCCGGCGGTCCCACCCTGCTGCACGTGGAGGTACCTTGTCGCTTCGCCTGATCGTGGCCGAAGACGCCGTCCTGCTGCGCGAAGGCCTCATCGCCCTGCTGCAACGGGTCGGACACGAGGTGGTGGCCGCGGTGGGTGACGCCGACGCGCTGGTCACGGCCGTCCGCGCCGACCGCCCCGACCTGATCGTCACCGACGTACGGATGCCGCCGACGATGAGCGACGACGGCCTCAAGGCGGCCGTGCGGCTCCGGCAGGAGTTCCCCGGGCTGCCCGTACTCGTGCTCAGCCAGTACGTGGAACGCTCCTACGCGCTCGGGCTGCTGGACTCCGGCGGCGGGGCGGGCGTGGGCTATCTGCTCAAGGAGCGGGTGGCCGCGGTCGCCGACTTCACCGCCGCGATCGACCGCATCGCCGTCGGTGGGACCGTCGTCGACCCCGAGGTGATCCAGCAGCTCGTACGGCTGCGCCAGGACCCCCTGGAACGGCTCAGTCCCCGAGAGCGCGAAGTCCTCGCGCTGATCGCGCAGGGGCGCTCCAACGCCACCCTCGCGGCCGAACTGTTCATCAGTGAGGCAGCCGTGAACAAGCATGTGGGCAACATCTTCGCCAAGCTCGACCTGCCCGTCGGAGCCGAGGGGAACCGGCGCGTGCTGGCCGCCCTCGCCTACCTCCGGGCGTGACACGGCCTCCTGTTCCCGCAGCCGCGTCGACGGACCCGAGGGCGAAGTCCCGCATCAGCTCCAGTTGCCGGGCGACCGTCCGCAGTTCGGGCCACCGCGGGGCACTCATGTCGTTCACCGGCGAATCCCCTCTCTGTACGGCCGGCCGGGTCCTGTCGAGTGGATACCCGTCACCTTGGCGGGACAGCCGCGAGGGATGCGGGGCCCTGAGTCATACTGGGGCGCCGGGGCCGGGAGGGGCGTAGAGCGTATGAGGTACGGGGCAGACGGCGCGAGCCTGCCGGAGCATATCGGCGGGTACGCCGTGGAGCGGGAGCTGGGCGCCGGCGGGATGGGCACCGTGTACCTGGCCCGCTCGCGGGGCGGCCGTGCGGTGGCGGTGAAGGTGGCGCGCCCGGAGCTCGCGTCCGACCCGCACTTCCGGGAGCGGTTCCGCGCCGAGGTCGCGGCCGCGCGCAGCGTGGGCGGCTTCCACACGGCCCCCGTGGTGGACGCGGACCCGACGGCGGACGCGCCCTGGCTGGCCACGGCCTACGTACCGGGGCCGACGCTCGCCGCGCTGCTCGATGCGGAGGGGCCGATGGGCGAGGTACGGCTGCGGCAGCTCGGCGCGGCGCTCGCCGAGGCGCTGGAGGCGATCCACCGCTGCGGCCTGGTGCACCGTGACCTGAAGCCCGGAAACATCATCATGGCCTCGGACGGGCCCAGGGTCCTCGACTTCGGCATCGCGAAGGCACTGGAGTCGCCGAGTCTGACTGCCACCGGCATGGCCTTCGGCACCCCGGGGTTCCTGTCGCCCGAGCAGGCGCAGGGCCAGGAAGTGGGCCCCGCAGCGGATGTGTTCGCGCTGGGCGCCGTGCTCGTGGCGGCCGCGGGCGGCAGTGCGTTCGGGGCGGGTACGCCGATGGGCATGATGTACCGGTCGGTGCACGAGCAGCCGGACCTGACGGCCGTACCGGACGGGCTGCGCCCGGTCGTGGCGTTCTGCCTGGCGAAGGTCCCGGAGCAACGGCCTTCGCTGGGACACCTGCTGGACCTGATCGCACCGGCCACCGCCGGGTACTTCCCCGCGGCGGCCATCCCTCCGCCGCCGTCCCATGCGCCGCACGTCCCTGCCCCGATGTATCGGGCTCCGGCGGGATACCTCCCCGGGCGCGAGGTGCCGCCGGACGGCGAAGTCGCCTTCGTGGCGGTCGCGCCGGACAGCGCGATCCTGATCGACGGCATGGGCGTCACGCTCGAATTCCGTTACAGGTCCCTGCAGTTCACCTGGGACGAGATCAGGACCGTCGAATACGCGCCCGAGGGCACCAAGCATCTCAGGGTCGTCGTCCACCTCCATGACGGCACAGCCCATCCGTGCCTGCTCGCCGCCCGCAGACGGAGCCGTCTCAGGGAGTGGCTCCAGGACCTCCCGATGATCCTGGCCTGCTTCGCCTGAACGGTGGCCTGCTGCTGGCCTGCCGCCGACCGAGGGGGACCGTGGTGACCGAAGCCGAGGTAGGGGAGCTGCTGCACCGGCGCGGCTGGCGGACTGCATTCACGGCCACCGGGATGGTGGCGGAGTGGGCCGCCCTGGTGGGCGCCATCGAGCGCGGCTACGGCCACGACATCTACGAGTACACCAACGACCTCTACTGCCGGAACTGGCTGCACGAGGCGTGGATCCTGCTCGACGACCACATCGTCCAGCTCCTGACCCCGCAGATCAGAGCCCTGGACGACCGGTACCGGGCCGCGACCTTCGACGACGACGGCCAAGCCCTCGACCGGTTCCACCGGTTGCCCGGTCCCGATCTGTGGTGGTGGCGACGGCACCCCCGCATCCTCACCGGCGACCTGGGCCGCTCGCTCCGCTCGGCCGGAGCCGTCGGCATCGACCCGGACCCCGGCGCAGTGTGACCCCGGCACGCGGCCAGGCACGCGGTCCGGCACGTATCGGGGGTGCTGACCTGTCGCAGCGGAGTTCGATCGGTCTCACTGAAGACTGACCACCGGCGGGCTCGTCTCACCGAAGTTCGACCGTCGCTGTTCTGTGCCACCGATCAGATGGTTCGGCAGCCGCGCACCGAGGGTGGCGACCGACATCGAGTGGCCCTGTGCGCCCTGAGAGGATCTGGGCATGACGGACTCACCTAGGCAGATCAACGCCCTCATCGTCGATGCCGCTGACCCTGAGCGAGTTGCCGCGTTCTGGTCCGAGTTGCTTGGCCGGCCAGTCGTGGCCCGCATGGGACCTTACGTTTGGCTGCAGCGCGAGAACGGCCTGGGCCTGGGATTCCAGCGAACCGGTGAGCCCAAATCTGTGAAGAACCGTATGCACTTCGACATCACCTCACCCAACCCGCCCGCAGAGCAGGAGCGTGTCGAAGCGCTCGGCGGGCGCCGGCTGGAGGAGTACGACGCCGGCGGGTTCCTGGTGATGGCGGATCCCGAGGGTAATGAGTTCTGCATCATCCCCGAAGGCCCCTTCGAACTCGATGATGAGGGGCGTGCGGACTACCTCATCTGAACGGCCTTCCGGTCTGAGCCGGAAGGCCGTCGACTCCTCTGCCGTTATCGGAGTCAGTCCAACTTCCGTGAGAACGGTCAAAGTTCACTGAGACGAGTCAGGTGCGCGGCGGTCCTCGTAGGGAGAACGCGGCTCCCTCACCGTCACCCCGCCGCTGTCGCCGCAGACGCCTCGGCCAACTGCTCGAACGTGTCGCTGAGTACCGTCCTGCGCGCTTCCTTGTACGCGGGTTTCGGCTCCAGGCCGTCGATCGTCCGCTCCCACACCGCCAGGAACGTCTCCCGCCAGGCCCGGATCACCTCGGGTGCCGGGAGGGTCACGCCCACCCATCCCTGGCGGTCCAGTACGAGCAGCAGTTCCAGGTTGCAGGGGACGGTCACGCCCCAGTACTCATCCGGTTCGAGCTCCACCGGATCGCCGGCCATCGCCTCCGTCACCTCGGCTACCAGCCGTTCGGCCAGCGACGAGAGATGGTCCGCCGCCGTGTCGCTGTCGAAGTTGCCCGCACCCCACGTGCCCACTGTTCCGCCTCCGCGTCGTGCGTCGTCGATTCGTTCCGTCAGCCATCACAGCAGAGGGCACTGACACCCGTCCGGCACCGCCCGTCCGGGGGTGCGTGGCGGCGGCCGGCAGGATGCGGTGCCATGACCGCACCGATCACCGCGTCCTGGAGGCGAATAGAGAACTGGCTGGCGGACCACGCGCCGACGACCTACGCCGCGCTGGCGCCGCCCGCGGAGCCGGCGGACATCGCGGCGGCCGAACGCGTCATCGGCCGACCGCTCTTGAAGCCCCTGACCACGTCGCTCCTGCGGCACGACGGCATGGGCGACCGGCGGTGCGTGCTGCTGCCGGGGTCCTACCGGCTGCTGAGCGCACGGGAGACGGCGGCCGAATGGCAACTCCTCAACGGCTTCCACGACGAGCGCACGGCGGACGAGGCAGGAGAGGACGCGGACGAGGACTTCGTCCGGACCGGCGTCAGCGGCGTCCTTTACGGGCACCCCCAGCTGATCCCCGTCGCACGGGACGTCCGTGGGGGCTGCCTGGTGCTGGACCACCGCCCGGAGGCCGACCGGGGACGCCTCCACGAAGCCGAGGCTGAGGAGGGCATCGTGCGCGGCACCGGCGACATGTGGGCATCGCTGCCGGTGCTGATGGAGAGGCTGGCCTTGTCACTCGAGACCGGCCGGCCCGTCGGCGCCCACGCGCCCATGGTGGACGAGGAGCAGCGGCTGTACTGGGACTTCGTCCCGCCGCACGGCGAGCGGAGTCGTCAGGCCGACGACCCGCTGTCGACGACCAGATCGGTGCCGACGACGGCGCCGGCCATCGGTGAGGCGAGGTAGAGCACGGCGGCCGCCACTTCCCCGGCCTCCGCGAGGCGTCCGAGCGGGTTCTCCGACTTCACCCGCTCGACCCGGTCGGCCTCGGTCTCGCCCGGCCGCAGCGACATGGGGGCGGCGGAGGCCCCCGGGCTGACCGCGTTGATGCGGATGCCCTGGTGGATGTGGTCGAGAGCGGCGGCCCGGGTCAGCGCCGAGACCGCAGCCTTCGAGGTGATGTACGTGGCGAGGTTCGGGACGCGCAGGTGCGCGCCGAGGTTGGAGGAGATGTTGACGATGACCCCGCCGCCGTTCTCCTTCATGTGGGCGATCTCGTGCTTCATCGCCAGCCAGACGCCGGTGACGTTGGTCCGCAGTACCGCTTCCCAGTCCTCCTCGCTCACCTCGCCGACGGGGCCGGCGCCACGGAGTATCCCGGCGTTGTTGACCGCGATGTCGAGCCCGCCGAAACGGGTGACGCTCTCGCTCACGAGGTCCCGGAGCCGGCCGGAGTCGGTGACGTCGGCCGTGACGGCGGCAGCCGTGCCGCCGGCCGCCTCGATGAGCCGGACCGTGCCGTCCAGCGAGCCCGCGGTGCGGCCCGCGGCGACCACGGACGCGCCCTCGGCGGCGAAGGCGAGCGCGATCGCCCGGCCGAGGCCGGAGCCCGCGCCGGTGACGAGCACGGTCTTGCCAGAGAAGTGGTTCATGGTTCGGCAGCTCCTTCGAGTGGCGGGATATTTGATCGGTCGTTCCATTATGCGGACGGGCGAGACGCACCCGGCGGCTCCTGCGGGCCGTGGGAGGGGTTTGGCCGGGGGGTGGCTCAGTCCAGCAGGGTCAGTGCCTGCTCGGCCGCGTCCCGCACCCGGGCGGGATCGCCGGAGGTCTTGCCGACGACCCGTACGCCCTGCAGCAGGACGAGCAGCATGCGGGCCAGTGCGCGCGGATCGCGGTCCTCGGGCAGCTCGCCCTGGGCTCGCGCCCGTGCGAGGGAGGACTGCAGGAGTGTCTCGAAGCGCTCCCAGCTGATCTCGACCCGGCGGGTCGCCGCAGGGTCGTGCGGGGCGAGTTCGGCCGCCGTATTGGTGATGAGGCAGCCGTTCGACCCGTCCTCGGGGGAAGTGGCCTCCGAGGTGAAGCGGCGTACCACCGCCCGCACGGCGGGCAGTGCCGGGCCCGGCTCGGACAGCTCGGCCAGGAGGAGCGGATCGCGCGCCTCGGAGTACCGGTCCAGGGCCGTCAGGTACAGCGCGTGCTTGTTGCCGAACGTGGCGTAGATGCTGGCGCGGCCGATGCCGAGGTGCTCGACGAGGTCGGCGATCGACGTCGCCTCGTAGCCGCGCCGCCAGAACAGCTCGAGGGCCGACTGCAGCGCGGCGTCCGGATCGAATTCCTTGGTCCTGGCCACGTCGAAGACTCTAAGTTAATCCAGAACGATCGGTCAATAACTGAGCGGGCGTGGCAAGTCGTCCCATTTGCGGCTGAGTTGCGGTCGCGAGAGAAGAGGCACGTGCGGCCCGCCGGGCTGATGCTCGGCGGGCCGTGTCGTCTCGTCTCGTGTCGGGATGTCCCGGTCGTCAGATACGGGCCGCGCGACGGCGGGCCAGCAGGACCGTGCCCGCACCGGCGGCAAGGACCGCGGCGGCCGTGCCCGCCAGGGGGAGGGCCGAACCGGAGCCGGTGTCCGCCAGTGCGCCGTTGGCCGTGGAGCCGGAGGTGCCCGAGGAGCCGGTCGTCGTGGCGCCGCCGGTGCCGGAGCCGCCCGTGGAGGCGGAACCTCCGGTGGACGTCGCGCCGGAACCGCCGGTGGAACCGGAACCGCCGGTGGAGGACGTCGAGCCGTCCCCGCCCGTCGAACTGCCGCTCGTGGACGTGTCGCCCGTGGAACCGCCGCCACCCGTGGAACCGCCGCCACCCGTCGAGCCGCCGCCGGGGACGTCGAGTGTGAACGTCGTCGTGTCGTTCTTCTTGTTCTTGTCGTACGGGCGCGACTTCGTTTCGAGCGCCACCGAACCCTTGCCCCCGGGGATCACCTTGTCGACGCGCAGCGTGAAGGGGAAGGACTCGGTGGTGTTCTCCCTGACGAAGGTGAATCCGGCGCTCGTGGGGTGGCAGCTGTAGCTGAGGGCGCCGGTCTTGTCGCAGTGGTTGTACGCCTTGGTCACGGACGTTCCGGCGGGCAGCTTGACCAGGACCCGTGACACCACCGGGCGGAGTTCCTCGTACGCCACCCACGCCGGTCCCGCGTTGATGAAGTCCGCCTCCAGCGTGACCGTCTTCCCGACGCGGCTCGTCTGCCGTGCGGCGACCTGCAGGTCCGCCGTGTTCACCACGTTCAGGGGCGTGGTGATGTAGTCCCTGTCGCGGCCGTCCTGCGAGGACGGGCTGTTGCCGTCGCCCACCGGGGTGGTCGGGGGCAGCTCGACCAGCTTCACCGCGGGTCCGGTCCCCGGTTCGGCGCCCTCGACGTATTCGGCGGGGTCGTAGTTGCTGACCGTCACACCGGTCTGCTCGTACATCGCGTAGTCGAGGACCTTCAGCGAAAGCCCCTTCTCGGGTGCGTAGATGCCGCCGGCCTTCACCGTCTGGTCGAACTCGCAGACCATGGAGAACCCGCCCGGCTGCCCCTCCTCGGTCGTGGCGGCGTCGCTGCCCAGGAGAATGCAGTTGGAGGGCAGCTCCTGGTTGATCAGCCCGCGGCTGAACTGGTAGGACAGGAAGACCTTGTCGTACGCGGCCGCCCCCCTGTTCGCGAAGGTGCCGGGAATCACCACGCTGCCGCCGGGCTCGACTCCGGAGACCGGAGGGAGCGGCCCCACCACCAGACCGGGCCGGCTCTCGTCGGCCGAGGCGGGCACCGCGGCCAGGGCGATCAGGGTGACGGCGCCGATCGCGGCGGCGGTCCTGCGCAGCGGGCGGCCGGGGGAGGCAACAGTTCGGAGCATGGTTTCCCTTGCAGTGAAACGCCGAATGCGTACGAGTGAGCGGTTGGGGAACGCGAGTTCCGCCACATCAGACACGCGATGACACCCGACGGTTGTACGGAGCCGGGGCCCGGCCGAGGGTCCGCCCCCACGGCGAAACTGCCGGTGGCCGGGCCGTGTGCCACCTGCGTTGCTGGATCGTGGCCGTCGGCAGCCCAGCCCGCATCGCACGCCCGGCAACATCCGGAAAGGCTCGCATGACCTCCACGACCATCGACCAGTTCGCCGTCCCCGGCAGTGGTCCGTACGCCCTCACCACCGGCCCCGACGGCGCCCTGTGGTTCACCCTGACCGGCAGCGGCGGCATCGGCCGGCTGGTGCCCGGGGAGCGCCCGACGGTCCATCAGCTCGAACCGGCATCAGGCCCGACGATCATCACCTGCGGTCCGGACGACGCGCTGTGGTTCACCGAGTACCGGTCCCACCGCATCGGCCGCGTCACCACCGACGGCGCCGTCACCCACGTGGTGCCGCCGACGCCCGAGTGCGGACCGTTCGGCATCGCCACCGGCCCCGACGGCGCGCTGTGGTTCACCGAGACCACCACCGACCGGATCGGCCGGCTCACCCCCGACGGAGACATCGACGAGTTCGCGCTTCCCGGAAGCGGGGCGTTCCCGTCCGCCATCACCGCCGGGCCGGACGACGGGATGTGGTTCACCCTCAACCAGGCGAACGCCGTCGGGCGCATCGGCATGGACGGATCGGTCGCCGTGCACCCCTTGCCGCCGCCGTTCAGCGCACCGGTCGGGATCACCGCGGGACCGGACGGCGCGCTGTGGTTCGTCGCCATCGCCTCGGGGCACATCGGCCGGATCACCACCGGCGGCGAGGCCACCGCCTTCGCGCTGCCCGATCCGGCCGCGCGGCCGCACGCCATCACCTCCGGCGGCGACGGCGCCCTGTGGTTCACCGAGTGGGGCGGCAACCGCATCGGCTCCCTGACCCCCGACGGCCGGATCGAGGCCCACGATCTGCCCACCCCCGGCTCCGAGCCGCACGGCATCACGCTCGGCCCGGACGGCGCGCTCTGGGCCGCCCTGGAGATCGGCTCCCTCGCCCGTATCGCGTCCGGCCGGTAGCCCGGGTCCGGATCCGGCTCCGGGGCCGGCTCACGGCCTCGGATGCCCCAGGGTGCGCAGGAACTGCTCCGTGAGCTGCTCGGTGTCGATGCCGGCCGCGTCCCGCCCGGACAGGATGTGGAAGAAGGGCGGGCCGATCAGGAGTGCGGTCGCCTGTTCCAGCGAGAGTGCGGTGCCGCTCGACTTCCGTGCCGCCTCCACGACCTCCGCCGCGCTCTCCCCGAGGATGTCGCGTGAGGTGAGCAGGGCGGCGACATTCGCGTCGTGCTGGGCCTCCCCCATGAGGGCGCGATAGGCCGCGCCCGCGTGCGAGCGGGACAAGAAGGTGACCAGGGCGTCGAGGTAGGCCTTGAGGTCCTTGCGGGGGTCGTCGGTCCCGGGGACGGACAGCTCCTTGCGGGCGTCGATGGCGCTGGCCTCGTAGAGCACCTCCGCCTTGTTCGACCACCACCGGTACACGGTCTGACGGCCCACGCCCGCCTGCTCGGCGATGCCCTTCATGGTCATGGCCGCGTACCCGACCTCGACCAGGAGGTCGTCGACGGCGTGCAGCACAGCGGTGCGTGCGCTTTCGCTGCGGGGCCGTCCGAGGCCGCTTCCATCCACCATGCCGCCACTATATACGAGACACAGTGTCTCGCATGTGTTAGCTTTACGGTGCACGGTGACTCGTAAGTGGTTGCCCCGGCCCTTCCCCGCCCGATTCCCGGGCGGGTCTGCCGGGCGCCGTCCGGCCGTGCTCCGTACCGCAACCCCCGAAGGAATTGCCGTGCTTCGTACCGCGACCCCAGCCCCGGCCCCCGAAGGAATCGAGGCAAGGGCTCCCGTACCGGAAGGCGCCGGGCACGCGGCGCAGCGGTCCGGCGCGGTGCTCGTCTGCGTGAGCGTGTGCACCGCCCTGGTCGTCGGATTCGTCGCGGCGATCAACCTGGCGGTGCCGCAGCTGGCGGCGAGTTCGCTGCGACCGTCCTCGGCGAACCTGCTGTGGATCGTCGACGCGTACGTCGTGATCTTCGCCTGCCTGGTCATCCCCGCCGGTGCGGCGGGCGACAAGCTCGGCCGCAAGGGCGTCCTCATGGCGGGGCTCGGCATATTCGCGCTCGGCGCCGCGCTGTCGGCCGTCGCGCCGAACGTGGCGGTCATGCTGATCGGGCGCGCCGTCACGGGGCTCGGCGCCGCGTGCGTCCTGCCCAACTGCGTCGGCATCCTCCTGCACGCCACGGCCCCCGAGCGGCGCCCGCACGCGCTCGCCGTCTGGGCGGCGGCCTCCGGGATCGGCGGCGTCGCCGGCAACGTCGGAGGCGGCGTGGTGCTGAGCGCGGGCTCCTGGCGCGCACTGTTCGTCGCGGTCGCCCTCGTCGCGGTCTGCTGCCTGGCGTGGGCGGCACGGTCCGCGCCGCGCAGCGCCCGGCACGAGCGCACCCTCGACCTGCCCGGCACGCTGCTGTTCGTGGCGGCCGTCGTGGCCCTGCTGACCGGGATCATCGAGGGGCCCGAACAGGGCTGGGGCAGCGCGCTCGTCCTCACCGCCTTCGGCTGCGCCATCGTGCTGAGCCTGTGCTGGGTGGGCGCGGAACTGCGCACATCGCACCCCATGCTCGACCCGAGGCTCTTCCGGAGCCCGGCACTCAGCAGCGCCGCCCTCGGCATGACCATCACCTTCTTCGGAAGCTTCGGCCTCTTCTACGTCAACGCCTCACTCCTCCAGTACGGCCGTGGCTTCTCCGTCCTCCAGGCGGGGCTCGGCATCATTCCGGTGACCGTCCCGCTCGTGGTGGGCACCCGCTACGTTCCCGGGCTCATCGCCCGCATCGGCACCCCCGCGACGCTCACCGCGGCCTTCGCGCTCACCAGCGGCGGCCTGCTCGGGCTCTCGTACGCCTCGACCTCGGCCTACCCCGTCTACGCGGCCGCCCTGTTCGTCGTCGGGCTCGGCATCATGCTCGCGGCGCCCTGCCTGACCGCTCAGATCGCTTCGGCCCTCCCCGTGGAGAGGGCGGGCATCGCCGGAGGCCTGCAGTCCGCGACCCGCGAACTGGGCAGCGCGCTGGGTGTGGCGGTCGTCGGCACCGTCCTCACGGCCGGGTTCACCCACCGCCTGCCCGCCGGGCTGAGCGGACGGGCGCCGCTCCCGCGAACGGTGCGGGAAGCGCTCACGCTGGCCCCGGCCGACCACACCGCCGTCACCGATGCGTTCACCCACGGCGCGAACAGCGCGCTGCGGGCCGCAGCCGTTGTCGTGCTACTGGCCGGAGCCCTGGTAGTTGCGGGCAGCCGCCGCGCCAACCGGACCGCCCCGCAGTAACAGCGGGGGCGGCAACTGGGCCACACACCACCTGACCAGGCACCGAGCCGAAATCAGAACACTCCCACCCACATCCCCATCCCCATCCACATCCCCACCCACACTCCCACTCCCACATCCCCGCTCCCATCCCCATCTCGTGCACCTGCCCCTCCCGGGGCGAAGGAGGTCACACGCATGCGCGCATTTGTCACCGGAGCGACCGGCTGGATCGGATCCGCCGTTGTCGACGAACTCATCTCGGCCGGCCACCAGGTCGTCGGCCTGGCCCGGTCCGACCGGTCCGAGCAGACGCTCGTGGCCAAGGGCGCCGAAGCAGTCCGGGGTGACCTGGACGACCTCGCCTCGCTCCGGCGAGGCGCCGCCCGTGCGGACGCGGTCATCCACCTGGCCAACAAGCACGACTGGGGCAACCCCGCCGAGTCCGACCGCTCGGAACGGGCTGCGGTCCAGACCCTCGGCGACGCCTTGGCCGGATCCGGCCGCCCGTTCGTCGTCGCCGCGCCCCTCTCCGGGCTTGTCGAGGGCCGCCCCGCCACGGAGTCCGACGTCTCTCCGGCGATCGGCCCGGACTCCAACCGGGGCGGCGCCGAGAACCTCGCCCTGGACTACGTGGCCCAGGGCGTGCGGACCGTGATCGTCCGCTTCGCGCCGAGCGTCCACGGCAGCGGCGACTGGGGGTTCGTCAACTTCCTCACGGCGGCCGCCCGCAAGCAGGGCGTCTCCGGTTACGTCGGCGACGGATCGGCGGCCTGGGCCGCGGTGCACCGCGCCGATGCCGCCCGCCTCATCCGCCTCGGCATGGAGCAGGCACCTGCGGGAACGCGCCTGCACGCCGTCGCCGAGGAGGCCGTCACCACCAGGGCGATAGCCGAGGCGATCGGCCGCAGCCTGAGCCTGCCGGCCGAATCCGTCGCCCCGCAGGACGCCGGAGCCCATTTCGGCTTCGTCGGCGGCTTCTTCGCCTCCACCATGACCGCGTCCAACGACGCGACCAGGCAGCTCCTCGCCTGGGAGCCGACCGGGCCGGCCCTTCTCGCGGACATCGACGCGGGCGCCTACACGGACTGACGAGGCGCCCCGGCGAACCACGACGGGAAGTACCCGCCGATACGCCGCGTCCCGAGCCGCCCACTCCGTACCCGTACCCCGCACACCGCGCACGTCGTCCCACCTCACGCCTCACACGTCACAAGGCGCGTCGCGCACCGCGTAGCGCCCACCGCTCGAAGGAGCCAGAACCATGCCCACGTATCCCTGCACCCTCGAAGAACCGCGCGTCTCCGCCGCCCTCAACCGCATGTTCGAAGCCGCCGCCCGTGACGAAGAGACCGCGGCACGGCTGCAGGAAGTCCAGCCCTACGAAAAGGAGTCGCTGACGGCGCAGGAACTCGCCGACGCGGTACAGGAGGTCTACATGCCGGTCTCCGCCGACGGCGGCCGGCTCCTCTACAACCTCATCCGCGCGACCGGGCCGGCCACCGTCGTCGAGTTCGGGACCTCGTACGGCATCTCCACCCTGCACCTGGCCGCCGCCGTCCGCGACAACGGCACGGGCCGGGTCATCACCACGGAGATGAGCCGGACCAAGGCGGCCCACGCTCGCGACACCTTCGCCGCCACCGGCCTCGACGACGTGATCACCGTGCTGGAGGGGGATGCCCTGGAGACGCTCGCCGCACTGCGGCAGCCGGTCGACTTCCTGTTCCTGGACGGGTGGAAGAACCTCTGCCTGCCCGTCCTGCAACTCCTGGAGCCGCACATCGCCCCCGGCACCCTCGTCGTCGCGGACGACGTGGACCTCCCCGACCTCGGCACCTACCTCGACCACGTCCGCGACACCGCGAACGGCTACCACAGCGTCACGTTCCCCGTAGAGGACGGCCTCGAAATCAGCTGCCGCCTCTGACCGGCGGGGACGGGACCCCACCGGCAGGCGGGTGACGTTGTCGGCTCACTCCATGATCTGGAGGTGGGGGTGGTCCGGAGAGGCCGGGCAGACGTGGAGTTGGAGGGTGTAGCCGCCGCGGATGTCGACGAGGGTGGGCTTCTCCGGGGCGCCCGGAAGGTGCACGAACGGATCGGCCCGGTCCTCCTCGGGCCGCCAGCTCTCGCTGCCGGTGTCCCACTCGGAGCTCGCGATCGTGAGGAGCGGGATCTCCGGGGTGCCACAGGCGGGGCAGTCGCGGGGCTCGGGGTCGGTGAGGCTCCAGCAGGTCCAGCCACCGGCCTTCCAACCGGGGGCGGTGCTCAGGTTGCGGAAGTAGAACTCGTGCGGATCCTCCGACTCGCCGTCGTCCCACTCCGCCCCGGCGGCCTCCCACCGGCTCTCTTCCTCCACCTGCTCCCGCAGCTCCTCGCTCAGCTCCATGGGACTGGGGTACTCGGTGACCTGCTCCGGCGTCAGCAGGCAAGGCCGGGGCAGGTAGCCGTTCCCCTCGATCACGGCCGGCTCGGGCGGGACGTCGAGTGCATCGGTGACGGTGGCGGAGGAGCGCCAGAACAGAGCGGTCCGGGGCTCCGACACCCCGTGGCCGTAGGGACACCAGAGGACTTGGAGGAGGTCGGCCCCGGCCGGGCGGGCCGGGAGCGGGACGTCCCGGACGTAGAGCTGGGCCACGGGCAGCATGGCGATCGGCCCGTCGCTCCACGGCCTGCCCTGCCCCGTCCGCTTCGCGGTCTCCCGTTCCCCGGGCGTGGGCACGGGCTCCCGTTGACCGCGCAGCCGCCGCTCGGCCGACGCGGCCAGATCCCGGCGCAGCACCCGCACATCGTCCAGGGACCGAGGCGTGCCGTCGGCCGCCTTCTTGTCGTGCGGCCCCTCGCAGTGCGGCCACGCCTCGTCGGCGGGCCACAGCAACGGCCCGCCCACGGAGCTGTCACGCACACCCGGCGCCCCGGGCCGGGGATGCAGCCGCGTCGCCGTGCGTGCCAGCGAAGCCAGTTGAGGGACGAGCGCGACCGGGTCGACCGGACGCGGCGGAGTGGTGAAACGCATACCGGCTCCCGAAGGCGCGACGTAGAGGTTCGGTTACCGGGGCCGAGCGTCCCGGTGTATGGCCCGGCGTCGGGGCCACGGACGTCGGGGGACGGCCCCCCGTGGCGCTCGTTCGCCTGTTCGCCCGTTCGATAGTAGCGATCACCGCGACTCCGCTCCCCGAGCAGTGCCAAGCGCCGCCGTGACGAGCAGCAGACTGTTCACCAGCACATGGATCGCTTCCGCGCAGTCCTCGAAGTCCCCGCCGGGCGAGGCTGCTCGGCCTACCGCGCCTCAGGTAAGACGCGCGTGACAACCCAGTATTCGTCGACCTCGGACGTGACCGCGCACAGATGGCGACCGTCCGCCGACAACGTGGTCCCTCTCCGAACGTACCGACGTGGCGGCGTACGCGGGCCTGACACCGGATGAGTCTCGTCCGTAACTGTTTCGTTGACTCCTGCCTGGATGGCTCACTCCCGGGCCGGTACCCGAAGCCGGGGGCAACAGATCGTGGTCACGGCCCCAAGCCACCATCGCCCACGGGGTCGACCTCACGACCAGTGCGAGCAGTCATCCGCGGAGAACTCCCCGACGGACGCGTCCGTCACGCCCTCAAGGTTGGGGATGTAGGGAAGGGCGTCGGGAAGGGGTGTGCAGAAGGTGACGTTGGAAGTCAGCGGTGCCTCGTCCGTATCGGCGAAGGACAGCGAGACGTAGGCCCTCACCGCCGTGTCACCGAAGTCCTCTTGCGCGCGCTGCAGGCAGGCAGCGACGTAGGCCAGGCACCTGCGTACGAGGACGGGCGCGCGTTCGTCCGTCGCGGTGGGCAGGTCGTAGTCCGTCATCGCCCTGCCGTTGATTGTGGCTTCCTCCGTGAGTCGGTCGGAGTATCGCTGCCGGTTGTCGAGGAGGAGATCGGTCAGCACCCGACTGCCGGCGGGCGCCAAAGACCATCCGCGCTCCACCACTTCACGGAACATGGGAGGAATGTCCTGAGCACTCAGTCCTGTCGTGTCGGTCTCCTGCAGGAGTGCCCTCATTCGAGCATTGCTTCGCATATCCAGCCCTCGCCGAGCGAGCGCGGCGAGCCCCTTCCTCATTCCTTCAAGAGAGACGGAACTTCGCCTCCACCGGCGGTCACCGCGCCCCTTGGAGGCGCCGCATGTCCTTGTGTTACTACGCAAGGGGCGAGCGGTTAGCGCTGCACCAACACGAGTTCAGCAGCAGCGACCGGGACGGTGCGGCCGTAGCTCACAGCCGGCTGGAAGCCTCGCGGGGCCCAGCGGAGTCACGATGGTCGATGGGACGTCGCCACCACTCCGTGGACTTGAAACAGCCCATCAGCCAGTGTGCTTCCGCAATGTCAAGGATGACGTTGCCGATCCAGGGGATCGGCTCGAAGCGGAGCATCCTCTCCTGGATGCGCACCGGCTCCCAATCCAGGTCGTGGTGGAGCAGTACCGCGTACGGCTCACCGCGACGCTGCCAGAAGACCATGGGTTCGTAGACCTCGTTCTCGAAGGGTTTGACGATGTCGTCCGGAGCGAACTCGACGTTCGCCATGTCCGCCCACCTACCGACCCCCTCGCGTTCCCGTGCCAGGTAGCGCCGCATGACCTGCACGAATGCTTTGAGGCTCGCGTCGTCCAGTACGGACTCCCGGGAGACGACGATCGACTTCACTTTCTTACGCAGCGCCGTGCCCCGACGAAGCTGACGGGTCGCATTGGCCCAGAAGAGTCCACCGCGCTCGGCATCGTGGACCACACAGAGAACGGGAAGACTGCCATCGCGCCAGTTGTCACCGTGATCGCCGACCGGTACGCGGTGCCCGCGTTTGGTTCGGGTCGAGTCTCCACCCTTCACCTGAACGGTCAGGGAATCCTCCGTCCGCTGTCCGTTATCGACAAAGGTGATGAGCAGATCCTCGCCATGGTC
Source organism: Streptomyces sp. NPDC048462 (assembly GCF_043200175.1). NCBI lineage: Bacteria > Bacillati > Actinomycetota > Actinomycetes > Kitasatosporales > Streptomycetaceae > Streptomyces > Streptomyces sp. NPDC048462. The sequence goes on from NZ_JBICXG010000012.1 coordinate 100,952, forward strand.
GTTGCTGCCGTCTATCTCCTGAACGATGTGGCCGTGTCGTTCCAGCAGCGAACGCACCTCATTCACTGCCACCCGTCCGATACGCCTGGATTCTGGCACCTTCGGCATGGAGCCCCCCCCCTCACGAATACGCGGGAACCAGATTAGGACCACCCACTGACACGCAGCTCGCGTTCGAAGAATGTGGTCGGGTCCGCAGGGCGACGCCTGGGCTGACCGCCGGTCGCCGTGCTGTCGGCGGCGCTGAGTCAGAGGCTCTGCCGGTAGAGAAGGGCGAGCCGTTCCTACGCTCCACCTTCGGGCGGAAACGAAGAAGACTTCCACTTATGTCAACTTTCCTGCTGGTACACGGTGCCTGGCACAGCGGTCGGTGCTGGGAGCGGGTGGTCCCGCTGCTGGAGTCGGCCGGACACCGCGTGTTCGCGCCCTCGCTCACCGGTTACGGCGACAAGGCACATCTGCTCGGTCCCGAGGTGGGGCTCGACACACACGTCGAGGACGTTCTGAAGCTGATCCACGAGGAGGACCTGACCGAGGTGGTGCTCGTGGGTCACAGCTACGCGGGGCTGGTCGTCTCCTCCGTGGCCAACGAGGTGCCGGAACGGATCGCGCACCTCGTGTACCTGGACGCGATGGTCCCGGAGCACGGCGAGACCGCCGTCGACGTACAGCCCATGACCCAGAACCTGATCGACCTGGCCGCCAAGTCCGACAACGGCTGGCGCGTCCCGCCGCTGCCCGAGATGCCTCCGCCCCTCGGTCTGTTCGGGGTCACCGACCCGGCGGACATCGCATGGCTGAGTGCGACGCTCTCCGACCAGCCGGTGCGCTGCCTGCAGCAACCGGTCCGGCTGGACAACCCTGCCCTGGAATCGGTTCCGCGCACACACATCCACTGTGTCGGCGCGGAGCCGCCAGGCATCGTGCGGCGGACCGTCCCCGCGACCCAGCCCAACGGCTCTCCGGCACGGATACGGGAACTACGGACCGGGCACGACTGCATGATCACCATGCCGTCGGACCTGAGCGAACTGCTGCTTGAATCCACCCCTCGGTAGCGTCCGGACCGGGACTGCGGCAGCGGGTCGGATCCGGCCCGCCACTGACGGACAGCCCACCTGAGCCACGAAGCCGCCCGCGCCCAACGAGCGGCGACACAGCAGGGCCTCGGCGCCCGTCTCGTTGTACGCGTGCTCGCGGCCGGTCGGCCTTGTGCGCACCGCCTCGGGAGAGGGCGGAGGAAGAAGCCCTCTGGTGCGGATCTGGTGCGGGGCCCCTGAACGGCGCCGGACAACGGAGAAGCCCCCGGCCACTGGCCTGCGGCTCTCATATGGAGCGGGTGACGAGAATCGAACTCGCGCTCTGAGCTTGGGAATCACCCGGTACTGGGCTGTGTGTATAGCCTCTGAGCTGTGAGGATGTGCGTCAACGATCTCGTCCTGACGGGGCGTGTGGGCTCCTTTGGTGACCGCTGTTTACCGCCCCTACTGGCACGTTGTGGCACGGCCTCCTGTGAGGGGGCAGGGGGAGACGATTGACAGGGGCTCGAATGCGGTGATGGTCCTGGCGTCCGAGGGGCACCTGTCGACCGCCGAGACCACTGCGCCTTGGGGCTGTCCCAGCCGTTCGTCGCTCGGCTACTTGTCGTCATTGCCTGAGCGTCAGAGCGTTTACTCCCAGGCGGTCCGAATGGTGCGGGCTCGTTGGACATCGCATCGAGCAGGCGTTGGGGAATCCGGCGCCACCGCGTGACGATGACAGGGGTCATAGGTCTTCCGGCGTGCCATCGATAGCCGGTCCGCAGCCGTCAGGGAGATTGGCAGCGATCAGTTCATACGCCTCCTCCACGGTTCCCACCTCCCCGATGACGGTGTGGTCGGACTCCCGACGCACGCGGTATCCGCCGGCGACCTGCGGAAAGGCGGTTCCGACGTCGTGTGTCCAGGGGTATTTGATGCACCGGCTCAGGTACAGAACGCCATGGCTGACCATGGGGAAGAGGTCGCGCAGCGACCGGTGGCCATAGGCGGTGCGGGGCACAATCGGGTTGATGCGGTCCTGACCGTAAGCCAGAACCGTCGCCCATTCTGCAGCTACGATGTCTTCTGCATTCTGTGGCATTTCAGTTTTCCTCATGAATTGTTACTATCTCAAATGGTCCGGGAGTTTCGACAGATCCGGCTGTATTTCGGGAATGTCGGGCTTTGGTACCTTGATCTCCTTGTAGCCACCACCCTCTTCGTCACGGGTATACCACCGAATCTCCTCCCAGGGCCGACCAGGGCGCTGGTCCTCAGGATCCCTCCACGCAGCAGCTCCGTCATAATTGCGGACTGCGTAGGCTACTTCACTCATCTCCCACGCAGTTCCGTCACCGCGGCGAGGATAGTTGGCTTCATGTGAGGTATTGAACTGCGAACCGTGCTGGGCCGCTCTCCGGAATGCGTCCGTGATGTCTTGCGGGGTGTTCCAGTCGGCTATCTCGCCCCGGCTGTTCGGCATTCCGTCGAGGGTGATTGACAGGGTGGTGTCGCGATCTCCGATGGCGCCCATCACGTTCGTCATCCACACAGGGCCCCCGGCCTCCTGACCGGCGTAGTCCGGGCCGTTGTAGGTATGGGCTCCCGGGTCTCTGGCACGGTTCGGATCGTGGCCGTCGACCGACGGATCGTTGCGGAGGTAGCTCGCCAGTGACTCCGACGGGTGATTTGGCGGCACATCCACCCCCAGCACCACACTGTGCCGAGGCTGGCCCTCCGCGCGATGCGGGCACCCCGCCAGCCCCAGCGGGTCGATCCATCGTGTGGGGTTGTCGACGTACGTGACTGGGTTCGGAGCGGGCGTCAGGCCGAGAGGGTCGGGGGAGAGGTAGCGGCCGGACTCGGGGTCGTAGTGGCGGTGGCGGTTGTAGTGGAGGCCGGATTCGGGGTCGAAGTACTGGCCCGGGAAGCGCAGCGGGGTGTAGGCGCCGGCGCCGCGGTTCCATGAGGTGTTGCCCCACAGAGTGGCGCGGGTGTGCCACGCCACCTCGCCCTGCTCGTCGATGAGTTCGCGCGGCGTTCCGACCCGGTCGGTGATGATCGCGAAGAAGCGGTGGTCGACTTCCGACTGGTCCAGAAGCCTACGCTCCACCTGGGTGACCGGCTTCACGCCGTCGTGGTCCCAGGTGAGGGCCACGGAGTCCGGGGAGCCCGCTATGGAGCTGACCTGTTCGCAGAGGATGTCGCCGTCCCACGCGAAGGTCACCTCCTCGGCAACCGTCGTGCCGTCCCCCGACAGGCGCTGTTTGGCGGTGCGGCGCCCCAGGGCGTCGTAGATGTAGCGCCAGCGCGTCCCGTCGGGTGTGGTGACCGAGACCAGGCGGTCCTCGGCGTCCCAGCCGTAGCGCCAGGTGTCGGGCTTGCGGGAGAGGCGGGCCTTCTGGCGCAGGACCACCCGCCCTTGGGCGTCGTGTTCGTATCGGACGCTGCCCGCGCGGGTGATGCGGGTCCCGGTGTACTCGCGGGGTCCGGTGGCATCGTCCGTACCGGGCCAGGTCGCGGTGGTCTGGTTGCCGGCCTCGTCGTATGTGTATCGCTCGGACCAGTTGTCAGCGGTGATGCCTGTGACCCGGCCCTCGCGGGTCACCTCCAGTCGCTTGAATCCGCTGGTCAGTTCATCGACCGAGGCGAGGTGGCCGTCGGCACGGTAGGTGTATGTGCGGCGTTGGAGGGGCCGGTCTCCCGGGGTGCGGACGTTTTGGTCGGTCAGGCGGCCTGCCGGATCGTAGGTGTACTCGACGGTCAGCGAGTCACCGATCCGGCGGGTTGTCTCGCGGCCCGTCTCGTCGAAGGCGAAGGCCAAGTGATGACCGGAGGAGTTCAGTTCAGCGGTGGGGCCGGCCGGGAATGACCATGTGCTGACTGCTCCGGACGGGGTGACACGACGGACGCGCCGTCCGGTCTCGTCGTAGGTGTTGCTCAGTTCGCGTCCGTCGCAGATCTCGCGGAGGACCCGGCCCGAACTGTCGCGGACGTAGGACAGCTCAGTGTCCGGTCCTGTCGCCGAGGCGAGGTGGCCTCGGATGTTGTAGGTGAACCGGGTGACCGCGCCGGCTGCCTCCTTGGCGGTGATGCGGCCGGCGAGGTCACGCTCGTAGCGGACGGTCTGTCCGAGGCCGTTCGTGCGTGAGAGGAGTTGGCCGCCGGCGTCGTGGACATAGCTGAGTGTGCGGCCGTCGTAGTCGGTCTCGGCGCTGGTGCGGCCGCTTGCGTCGTAGGTGTAGTCCCAGGTCAGGCCCTGAGGGCTGGTGACCCGGGTCAGACGTAACTCGGTGTCGTGGGTGAACTCCTGGCGGGCGCCGTCGGGTGTGGTGCGGGCCGAGACCAGGTCGAAGTGCGTGTACTCGAAGTGGGTCTCGCCGCCCGCCGCGTCGACGTGGAGCAGGCAGTTGCCCTCGCCGTCGTACGTCCAGGACTGCTGCGAGCCATCGGGATCCGTCCGCCGGGCGAGCTTGCCCTCGACGGTCCATTCCAGTGCGGTCGTGCGGCCCTGCGGGTCGGTGATCCCTACCGCACGCCCGAACGCGTTGCGGGTGTAGCGGGTGACCGTGCCGAGCCGACCGCGGACCGCCAGCGGCAGACCGGCTATGTCGCAGTGCAGCCGGTCCAGTGCGCCGAGGGAGTCGTCGACTCCGGTGAGCTGACCGTTCGGGCCATGGGTGAGACGGGTCGTCGTGCCGTTCGGCCGGGTGAAGAGGGTCGGGTTGCCCCGGTCGTCGTACTCCTGCCACGACGTTGCACCGTCGGGGCCGGTAACTGCGGCGAGCTGGTTCAGCTCGTTGTACTCGATTTCGGCGGAGCTGCCGTCTGGGTGCTCGATCCGGGCCAGGTTTCCGTGGTCGTCGTAGGTGTAGTCGGTGGTCCGGCCGAGCGCGTCGGTCCGGGAGAGGAGCCGGTCGTAGCGGTCGAAGCTGCGGCGGGTGATCACGCCCAGTGGATCGGTCTCAGCGATCGCCTGGAGACGGGCGTTGAAGTAGTGAACCTTGGTCGCGCCGAGGGAGTTCGTGTATCGGGTGACGCGGTCGCCGGTCTCCGGGTGGGTGTCGTACGCGAACGTGGAGGACAGGTAGCCGACCGGACCGATTGTGCGGACCACCCGGCCGGCGTCGTCGTACACGTAGCGGAACGTGGAGTCGTTGCGGTCGGTCCAGGATGTGATCCGGGCGTCCGCGTCGTACGTGAAACGCAATGGGAGCCCCGAAGAGTTGACGACTCCTTCGAGGTTGCCCACGGGGTCGTACCCGTAGCGCATGACGGTGACAGGACCGTCGGGCGTACGCAGGGACATCTCCCGCACTCGGGCGTCCTCGACTGCCAGATCGATCCGGTAACCGCCGGAATGACTGACCGTTGTCGGGCTGCCGTCGCCGGTACGTGTGAACGAGATCAGGTTGAGGTTGCGGTCCTCGATTTCCTTGAGCCAGTAGGCCGGCGATGCGTTGTACGCGTTGCCTCGGAACGATCGCGTCAGACCCGTGTACGGGTCGGTGACGAGGTAGGTGGTCTCCCCGTTGTCGTGTCCGCCGTGCACCAGAGGAAGCCGGCACCTTCAAGGGGCAGGACACCTTCGTCGTCCCCGGGTAGCGGCAGCCGCGGATAGACGAGGAGTGAACCGTCGTCCCGTGACCACACGGCCCCCGCGCCGAGTGGGTCGAGTTCGATCCGTTCGTCCAGCGTGGAGGCCCAGCTGCGGCCGAACCACTGGCCGTAGCGGTAGTCGGAGAAATGTGTCCGTCGCAGGACGAGCGGAAGGACTCCGGGCAGGGCCACATCGGTCTGCGGCAGTGTCATCTCGCCTGTGGCGACGTCCACCGGGTCGTTCTCACAGGTCTTTTTGTCCAGCGAGATGCTGTTGCGACGCGGCTCGTCCTTGGCGCTCTTCAGTGCGTCCGCCTTGGTGTGAGCGGAGTCCCGGCGCGTCCTGGCAGGGGGCGGGACGGTCTCTCCGTCATCCTGGCGCACCTTGTTGAGCCTGTCCTTGATATCCAGATCGATCTTCTTCTGCGCCTCCGATATCTCCCTGACCGCCTTCGGCAGCTCCTCGCCGAGGTGGTCGCCCACCGCCTTGTTGGCTTTGCCGAGAGCTTTCATCGCCTTGTCGATCACGGGGTCCAGGGCGTTGGCGATATCGTCCTTGCCCCGGGTCCGTCCATGGTGCGTCCGGGCTTTGGCCAGCCTGCCCGCGGTTTTGCCGTGAACGTCGACACTGACCAGATTCAGGCTGGTGCCGGCTCGTTCGTGCTCCGAGTGCTCGATGTGCACCCCCTTGCCGGGCGCTGCTCCGGGTCCACCGGCTGAAGCGAGCTGGAAGGAGTCCTTGGCTCCGGCCACACCTTCGTTGAAGCCCTCCTTGCCCGACTGGCCGACCTGGTCCATGTCGACGCCGTCCTGCAGACCGAGCATGGTGGCGCCGACCTGTACTGCCAGATCCGCGGCCATGCCTTCCAATGCGGCGACGGCCGGTTCGGTCAGAGCGGAGACGATATAGCTGACGACTTCTTCCAAACACTCCTTGATGACCCGGCGGATGGCCTGCTGAGCAACCGCGATCGCTCCCCCGCCGATGAGCATGGACAGTCCGCCGGTCACCGGTATCAGAGCCATGGAGATGCCCGCCTTGCCGGCCAGCACCCCCAGATGGACAAGCGCCGCGTACTTCATGGCTTCAATCGCCGTGGCCGCGTTGTCCAAGGCTCCCGCGATCATGCGAGCGCCGTCGGCCAGATCCTTCACATGCTTGTTCTTGACCTTGCCCCAGTGGCCGCCGAGCGCGTCGAGAGCTTCGCCGTAACCGGACGACAGCAAACGTTGCACATGCTGATTTGCGAGGTATCCGTCGTCCTCCACGTCCTCGGCGAACTCCCGGAGCGCGTCGGCCATGTCTCGATACGCGTCTTCGTCAACGTTCGGCCAATTGACGCCGATGACGTCAAGTAGGGTGTCGGCCCAATCCGGCACAGTTACAGCCACAGTGTGAAGTCCCCCCGAACGAAGCAGCATTCAATGAACGCACATGCGAAGAGGATCTCATTCCTGGGCTGCCTCACCAAAGCCTTTCGGGGTCGGCGGGCGTCGGCGAGCGGGTGGCTGCGGCGTGAAAGAACTGACGTCTTGGCGCCATGTCCCGCGAGGCCGGGGGGGCGTGGGACGTGCGCTCGCTGTCCCCACGCGAGGGACGCCTTCTGGTCGAGGCCGCTGTCGGAAACTGCTGCCGCTCGCTGGCCAAGCGAAGGCCAAAGGTGAGCCTTCTGGTGCGGGACCTCTGAAGTGGTCCAGACAACAAACAAGGCCCTGGTCTCCGACCAGGGCCTTCATCATGGAGCGGGTAACGAGAATCGAACTCGCGCTCTGAGCTTGGGAATCAACGGTTCTTGAGTCGTCATAGGGTCGCTGACCTGCAAATTTGCATTGTGCAGGTGGATGGCCTGCGGTCTCTGGGAGCCGTATCTGACCGCTGTTGTCCGCTCTGCTGGGCACGGATAGGGCACGAGCGCCAGCAAGTGCGACGGAAGCTGCCGAGGTGCGAGCTCCAGGTGGGCCGGCGTGTCAGAGAGGGATGATGCGGACCTGATTGCCGCAGAGCTTGGTCTTGTCGTCGCTGTCGTCGCTGTCGGACGTCAGTAGGGCGACAGGCTTCGGCTGGCGGAGCGCTGCCTCGGCGACCGTGGCGTCGATGGCGTACTTGTGTCCGTGCAGTCCGGCGGCTTTGAGGAGTTCCGCTGTCGCGTCGGCCGCTTGTTCGGTGACCGGTTCCACTTTGATGCGGGACAGCGGCCGGTTCAGGCGAGGCATGTTGGTGCGCGAGTGGGTGACTTCCACGATGGTGTTCGCCCTGATCACCAGGTCGGCGCCCATGTCGTGGAAGACCTGCAGCATCGCGAGGAGCTTGCGGTCCTGCGCGATCCAGGCGGAGCGCCCTTCCGAGTCCGGGACAACGGTCTCGATGTGCTCACTCACGCGGCGTCCGCGTCCTTGGCGCAGCCGGGGGTGCCGAAGATCTTCGCGTGGGCCTTGGTGAGTTCCTCGTCGCTGAAGTCTCCGTGCTCTTCCTCGTGCCGACGTATGCACATGCTGGCCGGGCCCAGACCTTCGGTTGCTGTGGAGTCGTCGACCAGGTGCCGGCGAGTTCTGGACAGGCCCGGCTGCGGTGTGCGCAGAGGCGAGTGAGGTGGGAGGGGTGAGAGGAAGAGTAGTTGGCACGGCAGCGGCTGTAACTGCTGGTTTCACGCGTCGCACCAAGCGAGCCGCTGTGCCCGGCGGCAGGTGAGGCGGGCACCGAAACGGCTGACCGACAGCGTTCCGACGGGTTGTACTTCTGGGACAGTGGAAATCGGATTTCGAACCCACGGGCCGCCGTCGGGGTGCAAGCCCTGCCGTTCTGCAGAGCCGCAGGAGGACTGAGCTCGAGCCTCTGCGGCACGTGGAGGGCAATCGCACTCAAGTACCGGATCGCACAGGCAGTACCGACCTCATCAACAGGAGGCACGCCCATGCACGTCCGCACCTCACATCTGTCGAGCAGACCCGTCCGGGCCGTGATGCTCGTTCTGGGCATGGTGGCCGCTCTTCTGGCCGCAGCTCTTCCCGCAGCCGGCCCGGCACACGCCGCCGTACCCGACCGCTGGGGCTTCGCGTATCTGGACAACGCGACTCCGCCCCCCGGCTACGCACCCGACCCCTCTCGGCAGTGGGGCAGTTGGGCTTCACCTTCCGCCAATCCCGTGAAGGTTGACCAAATCGGTCTCGGTTCGTACGTGGTGCACTTCCCCCTGATCGGTGGTCCGGGTGGCATCGCCCACGCCACCGCGGTGAACAGCGTTGCCCACTGGTGTCAGATCGCTGACTGGAAAACTGTGGGACCTGGTCAGGACGTGTACGTGAACTGCTACCTCCCCAGCGGTGCACCGGACAACTCCACCTTCACGGTCCTCTACACGAGCAGCAGCGGCTTGCCCGCCACCCCCTCCGGCTCGTACGGCTACCTGAATTCGGACAGCAGCGGCACCGTACTCACCCAGTACAACTCCGCGGGCTCCACCAATGCGGTGAGCAAGGGCTCGACGGGCATCTGGAAGGCGTGGCTTCCGTCTCTCGGGCTGTCCAGCTACGCGGGCGATCTCCAGGTCACCGCTGTCGATCCACGGCAGGGAGCGCGGTGCAAGGTGTCAGACTGGACACCAGGGACGGCGGGCCAGACCGTGATCGTTGCCTGTTACGACGCGTCCAACCAGCCATACGACACCGAGTGGACTTTGAGTTACTCCTATCTGCGAGCGGTACACGGCCCGGCCTTTCCGCCGAAGTCCTTCGGGTATCTCTGGTACAGCGGGTCGCTGCCCGCTCTGACCAACTACAACTCCAGCGGAGCCACCAACAGCCTCGGTGGCTCGGGAGCGCCCTTCACCGTCACCATGCCGTCGGTGGCCGTCCCGTCGGACACCGCGCACGCCACCGCTTACGGCCGCAGCGCCGACTACTGCGGCCTGTACAGGCCCTGGGACCGGACCAGCGGCTCCGTCCGGCTCTACGTAGCGTGCTTCGACCCCGGCGGAGCGCCGGTGAAGACGCCCTTCTTCGCCGCCTACACGTCGGCGTTCTGACCTGAGCACGACTACCACCGGAGCACGTTCCTGGAAACGTGCGCTTCGGGCACTCCGGAGGCGCCGAACGAGTGGCACTCGGACCACGAGCGGCAGCGGGGGGTTGCCGATGGGCTGGACCGGATGGTGCGGGCTATCGCGAAAGGCAGTGTGACCAGCGGCAGAAGGGCCCACGTGGCGCAGAGGTGTTGCTGAACGGGTCCAGACCATGACAGAGGCCCAGGTCGCCGACCTGGGCCTCTGTCATGGAGCGGGTGACTTCCTGTGGCTCTGCCCGCGAGGAATAAGCAGCGCTTCTCGGTCTGGTGTATGCCAGTGTCCCAGGGCTGGCGATCCGCCTTGCGGGCCGCCGCGTAGACTCTGAGCCATTTGCCACTGGGGAGGGGCATCCATGAAGGTGAAGCGCGGGATTCAGGGACCGGTGATCGCCGCCATCCTTGGGCTGTTCCTTCTGGCCTGTGGGGTGCGTTCTGGTCATGCCACCGACGCTGATATACCCGAGTCTCTGGGCGCGGACGGGACGACGATCGTGGTCGGTGATGAGGGCGCGGGTACCACCGTCCAGCTCTTTGAGGATCTGCGCTGCCCTGCCTGTCAGGAGTTCGAGACACAGGGCGCCGGGGCTGAGCTGCACGAACTGACTCAGAGCGGTTCAGTGCAGGTCCACTACACACTCGCGTCCTTCCTCGACGGCAAGTTGGGCGGCAACGGCTCGAAAAAAGCTGTGAACGCGTTGCGCGCCGCACTGGCAGAGGGCCGGTTCGTTGAGTTTCACCAGGTCCTCTACGCAAATCAGCCGGATGAAGCAGTCGATGGCTTTACCAACGATTTCCTCCTGAAGATGGCGTCCCGCGTCGAGGGTCTGCGCGGGCCAGGCTTCGATGGTGCGGTCCGAACGATGAAGTACCAAACCTTCGTCGACGCATCCGAGAGTGCCTTCCAGAACTCCAGTGCCAGAGGTACGCCGACACTCAAGGTCAGTGGAGTGGAACGGCCGGAGTTCGAGAACGGCTACCTCGCCGACTACATCGAGAAGCCCTCCTGGATCTCAAGGCTTTAATACCTTCCAGTCTGCCCCAGCGCCTGGCGCCAGGCCGACTTGATCCCTGATTCGCCCTTGCGTACTCCGCAGAAGCTGGGCGAGAACCAGAGCCAGAACTCGTGAGTAAACCGGACTGCTCTTCGTGGGTGAGCAGGGAGCGCCGTTCCGTCGTTCATCCTTCGGGCGGAAGCGGCGCAGGGCGCGGGGCGCGGTCGGTATGCCCGACAGCTTTCGTTTCTACGATCTTCGTCACACCGGGCACACGCTCGCCACGCGCTCGGGGGCGACGCTCAAGGACACGATGGTCCGGGCCGGGCAGTCGTCCGAGAATGCCGCACTGATCTATCAGCACTCGGATCACGAGCGGCAGAGAGAAGTGGCGAGCGGGCTGGGCAAGATGGTCCGGGCCGCGCGGGGGAAGGGCGCTGAACAGCGGAAAGACGGTCAAGGTGGTGCGGAGGTGGTGCGCGACGCTTAAACCGGTCTAGACAACAAGAAAGCCCCGGGCCGTTGGCCTGGGGCTTTTGCATGGAGCGGGTGACGAGAATCGAACTCGCGCTCTGAGCTTGGGAATCAGCGGTTCTTGGGCTACCAAAGGTGCCCTGACCTGTGGTTTCTCGTTGGATGGGATGGTTGGTTACGGTCCCTGGGAGCCGCACCTGACCGCTGTTGTCCGCTCTGCTGGGCACGGATGGGGCACGAGAGCTGACAGTGCGACCCGTGCTCCGAGCGAGCCGACTGGTCAGAGGAGGATGATGCGGACCTGGTTTCCGCAGAGTTTGGTCATGTCGTCGCTGTCGGAGGTCAGGATGGCGACGGGTTTCGGTTGGCACAGTGCTACCTCAGCGACTGCCGCGTCGTTGGCGTACTTGTGTCCGTGCAGCCCGGCGCCTTTGAGGAGCTCCACTGCGGCTTTGGCCTTGTTCTTGAACCCTTCTGGGAACAGCTACCCCCGAGCCATGGCAGACCACTTCCACCTGCAGACCGCCACGCGACCTGCCGTTCAGGTGTCGGCATCCGGGGGCGCCTCACTCCGCCGCCCTTCCCAGGAGGCCGGCGGCTCGGCTTGCGGCTACCGAGGGCGGGCTTGCCGAGAGGGGGACACGATCGGGAAGCGCGGCCTGCCCACTCATTCGGGCTCGGATGACCCTAGAAGCTGGATACCTCCCTTCCACGGCAGTTCGTCCTCGAAGTCACACGCCGCAACGGCTTGCGCCTCTACACCCCACAACGCCTCGAGAATGCGTGAGACGATCTCCACCGCAACCGCCTCCCCGTCTTGCGTCGTCGGTTCCGTCTCGACCTGTACAGGCCACCGGACAAAGTCGTTCGACGGAGCTTCGTCGTCCCGTGCATCAGGGTTCCGGCGCACCTCGACTTCAACGTCGCCCACCGTCAGCGCGCGCCGCTCGAAGGTTCCCTTGAAGACGCCGCCAAGAAGGATTTGAGTATCGGCGACCGTAATTCCAGCGACCATGATCCTGCAGTGGGTCTGTACGGTGAGTGGTGTAACTCCCGTACTGAGAGCGACAGTTGATGACGGACGTGAAGAGTGAGGTCGAGGCCGGGGCCGCTGCGAGTGGGGCGGACGCCGTGGATGACGGGCTGGTTGCCGAGCTGGTGGCCCGGGCCGAGGCCGGCGGAATGAAACTGACCGGTGAGGGCGGGGCGGCTTGCTGGCGGAGCTCACGCGCAAGGTGTTGGAGTCCGCGCTGGAAGGTGAGCTGACCGACCACCTGGGACACGAGCCCGGCGAACGGGCCGAGGGCGGCCGGGACAACTACCGCAATGGTCACCGCTCCAAAACGGTGACCACCGAGGTCGGCCCGGTGGAGATCACGGTGCCGCGGGATCGGGCGGGCACGTTCGAGCCGCAGCTGGTCAAGAAGCGCCAGCGGCGCCTGGGCGGCGTGGACGAGATGATCCTGTCGCTGTCCGCGAAGGGTCTCACCCACGGCGAGATCTCCGCCCATCTGTCCGAGGTCTACGGCACCGAAGTCTCCAAGAGCACGATTTCCACGATCACGGACAGCGTGATGGCCGGCATGGCCGAGTGGCAGAACCGGCCCCTGGACAGCGTGTACCCGGTCGTGTTCATCGACTGTGTGAACGTGAAGGTCAGGGACGGGCAGGTCGCCAACCGGCCCATCTACATGGCGCTGGCCGTGACGGCGGAAGGGCACCGGGACATCCTGGGCCTGTGGGTCGGCGACGGCGGCGAGGGCGCGAAGTACTGGCTGCAGGTCCTCACCGAGATCAAGAACCGCGGTGCCCGGGATGTGCTGATGCTGGTCTGTGACGGGCTGACTGGTCTGCCGGACGCGGTCAACACTGTCTGGCCTGCGACGATCGTACAAACGTGCGTAGTCCACCTCCTGCGGAACAGCTTTCGTTACGCGGCCCGGCAGGACTGGGAGAAGATCGCGAAGGCGCTCAAGCCCGTCTACACCGCGCCGACCGAAGACGCGGCCCTGGAGCGTTTCCTGGAGTTCAGCGAGACATGGGGCAAGAAGTACCCGGCGATCGTGCGGCTCTGGGAAGGCGCCTGGGCTGAGTTCGTCCCGTTTCTCCAGTTCGATGTCGAGATCCGGAAGATCGTCTGCACCACCAACGCGATCGAGTCCGTCAACGCTCGCATCCGCAAGGCCGTGAGGGCCCGTGGCCACTTCCCCACGGAACAGGCCGCGCTGAAGTGTGTCTACCTCGCGGTGATGAGCCTGGACCCCAAGGGCACCGGAGCCAAACGCTGGACCATGCGCTGGAAGGCCGCCCTCCAGGCTTTCGACATCACCTTCGACGGCCGGCTCACTGCCGGACGTCGATAAAAACAATCAACCGAGTCCCACCGTTTACTACACAGACCCTGCGTGGGCCCTGTACTGCCGTCAGGCTCTGGTCTGACCGGAAGGTGCCCCGAAGCTCAGCGAGCCCACGTTGCCAGCCTGAATCACTGGGCCGTGCTGCACGCCCCCGCTGATCGTGTTATGGACATCCGCGACCTGTTGATCACGCTTTGGCAGCACCAAGTCATCGATCAATAACCGGAGTTCGGAAGCCGCGGCCGGATTGGCCAGCAAGGTGCGCCGCAATCGTGTACGCCACTCCGCCTGGACATCCAAGGCGGTCTGCTCGTCGCTGGTCTCCATCGCTGCCGCCAGTTCTCCGCGCGAGATCTCCAGCTCCCCCTCGATCACGTCTTCCTCACCACCACCGCGACGAGAGAAGAACGACACCATCCGGTCACGAGCTTGTGCCCAGGAATCCACTGCCATCTGCTGAACCAATGCCGTAGCGCCTGCGGCAGCAAGTGCCACCAACTCCGCTTCCATCGGGCCCCCTTTGTAGCATCTGAGGCAGCCACCGTACCCCTGACACTCGACGACCACGGCGGCGTCGTAGCCCTGCGCTACGCCGTCCACTCCACTGCGTACGATTGGCGCCACCTGCTCGCCCATCAGCTATGCAGGAGCGGCCTCTCGTACTTTCCTGATTTCGTCCCTAAACCTCGACAACCGTTCGTGGTTCGACCGTCCAGCCTGCTGGAGATCAAAACCCGCAGTGCGTACCAGCTCGACGAGTGGCTCGCCGGTGTGCCGGACGGGCCGGCGCTGCAAACGCACTGGTATCTCGCCGTGACCGGGTACGAGCAGGTGCACGTCGCTGCACTGCTCGGCGGGTACCGGCTGGTTGTGTACTGTGTCGACCTGCGTTCATGGCACTTCCGGCTCGACGACAACCCGAGCCTCTCCGTGGCCTACATCGACGCGTTGCGCGCCGCTCATGCCGGGGGCTCCTCGACGAGCTGCCGGGTTACGCCGGGCCGGAAGAGGCCAGCACGAGTCGAGGGCAAGCCGATCAAGTGCCTCGACCACCCCTGCGACGGGCTGCGGTACGTGATCCACTCGACTGCGCACGGGTGGCGCCAAGTGTCAGACGTATTGAGGGACGGCGGTTGATCAGCTGCTAAGTCCGGGACTCAGCGGTAGCGTCGAAGAGCCAACCAGTGCTTCGCCAGGAATCCGAAACCGATCACCACGTCGAACCACCCAATCGACTCCCACATCACTCGCGTGCTGTCGCCCCCGGATCCGTGACCACCGACAACCAGGAACATGCCGAACAGGATCCATACGACTGACCCGTAGATTCCACGACGTGCCTTCTTGAGGAATCTCTGTCTCTGAAACTGAGACTGGGCGTAGCGTGCTGCGCGTTCTGCATCTTCGGCGTCCAGAATTCGTTTCGTGCGTGCCGCCCAGCGAGCCCGTAACTCTGCCTCCTCTGGGCTCGGCGTATCCGGCAGGATCACATTGCCGTTGATGGATCCAGCCTGGACCACGGGCCCGTTGACATGGCCGCTCACGCCGTTACTTACGTTGTTGGTGACGTCCCGTCCCTCTCCCATGTTCCAGAAGGTACGGGAGGGCGCCACCACTCTCAATCGACTCATGTTGATCCGCGCCTGGCTGGCTTGGTACGCGGAGAAGATCCCGGGCGGGTTGTTGTTCGTGGGCGAGCGGGGCAAGCCTCCGTCGCTCGACCTTCGGCCGGGAGTGGCGCAAGGCCCGTAGCGTGGTTGGCCTGCCGGCCGATTTCCGGTTCCGCGATCCTCGCCACACCGGACGCACCCTGACCACCCGATCGGGCGCGACGCTCAAGGACACGATGGTGCGTGTCGGCCAGTCCACGGAGAGGCCGCGTTCATCTGTCAGCACTCGGACACCGAGCGTCAACGTAAGGTCACTTCCGGGCCCGACTCTCGGGTGCAGGCCGAACGTCGGAAGGCTGCGGTCGGCCAAGGCCGATGAACAGGCATCGGGCACGGAGCGGGCACGAGACACCTAGACAGGTCTAGACAACAAACAAGGCCCAAGTCGCTGACCTGGGCCTTTCGTGGAGCGGGTGACGAGAATCGAACTCGCGCTCTGAGCTTGGGAATCAACGGTTCTTGAACGGCTGTAGTGGCCCTGGCCTGCATGTCTGGCTGGAGCGGTCGAGGGTGGCGTGGTCTCTGGATACCGTGCTTGACCGCTGCTGTCCGCTCCGAAGGGCACGGATGGGGCACGAGGGTGATCGATGCCGCCGTGCCATGGGTGGGGAAGTCACCGCGCTGGATCAGGCGCTCGGCGTCGTGCGATTTCATCCCTGGCGATCTGTCGCAGGGCAATCCGGTCGACCGCCATCGATCCGGAGCCGTAGTACCGGCGGTCGGCGGACTGCGCCTCATTGCAAGGCACCAGCAGGAACCCCATCATGAGGTACTAAGGTACCGTGGATGCGGAGGTGGGATCTATGACCACGGCTTCGAAGCCGCCCCGGCAGTCGCCGCTCAAGGTGGATCCGGCGACGGACAAGCTGATCAGCCAGGGCGCACATTTCCTGGGCCTGACGAAGAAGGACCTGGTGGCGGAGGCGGTACGGGTATACCTGGACCAGAGGCGTGAG
Organism: Streptomyces sp. NPDC048462; assembly: GCF_043200175.1. NCBI lineage: Bacteria > Bacillati > Actinomycetota > Actinomycetes > Kitasatosporales > Streptomycetaceae > Streptomyces > Streptomyces sp. NPDC048462. The sequence goes on from NZ_JBICXG010000012.1 coordinate 117,079, forward strand.
GATTTGCGCGAGGGCATGGTGGAAGCGCTCAGTGTCCTGGACGGTTCCTTGAAGTCGGACGTCATGCTCCTGACCGGTCTGACCGTGGAGGAGATCGACGCAGTCGTCGGGATCGACGAATGACCATTCACGCTGCGATGCGTCCCGCCAGGCCCTCCCTGCGATGCCTACGCGATGACCTCGGTCTGCCCCTACCGGCGGTGACCGACCCCCTGGACGAGATCGAGCACCCGATCCTGGAGAAGACCGCCGAACAGTTCGCGACGGACGATGCCAAGCATGAGCGCATCCGCGCTGTCGATGACCAGGTGTTGTTCAAGGTGAAGGTCCAACGTTGGCGCGGGGCGGTCTGGGTGGACGCCGACCTTCCTTGGCAGCCGGCCGCCGCGAGGACGGCTCCACCGACGACTTCTACGCCGCTCTCGAAGCTGATGGCAAGAGTGCCCGAACCCGCTACAACGCCGGCAACGCAGGTGCGCTCAAGTCCGCCACGTACACAGCCCACCTACTCCCCGCTCGCGAGGACCACGTCCGTTACCGCGCCGAATCGGGAGTACGTTTCGTCCGGCGACTCCGGACTACGGTTCTGACCCTGAGCCGTGCCACTCTCCGGGACGGCCAAGAGCACACGGTGGACTTCGACACCTACACCGTCGGCCTTCAGGTCCGCGCCGACGATGGCCATGAAACTTATCTTGCGGTGCGGATCACGGGTTCGGTCCCTCCGAACCTCACTACTTTGATCCTGCGCAACGTCCCCGGCTGTGAGGCCGACGGTTGGTGTCCCGAATACGCCCTGCTGGAGCGGGACCTGCTCCCCGCCGAGCAAGCCTGGTCCAACCCTGATGGACCCTCGCGAGGCCGCCCGACTCCTCGACGCAGAGCCGTAGTAGCCGGAACAAAAACAAGGCCCAGGTCACTGACCTGGGCCTTCATCGTGGAGCGGGTGACGAGAATCGAACTCGCGCTCTGAGCTTGGAATCACCCGGCACGTGGATGACTACATGGCCACGGAGCTGGGCAAACGTCTGTGGAGGGCGGCATGCGGCAAGCCACCTGGAACCCCCTGCTGACCGCTGTTTACCACCACTACTGGCACGTTGTGGCACGGCCGTAGCCGGTAGGGCCGTTCGCTTCGACACCAGGCGTGCACGCCCGCGGCGATGATCCGGATGTGTCCCCCTCGGCTGAGCCGAGTGTGGGCCCTTGGGCACCTTGTCCTGTGCCGATCGAGCTTGTGACATGGAGGCAGTGGGCTCGGGGATGCGCCAGACGATTCGGACCTGTTCCTCGAGGGGGAGTGAAGGAACGCCGTCATAGCCCACACCCTGTGACTGCTTCTCCGGGACCGCCCCTCCCAGTATCAGGCCGCCCAGTTCACAGAGGGATTTCAGGGCTGAGCGCCGGCACCGCTCGCCAACCGCGCGTCAGGCAAGGATGCGCGTGACAATCCAGTATTCGTCCTCCTCGGACGTGACCGCGCACAGATGGCGACCGTCCACCGACAATGCCAGAAACTCCGGCGAGCCAGTTGCGCTTGCCACGCGAGACGGCAGTCCTGTTTCGACGGAATCCTTCACGAGGACCCACCCCACAGAACTGCCGCCCTGTCCTGGAGGCACGATGAGGAATTCCCCCGCACCTGACACAAGAGGCAACTTGAAGGTCTCAGCCAGCCACTGACGATCCAGCTCCGCTGCTGCGTCTGGGTGTGACTCCGGGACTTTCGCGGTCGGCCTGACCTCTACCCCTGTCACAGCGCGGATGGCGGTCAGGACGGCAGGCGCAGGACAGGGGACTTCCCTCCCGAGGGCCAGCAGTCCACACGCTTCGAGGGTGTGCTGCCAGGCCGGGTTCTCCGCGCTGGGGGCCGCTTCCATGTGATTCCTCTCCCGAACGATCCAGGCTGGCTTGCCATCAGTTACCTTCGTAGAAGAAGTGGTGGTCCCCGCCCGGTTTGTTGATCTTGCCGTATCTTTCCATGTCTTCGGGATACCCGAAGGAGCCGTCCCCCCGCTGGACCCGGCCATTGTCCCAGCCGAAGTTGACGAGTTCTCGGGAATCGTCAATCTTGGGCTTTCCCGCATGGAAATGCTGACCAGCCGGATCGTGCGTATGCTCCACGACCACTCTGGATCCCTGATCCGTCTCGAACTGACGGAAGTTTCCCCAGTGAGACGCGTCGCTTGAATAGGCATATCCCGGTACGTGCTTCAAGCTCTTGTCACCGGTTACGGTCCACTCGGCGATCGGTGTCTCGCCATAGGGCACTCCGGCGGCCTCGAACGCGGCTCTTTCGGCGTCGGCTCTGTGGCCGAACGGATTTGAGTGTTCACCCTTGGGTGGATACGGCGTGAGCCCGAGTGGATCGGCCCAAGTCAGCGGATTGTGGACATAGGTGACCGGGTTCGGGGCTGGGGCGAGTCCCAGCGGATCAGGTGTGGTGTAGCGGGCCGTCTGCGGATCGTAGTAGCGGTGGTGGTTGTAGTGGAGGCCGGATTCAGGGTCGTAGTACTGCCCGGGGAAGCGGAGCGGGGTGTACGTGGTGGCATCCGCGTTCCAGGTGGTGTTACCCCAGAGCGTGGTGCGCGTGTGCCACGCGATGTCGCCGGATTCGCTGATGAGTGCGGTCGGTGTGCCGATCAGGTCAGTGGCGATGGCGAAGAATCGGCTGTCGATTTCGCGCTGGGTGGTTTCCTCGGTGAGGCGTTCCGTCTGGGCGAGCGGGGTCAGGCCTTGGTGGTTCCACGTGAGCGTGACCTGATAGGGCAGTCGATCGGGGTGACTGGTGGTCTGTTCCGCCAGGACAGTACCGTCCCAGGTGAAGGCGGTCCGTTCCGCGACACTCGTACCGTCCGCGGCCATCCGCTCCTTCGAGGTGCGGCGGCCGAGAGGGTCGTAGCGGTAGCGCCACTGTGTGCCGTCGGGCGTCGTGAGTGCGGTGAGCTGGTCGTCGGCATTGTAGGAGTAGCGCCAGCTTTCGGCTTTCTTCGATGGACGGGACTTGTTGCGCAGCACGAGACGCCCTGCGGTGTCGTACGTGTAGCTGTTGGCGCCCGCGCGCCGCAGCCGGGTGCCGGTGTGGACACGGTGGCCTCTCGCCTCACTGCCTGAGCGGTGCTCGGGCCAGGTGGCGGAGGTCTGGTTGCCTGCCATGTCGTATGCGTACGACTCCGTCCAGGCAGCGGCGGTGACCTCAGTGACGCGGCCGGCCGCGTCCAGATCGAAGCGTTGGAATCCGCGCAGGGTGTCGTCCAGGGCAGTGACGTGACCATCGGCACGGTAGGTGTAGACGCAGTTGTTGAGAGTGCGGTCGCCGGTGGAGAGGCGCTGTGTGCTCAGGCGTCCCGCAGCGTCCCAGCCGGAGGTCAGGGTGAGGGCTCCGCTGAAGTCCCGCTCGATTTCCCGGCCGGCCATGTCATGGATGAAGGCGATGCGATGGCCGTCAGCCGTCAGGTGTGTGGGGCGTCCTGCCGTGTCGTAGCCGTACGTGGTGATGCGGCCGGTGGGCGTGGTGCGCTGGGCGCGGCGGCCAAGGGCGTCATAGGTGTACGTGGTGGCGCGCCCGTCGGCGAGTTCCGTCTTGACCTGACCACGGCGGTCGTACTGGTAGATCAGCTCGCTGTCCGGACCGGCTGCCCGGACCATGCGCCCAGCTCTGTCGTACGCATAGGTGGTTACCGCGCCCGCCACGTCCTTGGCGATTACACGACCGAGTGGATCTCGTTCGTAGGCGAGGGTTTCGCCGAGCGCGTTAGTACGGACCGTGACCTGTCCCGCCGCGTCGCGGGTATAGGTGAGCGTGCGCCCGTCGAAGTCCGTTTCGGAGCTCAGTCGGCCGGCCGCATCGTAGGTGTATGACCATTTGAGACCCTGGCAGTTGGTGACCTGCGTCAGCCGTAGCTCGGTGTCGTGGTCGAACTCGTAGCGAGCCCCATCCGGGCCGGTGCGTGCTGCCGACAGCTCGAAGTGAGTGTATTCGAAGTGGGTGACCTGGCCCACGGGGTCGGTGTGGCTTGTGCGGCTTCCCTCGCCGTCGTAGGTCCATGATTCGGTTCCGCCGTCCGGGCCTCTTCGGCAGGCCAGTTCACCGTCCGTGGTCCATTCGAGCTGGGTCACTGCACCCAGTGGGTCCGTGACGCGGACGGGTCGGCCGAGGGCGTCGCGCTCGTAGCGGGTCTTACCGCCCCTTGGATCGGTGACTTCCAGTGGCAGCCCGGCCGGGTCGGACTTCACAGTGGTGACGGCGCCAAGAGCGTCAGTGACCGAGACGAGCCGTCCGTGGGCGTCGTACGCGAAACGAGTGGTGAGTCCGGCCGCGTCGGATGCTGCGATGCGGTTGCCCCGTTCGTCGAACTCCTGTTGTCTACGGCCGCCGTCGGGGCCGGTGAACTCCGTCAGGTGGCCCAATGGATTCCGGACAGCGTGCAGTTCAGTGCCGTCCGGGCGGATAACAGTGGCGAGCCTGTCCTTCTCGTCATACCCGAAGGCGGTGGTGCGGCCGAGTGGGTCGGTGCGGGTGAGGGGGTTGCCGCGGGTGTCGTAGGTGAAGCGGGTGGTGTGGCCGAGCGGGTCAGTGGTGGCTAGCACGCGGCAGCCTTCGCCGATCAGGTGGTGGGTGGTGTGGCCGGCGGCGGTGCGGAGAGTAGTGGTGCGGAGGCCGGTGTCCGGCTCCGGGGCTCCATACGCGAGGGTGAGTTGCATGTGTCCCGCTTCGCCGCCCTCGGCGACGCACCTGTCGTGGTCGTCGTACTTGTACTCGTAGCGGCAGTTGTTGGAGTCGATCCAGGCGACGACCCGGTGGCGATGGTCGTATTCAAGGGTGAGGGTGGCGCCGGAGGGTTTGGTGACCTCGGTGAGGTTGCCGTCCGTGTAGCCGTAGGCGCGCAGGGGGTGGGCCACGCTTCGGCCGTCGGCAGTGAGCGCCTCTTCGCCGATCGTGGGAGTGAGTAGCGCCAGACCAGTCACGACCTCGTCCGTCGAGGTCAGCTCGAGGTGGTAGCCGGCCGAATGGACCACTGCCAGGGGCGTGCCGTTCTCCGCGCGGTCGAAGGTGATGGTGTTGTCGTTGCGGTCGCTGATCTCACTGAGCCAGGCGTCGCCGTCGCCTCCTGGTTCCGATCCGGTCGGTGCGTCGAAGTGGCGGGTGAGGCCGGTGTCGGGGTCGGTGAGCGTGTAGTCGCCCGACGCGGCGCGATCCAGGCCACTGCGTGAGGTGCCGGTTTCGGGGCAGGTCGACAGGCCAGGTGCGGGGTGGGGGTAGGTGATGAGTCGGCCGTCGTCGGTGATGTGGATGACGCCGTTGGCGTCGATCTCCAGGTGTTCGTCGACGGTGGAGGACCAGGAGGGGCCGAAGAAGCGGCCTGCGGTGTAGCCGGATTCGACGCGGCGGGTGAAGGTGAGCGGCAGGGTGCCGGGCAGGACGATGTCGGTCTGGGGCAGGAACATGCGGCCGGAGGCGAGGTCGACCGGGTCGGTGTTCTTGGTGGTGCGTTCCTCGGGGGTGCGGTTGTGGGTGCCTTCGGGGGCGTCGTCCACCAGGCGGCGGGCCTTGTTCGCGTCCTGTGCGAGGTCTGCGAGTTCCTTCGCGGTGCGGGCGCCCTTGACCGCGGCGCCTCCGCCGCCGGTCGCGGCGGTGAGGACGAGGTCGGGGACGAGGCGGCCGAGTCCTTCGGCCGGGTCCTTCATGAACTCGGTGACCATCTGTTTGCCGGCGCCGGAAGGGTCGTTGGCGACCTGGACGAGTCCGGCGGCGGTGTTGTTCAGCGAGAGGGCGTACTCGGCGGGGTGGGTGAGGTTGTACGCGTCCATCGGGTTGACGCTGCGTACGAAGTTGAGCATTCCGGCGGTGCCCTTGGCGATCCCGCCGACGAAGTGGGTGCCAGCCAAGTTGAACTCGGAGACTCCGCTCACGGCCTGCTCGGCGTAGGTGGGATTCTTCGGTGCGGTGTCCCGGGCGGCCGTCACCAGGGTGCGGGCGGTTTCGCCGGCGGTGTTGCGCTGTTTTCTGGCCTCGGTGAGGAGCTGCTGTGCTTCTTCCATCCGGGCCTTGCCGGGGTCCTTGAACTCGCCGGGCTTCGGGGGCAGCGTGGCCGGGTCGCGTTTGTCGGAGGGGAGGGCGTTGTACGTGTCGACGGCCTTGTTGTAGGTGTCGCACCGGTCCTTGTGGGCGTCCATGGCTTCCTCGGACGCCTTGGTGCCCGCCTTCCACTGGTCGATCGCCAGCTGTGCCTGGCCCTGGGCCCATTGGACCGTGCCGGCGAAGGACTCCAGTGCGCCTGCGGCCTTCTCGAAGGCGTCGGCGGCTTTGAACCACTTCGGCGGCTCGATGGATACCGAGTCCCGGAAAGCGTCCGCGGTCTTGCCCTTGAGGGTGGAGGCGTCGAGCCCTTTGAGTCCTCCGCCGACCTTGTCGAACGCGCCCTGGAGTGCTTTGAGGTGGGCGGCGGAGGAGCGGAGCCCGGAGGGGCTGCCGTAGATCAGCTTCGTTTTGTCCTCGGTCTGCCCGAGGTCCATCTCGTCGACCTCGGCGCCCATCCGGTTGGCGACCGAACGCGACTGCTCACGCACCCAGTCCGCACCGGACTCCCAGCCGACGTCATCCAGCCGGTCGGCCGTCCAGTTTCCGACGTCCTCGACCCGGTCGCCGACCCACTTGGTCCCGTCCTCGACCGCGTCCTCGACGACGTCCGGAGTGAGGTCGCTGACAATGTCCCCGATGCCCATGGATCAGTTCCCCCCGTTGCCTTGCTGCTGTTGCCGGGCACGTTCCTCGGGCGAGGGACCGAACGTCTCGTCCACGCCCCGGTCGAAGGTCTCCTGATCGACCCCGAGGAAACGGTTCATCAGCTCGCTCTGCCGGCCGCCGCTCCCCTCGGTCAGCAGCGCCCGCCCGGTGTCCTTCCAGGTCTGGTCTGCCTCGTTCTTCGCCCGCTCGGCCGATTCCAGGCTGTAGTCGGGGTTGAGGTAGTCCGGGGTGAACACTTCACCCCAGCCCTGTTTGATGACGTCGGCCTCGGACGCGTTCGGGTTGCCGACGCCGGAGTTGACCACGACTTTCAGCGTGCCCTTGATGTACTGGTCTTCCTCCCAAAGGACCCCGGCGGACAGGCCCAGCGCCGCCGCGATGGTGTTGGCGTCCTGGACCAGAGCCCGCACGCCCCACTCCCACCGCTCGCAGAAGTCCTCGAAATCCACCGACAACCCGTAGTAGCCGACCGCCATCCCGGTCATCGACAGGTCCGACAGCCCCTTGCCCAGGGGCGCACCGGTGCCGGTGCCGACCTCCTTCAGTTCGGCCACCGCTGCCCGCAGACCACTGGTGATCTGTTGGACACTCGCCGGACCTACGTTGAGATCGGCCGCGTCGCCGCTCATCGCTCACGCTCCCCGCCGGGTCCTACCCCGCCGACCGCAGCTTCCCCGTCGACGGCGACCGCGTCCGGCACGATGCCCGTCACCGGCGGGAAGAACATCGACCCGTCCGGATCAGCGATATTCACCGCGAGCCCCGCGGGCACTCCCATCGCTGGAATGACCTCGTCCAACAGCCGAGCGCCCCGCAGCTCCGCGAACTCCCACACCCGTCCGCCGGCATCGGGATCGTGCAGAGCACCCCGCGCCTGCGCGAAACGGGCCAGCGCCGCCTCGTCAGTAAACCCGCACACCCAGCGGACCCCGCCAAGCTCAGCGGCCCACAACCCACCGCCATCGACGGGCACCAGCACCAACGCCCGACGCAACTCACCCAGCATCGCGCGCGGATCACCGCCACCAACCCGCTGCTCCGCTATCCGCTCCGACAGCGCCGTCCCCTCAGCCACGGATCCCCCGTTCCTAGCCGCCGATCGGTCCCGGACAGCGTAGGACAGCACCCACAGCACGAACCGGCAGCTCCGGCCACAGTGACTGATTCCGGCCGGTAGAGGACGTGATGTGGCTCGGAGTGCGGGGCCCACCCGGCGGAGCAAGGGCGACTCGGCGCGGGAGGCGCCCATGTTGTCGCACGCAGAAGCTGGTGAAGCACCTGGGAGACCTCGTACGGCCTGGACAACAAACGAGGCCCCAGTCACTGACCAGGGCCTTCATAAAAGAGCGGGTGACGAGAATCGAACTCGCGCTCTGAGCTTGGGAATCCCGAGGAGTCGTCCCGATGTGGAGCTCTGGCCTGTACGGATACCGCCCAGCGCCCGTTCTGAGCCTGGGCGGGTTGACCGCCATTGACCGTGGTTATCCGCCGCAGATGGTGCGGAGGTGGTGCGACGTGGTGTCCGCGTTCCTGAGAGAAGGAAGGCGCCGCCAGCGCCCACGACCTACAGAGGGTGGCTTCGCCACCAGGCTGCAACACTCAGGGTGTTGCAGCCGTCTGTAACCGGACACCCCGGACACCCGCTGTGCTGGCTGTCCGCCCGATTCGTACAGGTCAGAGCTCCAACCGGACAGTCGGACAGCTGGGACATGAAAGCCCGCGGGCCGTACCGATGAGCATCTTCATCACGTAGGGTGACTGGGTCAAAGCTTGAGGTAATATTGTTCAGTCCGGGCCCTGCGCTTCAGTGGAGCGAGATTGCACAGAGATCAGGTCGAAGAGCTGCATTACATTGCGCCGCTCGTGAACCTTGAGTCCATCGCGAGATTCGGGTTGTTGAGTCATCACGCCGCAGAGAAAATACCCCATCACTCGGTCGCCTCTGCATCCGTGCAGGACAATAGAGTAAATAAGTGCATCCCCGGAGGTGGTCTCCTTCACTCCTACGTAAACACATACTTTCACGCTCGAAATTCAATGATGTTCAAGCTCATGGCTGACGGCGTGAGGGAGCTTGTTGTCATTCGAATAGCCAGTTCTGTTTTGGAGCTTCCTGACGTCGTGGTGTCGGATGGCAACGCGGCTACTGGCACCACGCGATTCTTTCCGTCGCCGGGCGGGTTGGCTCACCTCAATGCCGATCGCGTTTACGCGGAGAGCTGGAACAGTGCTGATGTTTGGGAGAAGGCCGAGCGGAAGCGAATGCGCAGTGCGGAAGTTCTCGTACCTGATTCCGTATTGCCAGAATACTTCATTGGCTGTTATACTCTCAATAATGCCGACGCTGCAGTCTGTAGTGGAATTGCCCCCTTCTGGAAGGTGGAGGTAAACGCAAATGTCTACTTCCGGTAGGAATGTTCGAGTCCTGCAGGGGGATCTGCTCAAGTCTCAGATGCATGGTCTGGTCAACACGGTTAACACCGTTGGCGTAATGGGTAAAGGCATCGCGCTTTCCTTCAAGAGGAAATATCCGGAAATGTACGCTGACTATGTGCAGCGGTGCAGAGCCGGACAGGTTCGTCTAGGCGAGCCCTACCCATACAGGGCTGGGGATCATCTGATCATAAACTTTCCCACCAAAGGGCACTGGCGTAGCGTCAGTAAGCTGGACGACATCATCGCTGGACTTGATTACCTTGCCGAACATTGCAGCGATTGGGGCCTGAAGTCTCTGGCGGTTCCGCCGTTGGGATGCGGAGCCGGTCAACTTGAATGGTCTGTCGTGGGTCCTGTCCTGGCGCAGCGGCTGGAGCAGCTTGATATCCCAGTTGAGCTATACGCGCCTTTCGATGTAGAAGTTGGGCATCAACAGCTTGATCTGTGGGAAAAGGGGGAGTCGAGTACGACTCGCTTTGTCGAGCCATGGCAATATGCGCTGGTTGAAGTCCTAAATAGACTGGAACAGCAGCCCTATAGGCATCGCGTAGGGCGAGTGATGTTCCAGAAGATTGCCTACTTTGCGGTAGCCGCGGGTATTCCAATGGACCTCCAACACGAGAAGGCAAGTTACGGTCCATTTTCACCGCAGCTCAAGCCAACGATTGCGAAACTGCAGAATAACGGATTGATCGCTGAGCGACAGCTCGGGAATATGTTCGAAGTTAATGTAGGGCAAACATTTAACTCATCCAACCCTGAGTATGCACCGTATCTCGAAAAGTGGGATTCGGCGATTGCGGTCACATGTGATCTGGTTGCGCGCTTTGATAGCGCCCAAGCTGAAATTGCAGCCACTGTTCATTACTCTGCGGAGCACCTCTATCGACATTATGGTCGCATTCCCACTGCATCTGAGATTCTCAATGCGGTTGAGGCGTGGAAGGTGCGAAGGAAACCGCCTCTTAAGCGTGATGAAGTCGTCCGGTCCATTGTGCACCTAGCCACTTTGGGGTGGATCTCGGCAGAGCCTGACGAGAGCGTTGCAGATGCCTTGGCTGAGTTGTCGTTAGCCTGACCAATGGTCAGGCGATTTAGATAGGCTGTAGCCACACGCCCAAGACATCACTGAGCCCGGACGAGACGTCCGGGCTCAGTGATGTCTTGGGCGGTGCGGATCACATCTTTAGAAATCCGGGTTTGGCCTGTCCGAGGTCTCGCAGATGAGTCAAATACTCCTGCGCGGCAGGCTCTGTACTGTATCGCTCCCTTACGACTGCTGCGAGTTCTCGGCTTGTCATGATGAGGGAGGGGACCGATTGTCGCGGCCCCTGAAGTGCGCGCTCACCGTGAATCAGTGCTTGTTCAAGGTCGCCACTGCGTGCGGCGGTGACTCCGAGAGTCACGCGTGCTTCGGCATTGCGCATCGGAGACCGTTCCGTGCCGTCGAAATCGGTACCCGCCCGGAGCACTTCGCCAGCGAGTGTGTGCGCGAGCCTGTCTTCTCCGACCAGCCTGTAGCAGTCCATGGCGTAGAAATCGAACTTCGCTGGGTCTACGACGAAGTGGTGATCGAGGTTCTCGGGGTGGGGCATCCCTTCGAGTAGACGTCGACCGCGGTCAAGAGCGACCTCAACCTGCCGGCGGTCTCCGAGTCGCGCCCATGCCTTCGCTTCCTGCGCCGCGAGCTGCACCGCGACACTGTGGTGAGGGGCCACCTGAGCGCCTGCCTGTGCAGCAGCGATGACGCCGCGATAGTCGCCTGTGGTCAGAGCGAACCAGGCGCGCATCTCATGTCCCCAGCCTGCTACTTCGGCGTGGTCGGCTTCGGAGGCCAAGGAGAGCGCAGCGCGGCGCGTTGATTCGGCTGCGTGTCTGGCGCCGGTGTCGTATTCGACACAGCCAACGAGCAGGGCGAGCCAACCGGAGAGGGCAAGCACCTCGCGGTGTTGGGCCAACGTAAGGCTCTTTGAATGGAGGTCGACCACTCGCTTGAGCCACTGCCGACCCTCGATAAGGAGCTGTTCACTCGGCATGAAGGGGTATTCCGAGCACAGTCGGTCGGTTGTGATTCGAAGTGCCTCAAGGGTGGCGTTATCGACATCGGACTTGTTCAGTCGGCTGACGATTTCCAGCGTCTCCATTCCGCTGGCCGCCAAGATTTCGCGGTTGCCGTCCCTGCGTCCCTCGATGGGGAAGATCGCGTGTGTCACTGTGCCGAACATGGCTGCGATGATCGGCTGGTAGAAGTCTCCCGGCTTCGTGCCAGCCTCCCAGCGCTTCCACTGCCGGACCATGCTGTCGTCGGCCGGCAGCTCAGTGGAAGCGTGGGCCCGCATGGCCTTCACCGCATCGAGCTGCGACCAGCTACGCGCCATCCGCTCCGCCGCGATTCGCTGTGCCCACGCGGGCCTTTCGTCGCTCATGCGTCCTCCTCCGAGTAGCTACCGCGAGTCTGGTCCGCCAGCTGGGGGGACAGGCAAGAGGACACCGCGGTGACACCTGAGATGTCCCCTGTCCGCGTCCTTGCCCCCCTGCTGTCACTTAAATCACAGCCCCCGTGCGCTGCATGGTTATTCCAGATCACGCACCGACCGAGTGGATCCCTCTTCGAGCGCCTTCACTCGGTCGGTCAGAGCTTGAATCTGGAGGCGCATTTCCTTGATCTCTTCATCCATGCCCGTCTTACGGGTCGACGGCTCATCACTGCCATCCCCAATGAAGTATCCGCGGTTTCCCGCTGAGAAGATCAGTCCTTCCCGCACGAGGATTCCGAGGCCGTCTCGTACGGTCTGGCCGGCGTACCCGAACTCAAGGGCCAGCTCTCGGGTAGTCGGCAACTTGCCGTCGGGGTACTTGCCGCTCTCGATCCGGCCGCGCATCACATGCGCCAGCACCACGGGCTTGGGTCTTGGGTCGCGCGACACAACGCTCATGCCTTCGAGGGTACCCACCAGTGCGCACTACAGCGCTCTGTCGCGCAGGGTTGCGTACTAGTGCGCACTGGTGCATGCTAGCTGCAGATCGACGGCGTCGGGACTCCCCAGCAAGGTCGCCCGCCGCCTGAGCCTCTCCCTGTTCCCTCGACTCTCAGGAGCGCTCATGCGTGCCTTCATCAGCGGCCATCAGGCCGTCTCTGCAACCGACTTCGTAGAACTGGCCCTCGGCACTCCGCTGGAACTTTGGCTGGGTGTGGAGGGTGAGAGCGAGATGGAGCGTGCGGCCCGTCTGGACGCGGCCCGCGACATCCTCGCCGACAACCCCGGCTTCCCCGACCGCGTGAGCCGCGTCGCCGCTGAGGCGATCGAGGCGTTTGCGCCGGAGATCTTCAACGTGGTCCCGCTCCCCGACCGCAGGCCGGTCCGCCGTCGCCAGAACCGGGGCGGGGTGGCGGCATGACGACCACGACGCTGAGTGCGGATCGGCCGGCCGTTCCGCCGTTGACCCGTCCGGAGATGGGATTGGCCGGTATCGGCGCGCTCGCCGCGGCCGGTGTCGGCGCCCTGGGACTGATCTCTTCCTTCGACGCGGTGTCCGAGGCCGCGGCGCGGTGGGGATTCGGTGAGCCGTGGATGGTGCCGGTCGGGATGGACGTGTCCATCCCGGTGTTCTCGGTGGCGAACCTGCTGCTGATCCGGATGGACATGGCATTGGCGTGGGTGCGGTTCGTGCCCTGGATCCTCACCCTGGTCACCTGCGGCCTGAACGTCTCTGCGGGCCACGGGATGTGGGCGAAGGTCGCGCACGGAACGATGCCGCTGCTGTGGGTGGTCTTTTCGGAGATCGGCGCCCACATCTACGCCTCTCGCATCGGCGCGGTAACCGGTCGGCGCATGGACAAGATCCGCGCCTCGCGGTGGCTGCTGGCTTTCCCCTCCACCTTCGCTCTGTGGCGCCGGATGACGTTGTGGGAGATCACCTCGTACGCCGATGCACTGGCCCGCGAGCGGGAACGCGTGTTGGCCCGTGCCGAACTGCGAGAGCAGCACGGCCGCATGTGGAGGACGAAGACACCACGCCGCGCCCGAGTCTTGCTCAAGCTCGGGGAGGTCAGCCCCGACGCCGAGCAGGAGGCGCCGGCCGTCGCCCCGCAGCCCGAGCCGGAGAGCAAGCCGAAGCCGACCACGAAGCGGCCCGCGCGCCGCGCCCCCGACAAGGCCAAAAGGAAGCGGACCCCGGAAGAGGTTCTGTCCGAGGCACGGGAGGCCACCACGGAGTGGCCGGACACGGCACTGACCGCGGACCGCATCCGTACCGAGCTGCACGTCTCGCAGGCCACCGCCCGCACCCTGCGCGACACCCTCAAGGCAGAGCGCACCGCCATCCCGCTGCACTCCATCGACACCGACCAGGCAGACCACGGTGACGACCCTGAGGCGGTGGCGGCATGAACACCCTTTTATCCGTGCTCGTGGCGGCTGGGCCACTCGCGGCCGGTTGGTCCGTCCACACGGTGTGGATGCGCCGCCGCCTGCACACTGCCCGCCGCGACCCGCTCACCGGGCTCCACACCCGCGACGGCTTCACCCGCCGCGCCACGGTCCTGCTCAAGGACCCGCGCGCGGTGGTGGTCCTCGCGGACGTCGACCGCTTCAAGCAGATCAACGACCGCTTCGGCCACGCCGCGGGCGACGTGCTGCTGCAGGTGATCGCGGCCCGGCTCGCCCACTACGTCGGCCGCCACGGTGTGGCGGGGCGGCTCGGGGGCGATGAGTTCGCCGCAGTCGTCATCGACGACCACGGCGCCGTCGGCGACCTGCTCGCGGTCCTGCACGGTGTCCTTGCCCGACCGGCCAGCAGCAACGAACCGGCCATGCACACCACGGTGTCGCTCGGCTGGGTCCGCGCCGCAGACCACCCCGGTGAGGACCTCTCCGGTCTGCTGCGCCGGGCGGATGAGGCGATGTACGCGGCCAAGCAGGGACGGGCCGGGGTGCGTCGAGCAGGGCTCGGCAGGCTGCTCGCCACGTGGTCCGGACGTCGTGCCGGCCGACGCGGCACCGCGCTTGCAGGACCGCGGGACGCGGCCTGATGTCCCCCGCGTTCGGCAAGTGTTACGACCCGACCGGGGCGGTGCACGGGATACCGACGTTCCCGTGGAAGTACGCCCCGGACGGGTACGCCACCCGCCGCCAACTTCGTGCCCGCGGGCTGCGGCCCGGCGGTCAGGAGGTGGCCGCGCAGATCATGCGCCGCTCGCGCCGCCGCAAAGCCGGTGTGGCCGTCGCCTACCTCTACCGCATCGACGGGGCCAAGCCCGTCCGGCCGATGACCCCGGGCCGCGCCGCGGCGCTCGCCAAAGCGATGCTGGCCCGCCGCACCTGCCCCAAGTGCCGCGTGGATGCCGGGTACTGCATCCCGACCTCCCTCGGCATGTGCCCCACCTGCGCCTACTCGTAGCGCCATAACCGCAGGTGAAGTCATGGCCTGAACTACCACAAATTGGTGGTAGTTAGCGGCCCTCTGCCACCTCAGCCTTGAACTGCGGGCCCGGCCGCTCACCTCTCACAGCGTCGGCCGGGCCCGTGTCCACTCCCTTGTCCAGGAAGGACAGTCAGTGAATCACGACGACGAAAGCGAACTCTTCAACCGACTCGAAGCCGACATGCTCGCCCCCACCGCACCCGACTCGGGTGGGGAAGTAGTCGACCTCGACAAGGCTCGATCGGCCCGGACCGAGTCGGCCGACCCACACGCCGACCGGTCGGCCGACCCGGCTCCCACCGCGTCGGGTAACGGGTCGGGCGACCCGGACGAGCCGATGATGGTCGACGGTCCGGCGGAAGTCGGGCCCGGGTTCATGGGCCGGATCATCGGGGCCAAGCGCCGGGCGATCGTCCCCGCGTGGCTGCGCTCCACCACCGAGCTGCGGACCGCGACTCGGTGGGCCGCAGGCCACTACGGGCACCTGGCCGGGTACCACGCGCTGCGCTCCCCGTACTACGCCGCCCGCCTCACCTTCCAAGCCCCCGTCGGAGCAGCGAAGTTCATGGGCGGGACGATCCGGTGGGTGTCCGACCGGGAAGGCGAGCCGGTCCGACTCGCATCCGTCCGCCGCGAAGACGCAGCCGAGTACTTGAAGCTGTCCAGGCAGCGTGACGGTCGGGTCCGGCTGCGGACGCTGGTCACGGTGCTGGGCATGTTCGTCGGGCTCGGTGTCGCGCTTGCCATCTACGTCCTGGCCCCCGGCTGGCTCCAAGCCCTCTCGGTCGGGGCCGTACTCCTGGCCCTCGGGGCGGTCGGCACTCAAGCCGACGCCCCGGTCATCACCCGCGCCGTGGAGATGACCAAGGCGCCCAAGCTCACCTCGGACATCGTGCTGCGGGCCCTCGGGGCTCTCGGCATCACCGCGATCAACCAGGTCCAGAGCAAGGGCCGAGACGGTTTCACCTTCACCGCCCCCATCACCCGCGACGGCCCCGGATGGCGTGCCGAGGGCGACCTCCCCTACGGCGTCACCGTCACCGACGTCATCGAACGCCGAGACAAGCTTGCCTCCGGCCTGCGCCGCCCGCTCGGGTGCGTGTGGCCCGAAGCTGTCCCGGACGAGCACACCGGCCGCCTGGTGCTCTGGGTCGGGGATCAGGACATGTCTACCGCCACGAAGCCCGCATGGCCGCTGATCAAGGGCGGGTCTGTCGACCTGTTCAAGCCGGTTGCCTTCGGCACGGACCAGCGCGGCCGGTGGGTCGAGATCACCCTGATGTACATCGCCGGAGTGATCGGGGCGATCCCCCGGATGGGTAAGACGTTCCTGCTCCGTCTGCTCCTGCTCATCGCCGCCCTCGATGCACGGGCCGAGGTCCACACCTACGACCTCAAGGGCACCGGCGACCTCGACCCCGTCGGAGAGCGCGTCTCCCACCGCCACCGGGCCGGAGACGATGATGAGGACATCGAATACGCCCTGGCTGACCTGCGGGAACTGCGCACCGAGCTGCGGCGCCGGGCCAAGATGATCCGCTCCCTGCCGCGGGACATCTGCCCGGAATCGAAGGTGACATCCGAGCTGGCCAACAAGCCGAAGCTCGGGCTGCACCCGATCGTCATCGGGGTGGATGAGTGTCAGGTGTGGTTCGAGCACCCCAAGCACGGCGGGGAGTTCGAAGAGATCTGCACCGACCTCGTCAAGCGCGGCCCCGCCACCGGCATCGTCCTGCTCCTGGCCACGCAGCGCCCGGACGCAAAGGCCCTGCCCACCGGCATTTCGGCGAACGCGTCGGCCCGGTGGTGCCTGAAGGTCATGGGCCAGCTGGAGAACGACATGGTCCTCGGCACCAGCAGCTACAAGCGGGGGATTAGGGCCACGATGTTCAGCTGGAAGGACAAGGGGATCCACTACTTCGTCGGTGAAGGCTCCGACGCCCGGATCGTCTCGTCTGTCTACGTCGACGCCCCCACCGCCGAGGTGATCGGGCTGCGGGCCCGGCGCCTGCGCGAGGCAGCGGGACGGCTGACCGGGCACGCGGCCGGGGAGGTCTTCGAGGACCGGGAGTCGTCCGGGTTCGATCTCCTCGCGGACATCCTCGCGGTTGTGCCGGCCGAAGAGCCGAAGCTGTGGTCCGAAGTCGTCGTGGCACGCCTGGCCGAACTCCGGCCGGACGTCTACGGCGGCTGGGAGCCCGAGCAGCTGGCCGCAGCCCTCAAGCCGCACGGCGTCAGCACCGGCCAGGTCTGGGGCAAGACGGAAGCCGGGAAGGGCGCCAACCGGCGCGGTATCGAGCGCTCCCACATCCTCACCGCGATTGCGGAGCGTGACGGAAACCGGGACGCGAGCTAGCCCCGATCGCCGCTAGACCTAGCAGCACACCCCGCTAGGTCTAGCGGCACCGCTAGCGCCACATTCGCTGCTTGATCAGCGCACTAGCTTCTAGCGCCCCACCTGCGCAAACCCCTGAAACAGGCCCGGGAGGCCCTTCATGACCCCTGCCCTGCTCGCTAGCGCACTCCTTCTGGTCATCACGCTCTGTTATGCGTCGCTGTGTGCGGCCAGCCCGTTCGGTGACTGCCGCAAGTGCCGTGGTTGGGGCTTCGCGACCAAGACCGACCGCAAGGGCCGGGCCAAGCGCGGCAAGGACTGCCGCCGCTGCAAGGCCACCGGCAAACGCATCCGCATCGGCCGCCATCTCTACAACGTCGCCGCCCGCCTCCACCGCGACGGCACCCGCTGACCCGTCGACCACCACCGCATCGGAAAGGGGCCCGTCGTGGCCGTCACCATCTCGCTCGTCTTCCTGTTCGGCCTGGTCCTGTTCTTCCTGCTCCGCTCCAACACCCTCGGCTGGGGTGCCGCGTTCGTCGCCGTCATGTTCGGGTTCTTCCTCGCCTCCACCGGAGCGTCCGGCCCGATCAACGAACTCACCACCGCCGTCATCGACGCCATCCCCGACCTGTGAAGGGGCATTCCATGAACGAACCGCTGATCCAGCACCACTGGGCTGCACTCGCCGCACCCAAGGTGGGCCCCGCCCTCGCCACGTCCACCGTGCTCATCCTGGGCCGGATCTGGAACGCGAACGGTGCCGAGCACTCCACCGGCAACGCGGCCTTGATGGTCGTCCTCGCCGCCGGAGCGGCAACGGCCGGCGCATTCGCTGCCGCCGGACGCGGAGGCGGTGACGGGGTCCTCGCCGCGACCGCGTTCGCCACCTCCGGCGGCGTCGCCCTCGCAGGTGTCGCCGGATACGCCGACGGCTGGTCGCTCCCGATCCTGCTGTGGGCTGTAGCCACCGCCGTCGCGTACGGGATCGCCGCCCGGTACTGGCGCACCGACCGCCGCGACACTGTCGCCTACGAGCGGCAGACCACCGTGCGGCGCGAAGAGCACGGGCACATCGAACGGGTGGAACTCCTCCGCAGCCGCACACAGATCGAAGTGGCCCGCGAGACATCCACCGGCTACGCCGACGCGCTCGCCGCAGCCCTCACCGCACGAGCCACCCTGCCCGGGTTCGACCCGCAGACACTCACCCGCGCCGGACTCCCCGAACTCCCCACCGCCGACACCGAGGAGCACTGAGATGGAACAGCTGCACCTGCATACCGAGCACCGCCCGGAACCGGGCGACTGGCCCCCGGAGACCGTCTACGCGCTCGCCCCGAGCATCATCCGCGAGATCGGATGGACCGCGCAGACCGCAGCCAACAAGCCGTTCGGCACCGCGCTGGGCCGGGAGTTCTGGCTCCGCAAGGCCGCCGTCCTCGACCGAATCGCCCTCGCCGACGAGCGCGCCGGATTCCCCGGCGACGCGAGCGAGGTGGCCACCGAAGCGGCCCGACGCCTGATGGACCTGGACGACACCACGGTCATCTGCGATCTGCGCCACTACGTCCGGCAGCAGTACGCCCACTGGGCCAAACAGCAGTAGCACGCCGCGGCGGCGGGACTCCCCAGCAAGGTCGCCCGCCGCCGCGGTTCTCCCTGCCCGTCCGAAGACAGAACAGGAGATACCAAGCATGACCCATCCCGAGAGCATTGGGCGCCTTCGCCCCCGCCTGCTGCATGCCGCGCTTGATGCGGCGGAGCGTGGTTGGGCGGTCTTCCCGCTTCGCCCCGGAGACAAGCGCCCAGCGATTACCGAGTGGGAAGGCCGTGCCACCACCGATCGCGAGCGGATCCGCCGTTGCTGGACATACGCGCCGTACAACATCGGCATCGCCACCGGACCTTCCGGTCTGGTCGTTGTCGACCTCGACACGAGCAAGGGCCCGGACGACGCGCCGCCGGCCGAATGGGCCGAAGGCAGGGTCCGGGACGGAGCCGACGTGCTTCGCGTGCTGCGAGAGCGGCATGACGAATCCCTGTTCGCGCCGGATACGTTTGGTGTGCGAACCGTCAGCGGGGGATCCCACCTGTACTTCGCAGCGCCCGCCGGAGTGGAACTGCGAAACAGTGCGGGCAAGCTCGGTTGGAAGGTGGACACACGAGCTGGTGGCGGCTATGTCGTCGGGCCCGGCAGCGTCATCAACAACCGCCCATATGAGATCACCAGGGACGTTCCCCCTGAGGCCCTCCCGGATTGGCTCACGGATTTGCTGCGGCCAGCGCCGCTCCCGCCTCAGAAGTCCGTGAGCGTCGATCTCTCGACAGACCGACGCGGTAAGTGGCTGCAGTCCGCGGTCAATGGGGAACTGGAGCGAGTCACCAGCTCGGGGCCGCACAGGCACAACAACGCGCTCTACGTTGCCTCCATCGCCCTTGGCCAGCTCGTCGCCGGAGGAGAGCTGGGCGAAGCCGAAGTGACCGGTTGGCTCACCGCGGCTGCGTTGCAGGTCGGACAAGATCAGCGTGAGGCGCGGCGCACCATCGAATCCGGCCTGAGCGCCGGTGCCAAGCGGCCCCGGACGGTGGCGGCATGAGCGCCAACCCGATTCCTCCTCTGCACCTGTACTCCGTTCCGAGCGGACCTCAGCCCACACCTGCGACGCCTCCGGCGCGGGAGCGGCCCCGTACTGCATGGACCGCTGATCAGCTCATGGCAACTGAGTTCCCCGAGCCGAAGTGGGCCGTGCCCGGCATCATCGCCGAAGGTGTGACGCTGCTCGCGGGACCGCCCAAGGTCGGTAAGTCTTGGCTGTCTCTCGGACTGGGTCTATCCGTCGCGTCCGGTGGCCAGGCTTTCGACTCCGTGCCGGTCGGCGGCGGCCCGGTCCTCTACCTCGCTCTGGAGGACACGCCCCGCCGTCTTCAGAGCCGTATGGGCAAGCTTTTGGGCGGTCGGCCGGCGCCGTCCGGCCTGACGCTCGTGACCGAGTGCCCGCCCTTTCCCCAGGGCGGCAGCGAAGCCATCGCACAATGGCTGGAGCGCAACCCTGATGCGCGGATGGTCGTGATCGACGTGTTCGCCAAGATGCGCGGACAGGCCCCGCAAGGCGTATCCGCCTATGACGCGGACTACGTATCCGTCGGCTACGCCAAGCGGCTCGCGGACCACTACGGCATCGCCGTGGTCCTGGTCCACCACGTCCGCAAGATGGCATCCGAGGACTTCCTCACCGAGGTCTCCGGCACGAACGGCATCGCGGGTGCGGCAGACGCCACGCTCGTGCTCAAGCGGGCCCGCGGACAGGCAGACGGCATTCTGCACGTCACCGGCCGCGATGTCAGCGAAGCCGAATACGCCCTCCAATTCCAGGAAGCATCCGGCGCCTGGCACCTGCTCGACGGCCCCGCGTCCGATCACACCGTGGGCGACACCCGTGCCGCGATCCTGCGGTACGTGCGGGCGAACCCGGGCGCCAAACCGCGGGATATCGCGGAAGCGCTCCCGGGCGTGGACGCCGACACCGTGCGCCGCACGTGCTCGCGCATGGCTGCCGACGGACAGGTCACCAAGGACGGCAGCGGCCGGTACTTCCCGGACACCGACACCCGGACGCAGACCACCCAACAGGTGTCCCAGCTGTCCGACTGTCCGACAGCCTCATCTGACCAGCAAGAACTACCCGGACAGGGAGAAGAAGAGCTGTCCGGGCTGTCCGGTTCTGGCGCGGCACAGCGAGGAGAGCGTCTTGCGTGAGAGGTATCTGTCCATCCCGGAAGTAGCTGAGTTTCTGGGTACGACCGAGCGTTTCCCCCGACGGCTTGTTGCCGAGCGGCGCATCACCTTCGTGAAGGTCGGCGCGCACGTCCGTATCGCAGAGAGCACGCTCTCCGCGTACATCAAGGCCAACACTGTCGAGCCGGTCCGTCCCCGCCGCCGTGCAAGGAGGGCTGCATAAGTGCCGAAGAAGGGCCCGAAGAAGGGCAAGAACATGCGGCGCTTCGGGGCGGTACGGCAGTACCGCTCCGGCCGCTGGACCGCCTCTTACCTCGATTCCACGGGGGAGCGGCGCCGCGCACCAGAATCCTTCGCTACGAAGACGGACGCTGAAGTCTGGCTGTCGCAGGTGGAAGCTGACCTCACCCGCGGAGACTGGCGAGACCCCGATGCGGGAGCAGTCAACTTCGGTGAGTACGCAATGAAGTGGGTTGATGAGCGGGAACTCGCGGCAACGACTGATGAGCTCTACCGGCGCCTGCTGCGGCTGCACATCCTTCCCGGATTCGAAAGCAGTGACCTCGATCAGATCACCGCTCCCAGGGTCCGAGAGTGGCGGGCAGAGCGTCGCAAGGCCACCGGGGCGACGACCGTAGCCAAGTCGTACCGGCTGCTGAAGGCGATCCTCGAAACGGCCACCGACGATGAACTGATCCGTCGTAACCCCTGCCGCATCCGCGGCGCGGGCAAGGAATCGCCTGCCGAACGCGAGATTGCCACCGTTGAGCAGGTGGACGCTCTCGCCGAGGCAGTCGGCATCCGGTGGCGCCTCATGGTCTACCTCGGGGCCTACGGCCCGCTGCGGCCGGAGGAACAGGCAGAGCTTCGCCGTAAGGACGTGGACCTTGACGCGATGACTGTCCGGGTTCGCAAGGCAGCGCCGGAGCTGAACACCGGGGAGCGCGCCGTGGGCGACACCAAGTCGGAGGCAGGCAAGCGGTACGTGGTTCTGCCGGCCTTTCTCCATCTGGATCTGCGGAGGCATCTTGACTGGTACGCGGAGAAGGGCTCGGAGGGACTGCTCTTCGTGGGTGAGCAGGGAGCGCCGTTCCGTCGCTCATCCTTCGGGCGGAAGTGGCGCAGGGCGCGGGGCGCGGTAGGTATGCCCGACAGCTTTCGTTTCTACGATCTTCGTCACACCGGACACACGCTCGCCACGCGCTCGGGGGCGACGCTCAAGGACACGATGGTCCGCGCCGGGCAGTCGTCCGAGAAAGCCGCACTGATCTATCAGCACTCGGATCACGAGCGGCAGAGAGAAGTGGCGAGCGGGCTGGACAAGATGGTCCGGGCCGCGCGGGGGAAGGGCGCTGAACAGCGGAAAGACGGTCAAGGTGGTGCGGAGGTAGTGCGCGACGCTTAGACCGGTCTAGACAACAAGAAAGCCCCGGGCCGCTGGCCTGGGGCTTTTTCATGGAGCGGGTGACGAGAATCGAACTCGCGCTCTGAGCTTGGGAAGCTCATGTTCTACCATTAAACTACACCCGCGTAGCGCACTGGCTGACCAGCGACGCATCGTCCGACACTCTACCCCATGGCGGGCCCGTCCCTGTGTCGTCCCCTGGTGGCGGGCGGGGCGGGGGTGTGTTGTTTCGAGGGGTGGATGCGGGTGGGTGGGGCGGGAGTTGGGGGCGTAGCGTGGGTTGCCGGAGTGCCGCGTGGAGTGGCGTCCCGTTCATCCCCTAATGTGGCTTTCTCGTCCACGGCTTGATGGGGAAGGGACTTGATGGAGTCCATGGAACGCACCGTCGTCCGCTGTGCCGAAGGGCACGTTTTCGCTACCGCCTCGTTCCCGATGCAGCAGCTCGGGTCCGGGCGGATCGGTCCCGGGCGGCTTATCCGCTGTCCTCGTTGCGCCCGGTTGCGGCATGCCGTGCCGGTGGGGTTCGAGGAGCGGTAGGGCTTCCGGGAGCGTGGTGACAGGCGCGCGGGGCGGCCCGATGTGGGTGGGTCCGCGCGTTCTGCGTATCCTCGTCGGGTGCTTCTCTCAGACAAGGACATCCGGGCCGAGATCGACGCCGGACGCGTACGTATTGATCCGTTCGATACGTCGATGGTGCAGCCGTCGAGCATCGATGTGCGGCTCGACCGCTATTTCCGGGTGTTCGAGAACCACCGCTACCCGCATATCGATCCGGCCGTCGAGCAGGTCGATCTCACCCGCACCGTCGAGCCGGACGGGGACGATGCTTTCATCCTCCATCCCGGTGAGTTCGTGCTCGCCTCGACGTACGAGGTCATCTCGCTGCCCGACGATCTCGCGTCGCGGCTGGAGGGCAAGAGCTCGCTCGGCCGGCTCGGGCTGGTGACGCATTCGACGGCCGGGTTCATCGACCCGGGGTTCTCCGGGCACGTGACGCTGGAGCTGTCGAACCTGGCGACCCTGCCGATAAAGCTCTGGCCCGGGATGAAGATCGGCCAGCTGTGCATGTTCCGGCTGACCTCTCCGTCGGAGTTTCCGTACGGCTCCGAGCGGTACGGGTCGCGATACCAGGGGCAGCGCGGTCCGACCGCATCGCGGTCCTTCATGAATTTCCACCGGACGCAGGTGTGATGACCGATGGGCGATGACGCGCGGGAGAACCTGACGTACGACGGCTTCGGGCACGCCGTGCGGGAGCTGGCGCAGGCCGTGGCCGATGACGGGTACGAGCCGGATGTGGTGCTGAGCATCGCGCGCGGCGGGGTGTTCGTCGCGGGCGGGCTGGCGTACGCGCTGGACTGCAAGAACATCCACCTGGTCAACGTGGAGTTCTACACCGGGGTGGGCACCACGTTGGAGATGCCCGTCATGCTGGCGCCGGTGCCGAACGCCATCGATTTCTCGGACAAGAAGGTCCTGATCGCCGACGATGTCGCCGACACCGGGAAGACCCTGAAGCTGGTCCGTGACTTCTGTATCGATCACGTCGCCGAGGTGCGGTCCGCCGTCATCTACGAGAAGTCGCACTCGCTCGTGAAGTGCGAGTACGTGTGGAAGAAGACCGATCGCTGGATCAACTTCCCGTGGAGTGTGGAAAAGCCCGTCGTGCGGCGCAGCGGGCAGGTTCTCGACGCCTGAGGCGGTGCGCACGCCGACGTGAAAGACCCCCGGGCCCTGTGGCTGCTCCGGGGGTCGTTTCGGCTCGGTCGGGTCAGATCGTGCCCAGCTTGAGGATCGACACCAGCGCGATCAGCTGGATCGCGCTCGCGCCCAGCGCCTTCGGCCACGGCAGGTCGTGGGACTTGCTCACCATGGACGTGAGCAGGGCCGCCGCGGCCAGCCAGGTCAGCCAGCCGAGGATCTGGACCAGGGAGTTCTCGCCGCCCAGGAACAGGGCGAAGATCAGGCGGGGGGCGTCCGTGATCGACATGATCAGCATGGAGAGGCCCACCGTCGGCTGCCAGGCGCCGTCGCCGCCCAGCTGGCGGGCCAGCGAGTGGGTGACCGCGCCGAGCACCAGGCCGCCGATCACGAAGCCCAGGCCCGTGATGATGACGTAGGGGATGGCGTTGCCGACCGGGGCGCTGATCGCGTCGTCGCGGGCCTGGTCGAAGCCGAAGAGCGCCAGCAGGCCGTAGAGGAACGTGACGATGAGCGCCGGGCCCCAGACGGGGTAGTCGCGCATCTGCCAGAACGTCGGGGCGGGGCGCGTCACGATGCCGCTCAGCAGCTGCTTCCAGTGCAGGCGCGGGCCCGACGGCTGGACGGGGGCCTGGCCGGCGCGGTAGGTGTTCCCGTCGCCGTAGGGGTCCTCGTTGATGCTGAAGGCCTGCGTGTGGCCCGGGTTGTTCGCGTACGGGTCACCCTGGTGCGGTTGCTGGGGCTGCTGCGAGTGGTGCGGTTGCTGGGGGTACGGGTCGGTGAAGTACTCCGGCTCGTCCGCTCCGCCGCCGCCCTGGTACCCGCCGCCCTGGTAGCCACCGTTGCCCTGGTGGCCGCCGCCGGCGTGGTGGCCGCCGTTGTTCTGGCCGCCTGAGTTGTAGCCGCCCTGGTAGCCGCCGTTGTTGCGCGGGGCGCTGTTACCTCCCGTCGGCGGCCATTGCTGCTGTCCGTACGGCGGCGGTGCCTGATTGCCGTACGGCTGCTGCCGCGGTTGCTGCTGCGCTTGCTGCGGGGTGCGGTTGTCCCGGCCGCGTCCGATCCTGAATCCAGCCACGTAATCGAACGTACCTGGTCCGTCCGGGGTGGGTGGGAGGGGCGGGGGAACTTGGCTGCCTTTGACGCTCAGCTGTGACATCCCCTGAGGGAACCCTGGGGGGTTGTCCGCAGTGGGCCGGAGCCGCCGTCAGCCCGTGTTGAACAGCGCGCTGGTGAACGTGATCAGCGGGCGGTCCGGGGCGGCCGCCGGGTACAGGGCGATCAGGTCGGCGCTCTCGCCCCGGTGGGTGCGGACCACCGTGTCCGGCTTCCTGTCGCCGTCGAAGTCCGCGTCCCGGATGAGCAGCGTCGTTTCCGCGGAGGCGGAGGCGGTCTTGCCTCCGTTCCTCGGCAGGGGCGCTTCCGGGAGCTTCCCGGCCGGGGCCCGGAAGCGGTACGCGCCACCGGGCCGCCCCGGTCCGTCGGGGCTGCCGAGCAGCAGCGTGCCCTTCGCCGCCGTACCGGGCTCGTGGGGGCGGGCGGCGTACACCAGGTCGTCGTAGCCGTCGCCGTTCGCGTCCGCCCGGGGCTCGGGGGGCGACAGGGCCGGGCCCGCGCCCGGAATGGTGCCGCCGGCGGCGTGCGGGCGGCCGTCGCGGGTGAACGGGCCGCGCAGGAAACTGAGCCGGCCCGCGCTCGCCGTCACGGCCAGATCGGGCTTCTTGTCCCCGTCGAAGTCGCCGCAGACGGGGTGGTCGGGCCACTCGTTGCCGAAGCGGGCCCGGTCCGGGATGCGCAGCGCGACCGCCTTGCCGGTGAGGCCCGCCGGGGAGCCGAACAGGATCTGCAGCGGTACGGGCGGGCGGCCGATGCCGTTGTACGGGGGGTCGGTGGCCACGATCAGATCGGTGAAGCCGTCCTGGTCCAGGTCGCACGAGGCCTCCGCGTCGAACGCCGAGGGGAGGGTGTCGCCGATCCTGGCGGCGTTCGCGTGCGCGCTCAGCAGCTGTCGGGTCGACGGGTCCGGGCCCCGGGAGGCGGAGCCGTAGACGATGCCGATGCCCGCGTCGTCGCCGTGTGCGTCGGACGCGGGTTTCACCAGGTGGTTGAGGACGAGGTCGCGGTGGCCGTCGCCGTTGAAGTCGTCGGGGACGTGGCTGCCGTCGCCGCGCGGGACCTCGTGGCGCTGCGCACCCGCCAGGCCGGACAGGGCGGTGGGCGGGGCGTCGCCGTTCTTGCCCGGTCCGGGGTCCTGGGCGCCCGCGCAGGCCGCCAGCAGGAGGGCGCAGGCGCAGCGGGCCGCGGCGGTGACCGTCGCCCTTGCGATACGTATCCGCACTGGAGTGCTCCGTCCCTCGGCTCTCGTCTGTCCCGTGTGCTCCGCGCGCCCTGCGCACCTCGGACGTCTCGTGTGCCTCGGAGGTCCTGTACGCCCCGCGCGCCTCGGACGTCTTGGACGCCCCACATGATGCGTCACCGGGGCGGGAAAGCAGAAGCGGCCGGTCCTGCCCCCGAGGCAGGTCCGGCCGCTTCTGCGCCGCGCCGGCGCGGTTCCGGTTACTTCACCGGTTCCGGCTCCGGCGCGTCCGCCGTTTCCGGCTCGCCCGCCGGGTCGGCCGGGGTCTTCACGGAGTCGAGCAGCAGCTGCGAGACGTCGACCACCTGGATCGATTCCTTCGCCTTGCCGTCGTTCTTCTTGCCGTTGACCGAGTCGGTCAGCATGACCAGGCAGAACGGGCAGGCAGTGGAGACGATGTCCGGGTTGAGGGACAGAGCCTCGTCGACGCGCTCGTTGTTGACGCGCTTGCCGATCCGCTCCTCCATCCACATCCGGGCGCCGCCGGCGCCGCAGCAGAAGCCGCGCTCCTTGTGGCGGTGCATCTCCTCGTTCCGCAGACCCGGGACCTTCGCGATGATCTCGCGCGGGGGCGTGTAGATCTTGTTGTGACGGCCCAGGTAGCAGGGGTCGTGGTACGTGATCAGACCCTCGACCGGCGTCACCGGGATCAGCTTGCCCTCGTCCACCAGGTGCTGGAGCAGCTGCGTGTGGTGGATGACCTCGTACTCGCCGCCGAGCTGCGGGTACTCGTTCGCGATGGTGTTGAAGCAGTGCGGGCAGGTCGCGACGATCTTCTTCGTCGCCTTCGCCTTCTTCGTCGAGTCGTCCTCGTCATCCTCGCCGAAGGCCATGTTCAGCATCGCGACGTTCTCCTGGCCGAGCTGCTGGAACAGCGGCTCGTTGCCCAGGCGGCGGGCGGAGTCACCCGTGCACTTCTCGTCGCCGCCCATGATCGCGAACTTGACGCCCGCGATGTGCAGCAGTTCCGCGAAGGCCTTGGTGGTCTTCTTCGCGCGGTCCTCCAGGGCGCCGGCGCAGCCGACCCAGTAGAGGTAGTCGACCTCGGTGAGGTCCTCGACGTCCTTGCCGACGATCGGGACCTCGAAGTCGACCTCCTTGGTCCACTCGACGCGCTGCTTCTTGGCCAGCCCCCAGGGGTTGCCCTTCTTCTCCAGGTTCTTGAGCATCGTGCCCGCCTCGGACGGGAACGCGGACTCGATCATCACCTGGTAGCGGCGCATGTCGACGATGTGATCGATGTGCTCGATGTCGACCGGGCACTGCTCCACGCACGCACCGCAGGTGGTGCAGGACCAGAGGACGTCCGGGTCGATGACGCCGTTCTCCTCGGCGGTGCCGATGAGGGGGCGCTCGGCCTCGGCGAGGGCGGCCGCGGGGACGTCCTTCAGGGCCTCGGCCGAAGCCTTCTCGTTGCCCTCCATGTCCTTGCCGCCGCCGGCCAGCAGGTACGGGGCCTTGGCGTGCGCGTGGTCGCGCAGGGACATGATCAGGAGCTTGGGGGACAGCGGCTTGCCGGTGTTCCAGGCGGGGCACTGCGACTGGCAGCGGCCGCACTCCGTGCAGGTGGAGAAGTCGAGGATGCCCTTCCAGGAGAACTGCTCGACCTGGGAGACGCCGAAGGTGTCGTCCTCGCCCGGGTCCTCCCAGTCGATCGCCTTGCCGCCCGAGGTCATCGGCTGCAGCGCGCCGAGCGCGACGTCGCCCTCCGAGTTCCGCTTGAACCAGATGTTCGGGAAGGCGAGGAAGCGGTGCCAGGCGACACCCATGTTGGTGTTGAGCGCCACCGTGATCATCCAGATCAGCGAGACGCCGATCTTGATCATCGCGGTGAGGTAGATGAGGTTCTGCAGCGTGCCGAGCGCGAGTCCCTTGAAGGCGAGGACCAGCGGGTACGAGACGAAGTACGCGGCCTCGTAGCCGCCGACGTGGTGGATCGCGCCCTCGAGCCCGCGCAGGGTCAGGATCGCCAGGCCGATGACGAGGATGACGTACTCGACGAAGTACGCCTGCCAGGCCTTCGAACCCGCGAACCGGGACTTGCGGCCGGCCCGGGAGGGCAGGTTCAGCAGCCGGATGGCGATCAGCACGAGAATGCCGACCGTCGTCATCAGGCCGATGAACTCGATGTACAGCTCGAACGGCAGCCATTCACCGATGACCGGCAGCACCCAGTCGGCCTTGAAGAGCTGTCCGTACGCCTGGAGCAGCGTCGGCGGCAGCGTCAGGAAGCCGATGGCGACGAACCAGTGCGCGAAGCCGACGATCCCCCACCGGTTCATCCGGGTGTGGCCGAGGAACTCCTTGGCCAGGGTGATCGTGCGCTGTTTCGGGTTGTCGGTGCGACTGCCGGCCGGGACCGGCTGTCCGAGCGTGACGAACCGGTAGATCTGCGCGACGGCTCGGGCGATGAGCGCAACGCCGACCACGGTCAGCACCAGCGACACGATGATCGCGGCGAGTTGCATTGGGGGCTCCTCGGGCCTGCGAGGGTGGGTTCCAGCGTTTACTGGCGAATGCTTACTGGCGAGTACGGGGACTGCCGAGAACTACTAAGCAGTAACTTAATCAGTCTGTGCTGACACTATCCACTTATTCCGCCGCGCTGTAGTTGGGCAGGCGGTGATCTGTGTCGCTCAGGCATACCTGGCCGCGCCGGGTGAGGAGGCGGACCGCCCGGCGCAGCGGCGTGTGTACGGCCTCGGCCAGGATCGCCAGGTCCAGGGCGGTCCGGTGGTGCCCGGCGTAGTGCTGGTCGAGGAGGTCCGCCTCGTCCCACGGCATCGTGGAGCGTCGGCGCACCTGCGCGAGGCCGGTCAGTCCGGGCTTGAGCTCCTGCCGCCAGTCCCGCGCACCGGCGGCCGTGCCCCGTTCGTCGCCCGGTGCGAGCGGCTCGGGGCCGACCAGCGAGAGCTCACCCCGTACGACGTGGGGCAGCCGCGAGAGCACGTCGAGCCGCAGCCGCCGGGTGCGCAGCGATCGCAGTACGAAGGGTCTGCCCGCGAGGCCGGTGCGCAGGGAGCGGTCCAGTACGCCGCCGGGGCGCCGCCGCACGGCGAGGGCGAGAGCGGCCGCCGCGAGGGCGGGGGCGGCCAGGGCCAGGAGGGCCGAGCCGAGGAGCAGGTCCAGGGTGCGCTTGGCGGTGGGGCGCGGCGGGGCGGCCTCGGTGAGGGTCCTCAGGACGGTGAGGGTGCGTGCCGTGCGGGTGGGGCGTGGTGGCTGCCAGGGGCGGCGCGCCGGGGCCGGTCGCCGCCACCCGCTCCGCCACCCGCTCCGCCACCCGCTCTGCCACTGGCCCTGCCACCGGTTCGGCCGCTGACTCCGCCTCGGTGCATGCCGCTGCCGCCGGCGCTGCCTGGGTCTCCGCGTCTGCGTCTGCATCGTTCGCACCTGCCTGGTGTCGCCGTCCGGTACCGGATGGCTGGGATCGCTGGGGGATGACGGGGGTGACTGGGGCGTGTGTCTGCTGTCTGCTGTCGATCGAGTGCCGCTTTTGTGCGGCTCGCGGCAGTTTGTGACAGAACGATCCCATGGCGCGATGATGGTGAGGGGTGTGTCGCCCGCAGGGCGGGCAGGTGTCGCCCGGAGGCGGCTCGGATTCGTCCCGTGTGGCGTGTATGCGGTGTGTGTCCGCCGCCACATAAATAGACAAATCGCTGGTGGCGCGGGGTGTGTGCACGATAGTTGAGTCGCCTAGACTCAGGTCTGTTGACGCCGAAGGCGATGTCATGCATCCTTGAGCCAGATCCACTCAAGTAGTCAGTAGGAGGAATTGAAATGGCACGTGCGGTCGGCATCGACCTGGGCACGACTAACTCCGTCGTCAGCGTTCTCGAAGGCGGCGAGCCCACCGTCATCACCAACGCCGAAGGCGCCAGGACCACGCCGTCCGTCGTCGCCTTCGCGAAGAACGGCGAGGTTCTGGTCGGCGAGGTCGCCAAGCGCCAGGCAGTGACGAACGTCGACAGGACCATCCGCTCCGTCAAGCGCCACATGGGCACTGACTGGAAGATCGACCTGGACGGCAAGAGCTTCAACCCGCAGCAGATGAGCGCCTTCATCCTGCAGAAGCTGAAGCGTGACGCCGAGTCGTACCTGGGCGAGAAGGTCGCCGACGCGGTGATCACCGTTCCGGCGTACTTCAACGACTCCGAGCGTCAGGCGACGAAGGAGGCCGGCGAGATCGCGGGCCTGAACGTCCTGCGTATCGTCAACGAGCCGACGGCCGCCGCGCTGGCGTACGGGCTCGACAAGGACGACCAGACGATCCTCGTCTTCGACCTCGGTGGCGGCACCTTCGACGTGTCCCTCCTGGAGATCGGTGACGGCGTCGTCGAGGTGAAGGCCACCAACGGTGACAACAACCTCGGTGGTGACGACTGGGACCAGCGTGTCGTCGACTACCTGGTGAAGCAGTTCGCCAACGGGCACGGCGTGGACCTGTCCAAGGACAAGATGGCTCTCCAGCGTCTCCGCGAGGCCGCGGAGAAGGCGAAGATCGAGCTGTCGTCCTCGACGGAGACCACGATCAACCTGCCGTACATCACGGCGTCGGCCGAGGGCCCGCTGCACCTGGACGAGAAGCTCACGCGCTCGCAGTTCCAGCAGCTCACCGCGGACCTCCTGGACCGCTGCAAGAACCCGTTCCACAACGTCATCAAGGACGCGGGCATCCAGCTCTCCGAGATCGACCACGTCGTTCTCGTCGGTGGCTCGACCCGTATGCCGGCCGTCGCCGAGCTCGTCAAGGAGCTCACGGGCGGCCAGGACGCCAACAAGGGTGTGAACCCGGACGAGGTCGTCGCCATCGGCGCCTCGCTCCAGGCCGGTGTCCTCAAGGGCGAGGTCAAGGACGTCCTGCTGCTCGACGTGACCCCGCTGTCCCTCGGTATCGAGACCAAGGGAGGGATCATGACGAAGCTCATCGAGCGCAACACCACGATCCCGACCAAGCGCTCCGAGATCTTCACGACGGCCGAGGACAACCAGCCGTCCGTGCAGATCCAGGTCTACCAGGGCGAGCGCGAGATCGCGGCGTACAACAAGAAGCTCGGGATGTTCGAGCTGACCGGCCTGCCGCCGGCCCCGCGTGGCGTGCCGCAGATCGAGGTCGCGTTCGACATCGACGCCAACGGCATCATGCACGTCGCCGCCAAGGACCTCGGCACCGGCAAGGAGCAGAAGATGACCGTCACCGGTGGCTCCTCGCTGCCGAAGGACGAGGTCAACCGGATGCGCGAAGAGGCCGAGCAGTACGCGGACGAGGACCACCGCCGTCGCGAGGCCGCCGAGTCCCGCAACCAGGGCGAGCAGCTCGTCTACCAGACGGAGAAGTTCCTCAAGGACAACGAGGACAAGGTCCCCGGCGACGTGAAGACGGAGGTGGAGACCGCGCTCACCGAGCTGAAGGAGAAGCTCAAGGGCGAGGACACCGCCGAGATCCGTACCGCCACCGAGAAGGTCGCGGCCGTCTCCCAGAAGCTGGGCCAGGCGATGTACGCCAACGCCCAGTCCGAGGGCGGCCCGCAGGCCGAGGGCCAGCCGGGTGCCGAGCAGGCGCAGGGTGACCCCCAGGACGATGTCGTCGACGCCGAGATCGTCGACGACGAGAAGGACACCAAGGGCGGTGCGGCGTGACCGAGGAGACTCCGGGCTTCGAGGAGAAGCCCGACGTCCCCTCCGGCGCCACCTCTGAAGACGCCGGGACGGAGGACGCCACCCCCTCTTCGGAGGAGGCGGCGGCCCCCGCCGGGGACACTGACCAGACAGCCGGTCTGACGGCACAGCTGGACCAGGTCCGCACCGCGCTCTCCGAGCGCACCGCAGACCTCCAGCGGCTCCAGGCCGAGTACCAGAACTACCGCCGCCGCGTGGAGCGGGACCGGGTCACGGTCAAGGAGATCGCGATCGCGGGTCTCCTGTCCGAGCTGCTGCCCGTGCTCGACGACGTCGGCCGGGCCCGGGAGCACGGCGAGCTGCTGGGCGGGTTCAAGTCGGTGGCCGAATCGCTGGAGACGGTCGTCGCCAAGCTCGGCCTCCAGCAGTTCGGCAAGGAGGGCGAGCCCTTCGACCCGACGATCCACGAGGCCCTGATGCACTCGTACGCGCCGGACGTCACGGAGACGACCTGCGTGGCGATCCTGCAGCCCGGGTACCGGATCGGCGAGCGCACCATCCGTCCCGCACGGGTGGCGGTGGCCGAACCCCAGCCGGGGGCGACGCCCGCGGCCGCGAAGGACACGAAAGAAGAGCAGGCAGCCGACGAGGAGAGCGGTGGCGGCGAGGAGGTCTGACATTCTGTCCGACCACTCGGCGGCACACCGCCCGGCCGACGGGGCCGACCGCCCGGAGCGTGCCGGACTCGATGAGTCCGGCATCATCCGGGCGGGAGGCCCCTGGCCGGTCGTCCGGAAGGAGGGACGTCGATGAGTACGAAGGACTTCGTCGAGAAGGACTACTACAAGGTTCTCGGCGTCCCGAAGGACGCCACGGACGCCGAGATCAAGAAGGCGTACCGGAAGCTCGCCCGCGAGTTCCACCCGGACGCCAACAAGGGTGACAACAAGGCGGAGGAGCGCTTCAAGGAGATCTCCGAGGCCAACGACATCCTCGGTGACACCAAGAAGCGCAAGGAGTACGACGAGGCCCGCGCCCTCTTCGGCAACGGCGGCTTCCGCCCCGGACCCGGCAGCGGCGGCGGCAACTTCAACTTCGACCTGGGCGACCTCTTCGGAGGCGCCCCGGGCGGTGGCCAGGGCGGCGGAGCCGGCGGCTTCGGCGGCGGTGGCGGCGGTCTGGGCGATGTCTTCGGCGGCCTCTTCAACCGGGGGGGCGGCGGGGCCGGCACCCGGGTGCAGCCGCGCCGCGGCCAGGACATCGAGTCCGAGGTGACGCTCAGCTTCACCGAGGCGGTCGACGGGGCCACGGTCCCGCTGCGGATGTCCAGCCAGGCGCCCTGCAAGGCGTGCTCCGGCACCGGCGACAAGAACGGCACCCCCAGGGTCTGCCCGACCTGCGTCGGCACCGGCCAGGTCTCCCGCGGCACCGGCGGCGGGTTCTCGCTCACCGATCCCTGCGTGGACTGCAAGGGCCGGGGCCTCATCGCCCAGGACCCCTGCGACGTCTGCAAGGGCAGCGGCCGGGCGAAGTCCTCCCGCACCATGCAGGTGCGGATCCCCGCCGGCGTCTCCGACGGCCAGCGGATCCGGCTGCGCGGCAAGGGCAGTCCGGGCGAGCGCGGCGGACCGGCCGGCGACCTCTACGTCATCGTCCACGTCGACACCCACCCGGTCTTCGGCCGCAAGGGCGACAACCTCACGGTCACCGTGCCCGTCACCTTCACGGAGGCGGCGCTCGGCGGCGAGGTGAAGGTGCCCACGCTCGGCGGACCGCCGGTGACCCTGAAGCTGCCGGCCGGCACGCCCAACGGGCGCACCATGCGCGCCCGGGGCAAGGGCGCGGTGCGCAAGGACGGCAGCCGCGGCGACCTGCTGGTCACCGTGGAGGTGGTGGTCCCCACGGACCTGGGCACGGACGCCCGGGACGCCCTGGAGGCCTATCGCAAGGCCACCGCGGACCAGGACCCGCGGGCGGAGCTGTTCCAGGCAGCGAAGGGAGCTTGAGATGGACGGCCGCCGACGTAATCCGTACGAACTGACCGAAGAATCCCCGGTGTACGTGATCTCGATCGCGGCCCAGCTCTCGGGACTGCATCCCCAGACGCTGCGCCAGTACGACCGCCTCGGCCTGGTCTCGCCCGACCGCACGGCCGGGCGCGGCAGGCGCTACTCCGCCCGCGACATCGAGCTGCTGCGCACCGTGCAGCAGCTGTCGCAGGACGAGGGCATCAACCTGGCCGGCATCAAGCGCATCATCGAGCTGGAGAACCAGGTCGCCGCGCTCCAGCAGCGCGTCGCCGAGCTCTCGGCGGCCGTGGACGGGGCGGCGGCGACGCTCCAGCAGCGCGAGGCCCAGGTGCACGCCTCCTACCGGCGCGACCTGGTCCCGTACCAGGACGTGCAGCACACCAGCGCACTGGTGGTCTGGCGGCCCAAGCGGCCCAAGGACTGAACGGCCCAAGGACCCAGCGGGTTAAGGACCCAACGGGTTCGGCCCGTCCTTGGCGGAGCCCGTCACCCCGGCGTCACCGGGGGACGGGCTTCTCCGTCGTCCCGGGCGGTGCGGACCCGTCGATCCCGGAGCGGACGAGCAGCGCGCCGAGCTGGGTGCGGCTGGTGGCGTTGAGGGTGTGCATGAGCTTGGAGACGTGGGCGCGGCAGGTGCGGACGCTGATGCCGAGCTTTCCGGCCACGACCTGGTCGGTGTGGCCCTCGACCAGCAGGCGGGCGACGCTGAGCTGGACGGCGGTGACCGAGGCACTGGGCGGTGCCGCGGGCAGCGGATCGGTGAGCGGGGTGGCCTGCGCCCACAGGACTTCGTACATCTGGATCAGATAGCGGATCAGCGCGGGGTGGCGGATCTCCAGCGCGACGTCGCGGGCGGCGTTGGCGGGGATGAAGGCCACGGTGTGGTCGAAGACGAGCAGCCGCTCGACCGTCTGCTCCAGCGTGCGGACCTGGATGAGGCCCGGTGGCATCTGGTTCAGATAGGCCTTGAAGGTCTGGTTGTAGCGGATGGGGTGCTGGTAGATGTGCCGGAGCGGGGTGCCCCGCTCCAGGGTGAGCCGGGCCCGCGACAGGGCCCTCTGGAGCTGGTCGGGCGGCCGGGTGCTGCCGGGCTGAAGGGTCCTGATCTCCTCCGTGGCGCTCTCCGTCGCGTTCTGGACGGCGGCGTCGATCAGGGGTATGCCTTCGAGGACGGTGATGGCGAGGTTGGGGTCCGTACTGGCCACGGTCGCCAGCGGCGCCAGCGAGTCGGCCAGCGCGGCCGAGAGGCTGATGCGCTCGTGGATCTCCCGGACGACGGGCTGCAGCAGATGGGCCAGGGCGGCGGACGGGGGCACCGGACGTACCCAGGCCTCGTCCTGCGGGTCGGGGTGGACCAGC
This sequence comes from Streptomyces sp. NPDC048462, assembly GCF_043200175.1. Taxonomy (NCBI): domain Bacteria; kingdom Bacillati; phylum Actinomycetota; class Actinomycetes; order Kitasatosporales; family Streptomycetaceae; genus Streptomyces; species Streptomyces sp. NPDC048462. The sequence continues at coordinate 152,225 of NZ_JBICXG010000012.1, forward strand.
GCCAACTCGGTGAGGCAGGGCGCCGGTTCGATGGCGGTCCGGGGTATCCGTCCCGCGCTCAGCGCCTCGGTGTAGATCCTGACCGCCGTGTCGCACAGCGCCCGGTTCTCGTGCGCGTGCGCCGGTGTGTCCTCATCCCTGCCCATTCGGGCCCCCCACTTTTTGCAGTGCAGCAAGATGACGGTGGTGGCAGCCTAGTTCGCGGGCCACTGTGGGTGTTGTCGGGGGAGCCGGGAACTCTCCCGGCACCTCGGAGGCGTGGCCAGGTGTCCCCACGGACACGTGGCCGGGTTTCCGGCCCGGGGGTGGGGGCCTCCGGAGCATCGGCCGGTCAGGAGTCCTGATCGAGGATTCCTGACTGGGCGATCAGGTAGCCCAGCTGGGCGCGGCTCGTGCTTCCCAGCACGGCGGACAGCTTGGCGACATGTGCGCGGCAGGTACGGACGTTCATGCCGAGCCGACGGGCTATCGCCTCGTCCACGTGCCCCTCGATCAGGAGCGTGGCGATGGCGCGCTGGACGCCCGTGATGCCGTCACGGGCCGGGTCGTACGGGGCCGCTTCGTCCAGCGGGACGGCTCGGCGCCAGAGTTGCTCGAAGACCTTCGTCAGATAGGCGACCAGCCCGGGGTGCCGTAGTTCCAGGGCGACGGGCAGGTCGTCCTGGACCGGGATGAAGGCCACGGTGTCGTCGCAGATGATGAGGCGCTCGATGAGCTCCTCGAGCGTGCGGATCTCCATCCGGGCGCCCGCCATGAGGTCGACGTAGGCGAACGTGCGCTGGCTGTGCCTGACGGTGTGCTGGTAGAGAGTACGGACCCTGATGCCGGAATCTATGAGAGGTTTACTGCGGATCAGGGCCTCGCTGAGGACTTCCTCGCTGCGTTTGCCTCCGGGCTGGACCGTCAGCACTTCCCTACGGCTCTCGGCGATGGCCAGGTCGAGTGCTCCGTTGATCCGGTCGATGCCTTCCAGCACCGTGATCGCGTGCGTCGGCGCCGGGCTCTGGGCACTGATGGCCAGGAACGGTTCGAACGCGTCGGTCAGTTCGACGGATGTCCGCCTGCGATCCTGGATCTCGCGTTCCAGCGGGTGAAGACGCTGGGCCAGGGCGGCGGAAGGCGGAACCGGTCGAAGCCACGACGCGTCGTCCGGATCGGGCAGCAGCAGACCGAATTTGACGAGGCAGGGTGCGGTCCTGACCTCGGAGCGGGCCAGGCGGCCCACGCTGAGCGCCGCCGCATACAGCCTGGTGCCCTCGGTGCACAGGTTCGTGACCGCATGAGTATGTGTCGGTTTCGTGTCCATTATAGGCAAAACTCCACCCCCCAGGGTCCTGAACATTCAGGAACATGATGCATCGCTCCTGTGGCATTGACGCGTCCGAATAAGCCATCGTCTCTTGGAGAGCGGGGGAGAGGATCCATCAAGTGAGGACGAAGCCGACTATGAACAAGAGAATGCTTCGCTCAGTGCTTGGCACTGCGTTCGCGGCTGCTGCACTGCTGCTCGTGACGCACGGCTCTGCTCCGGACGTCGGATGGGGCAATGCGGAGGCCGGCGACTCCTACCAGGGCGACGTCGGCTGGGGGTATGTCCAGCCCGCCGGCGGCGGCGGTGTCCACCAGGCCGATGTCGGCTGGGGCAACGTGCAGCCCGCCGCTCTCGGTGGCGCTCAGCAGGCCGATGTCGGCTGGGGTTATGTGTCGCCCGCCGTCTACCAGGGTGATGTCGGCTGGGGCTATGTCCAGCCCGCCGCTGTCGGTGGTGCTCACCAGTCCGACGTCGGCTGGGGGAATTCGGTCGAGAACAGGGCGGAGTTGTGACCACTCCGCCGGACGACCGGACCTTCAGACGTGAAATGGCAACCGCCTACCGCTCAGGGTGGCATTTCATCGACCTCGTCACGGCACTCCCCCACCGTGGTGATTCGTTGATGGTCACCCTGTTCGGCGACCCGGTCGTCGTCGCCCGTGAGGACGACGGCGAGGTGCGCGCCTACCGCTGTCTCCGCAAGCCGCGCGGAGCGCCGCAGCCCGTGCGCTGCGCCATCCGGTACGACATGATTTTTGTGAACCTCGCGCAGCGTGACCACCAGCTGTTCGAACCTGAAGCCATCTCCGCCACCCCCCGCAGTGCCTGAGCGATCCCCCGTCGTTCCACGTCGCTCAGACACTCCCCCACACAACGGCGTCACCGTGACCTGAACACGGTGACGCCGTTGTGCTGTGCCCGTCCGGAGGGCGCCCGCCGGTCAGCCGCGGCCGAGCGCCCGGTCCAGGGTGATCTCGATGGCGACGCGGTCCGGGTTGGGCTTCGGCGCGCGCCCGTAGCGGGCCGTCTTACGGCGTACCGCGTCGTCCACCCTGTCCTGCTCCGTGCGCACCCTGGCGACGCCCTCCAGGGTCGCCCAGCGGCGTCCCTCCAGCTGGCAGACCGCGACCCGTGCGCCGTCCGGTCCCGCGGCCAGGATGTTGGCGACCTTGCGGCTGTGCCGGCCGGTGATGACGCGGGCGAGACCCGCCTCGGGGTCGTACGTCACGCACACCGGGACCACGTGCGGGGTGCCGTCGGGGCGCAGTGTCGTGAGGGTGCACACGTGGGGTTCCCGCCAGAAGGCGAGGTACTCGGGGCCGGGGTTGCGTACGTCGACTGCCATGGGGCCAGGGTAGGCAGCCGCGCGCCACTGCGAGGTGGCGGGCGGGCCGGCCGGCCGCTTCACTCGGACATGAGGTGCGCGGCGGCGCGCGGGGTCCGCCGGGGACCGCTTTCTGCCTTGAGTGGAATAGACTCAACTTTACGCACGTTGATCGTGTCAGAAGTGAAGGTACGGGCCAGTCGTCGCAAGGAGGAGAGAGCGCACGTGGACGCCGAGCTGACCAACAGGAGCCGGGACGCCATCAACGCGGCCACCAACAGGGCCGTGAAGGACGGGCACCCCGATCTGACCCCGGGGCATCTGCTGCTGGCGCTGCTCGCGGGTGAGGACAACGAGAACCTCGTCGATCTGCTGGCCGCCGTCGAGGCGGACCAGATCGCCGTTCGCACCGAGACCGAACGGCTGCTGGCCGCACTGCCCAGCGTGACCGGCTCGACCGTCGCGCCGCCGCAGCCCAACCGCGAGCTGCTCGCGGTGATCTCCGACGCGGCGCGGCGGGCCAAGGAGCTCGGCGACGACTACATCTCCACCGAGCACCTGCTCATCGGGATCGCGGCCGAGGGCGGCCGCGCCGGTGAGATCCTCGACGGGCAGGGGGCCAGTGCGAAGAAGCTGCTGGACGCTTTCGAGAAGAGCAGGGGAGGACGCCGGGTGACCACACCCGACCCGGAGGGCCAGTACAAGGCCCTGGAGAAATTCGGTACGGACTTCACCGCGGCCGCCCGCGAGGGCAAGCTCGACCCGGTCATCGGCCGTGACCAGGAGATCCGTCGCGTCGTCCAGGTGCTCTCGCGCCGCACCAAGAACAACCCCGTGCTCATCGGTGAGCCCGGCGTCGGCAAGACGGCCGTCGTCGAGGGGCTCGCCCAGCGCATCGTCAAGGGGGACGTCCCCGAGTCGCTGAAGAACAAGCGGCTCGTCTCGCTCGACCTCGGCGCGATGGTCGCGGGCGCGAAGTACCGCGGCGAGTTCGAGGAGCGCCTGAAGACCGTCCTCTCCGAGATCAAGGAGAGCGGCGGCCAGATCATCACGTTCATCGACGAGCTGCACACCGTCGTCGGCGCCGGAGCGGGCGGCGACTCCGCCATGGACGCGGGCAACATGCTCAAGCCCATGCTGGCCCGGGGCGAGCTGCGGATGGTCGGCGCCACCACGCTCGACGAGTACCGCGAGCGGATCGAGAAGGACCCGGCGCTGGAGCGCCGCTTCCAGCAGGTGCTGGTGGCGGAGCCGTCCGTCGAGGACACCATCGCGATCCTGCGCGGGCTCAAGGGCCGCTACGAGGCCCACCACAAGGTGCAGATCGCGGACTCCTCGCTGGTCGCCGCCGCGACCCTGTCGGACCGCTACATCACCTCGCGCTTCCTCCCCGACAAGGCCATCGACCTGGTCGACGAGGCGGCCTCCCGGCTGCGCATGGAGATCGACTCCTCGCCCGTCGAGATCGACGAACTCCAGCGCTCCGTGGACCGCCTGCACATGGAGGAGCTGGCCCTCAAGAACGAGACCGACGCCGCCTCCAAGCAGCGCCTGGAGAAGCTCCGCCGCGACCTCGCCGACAAGGAGGAGGAGCTGCGCGGCCTCAACGCCCGCTGGGAGAAGGAGAAGCAGGGCCTCAACCGGGTCGGTGAGCTGAAGGAGCGCCTGGACGAACTGCGCGGACAGGCCGAACGCGCCCAGCGCGACGGCGACTTCGACAGCGCGTCCAAGCTGCTGTACGGCGAGATCCCGGGCCTCGAACGGGAGCTGGCCGAGGCCGCCGAGGCCGAGCAGGAGGCCGCGAAGGAGCCCAAGGAGACGTTGGTCAAGGAGGAGGTCGGCCCGGACGACATCGCCGATGTCGTCGGCGCCTGGACCGGCATCCCGGCCGGGCGGCTGCTGGAGGGCGAGACCCAGAAGCTGCTGCGCATGGAGGAGGAGCTGGGCAGGCGCCTCATCGGGCAGACGGCGGCCGTTGAGGCCGTCTCGGACGCGGTACGCCGCACCCGGGCCGGAATCGCGGACCCCGACCGGCCCACCGGATCGTTCCTCTTCCTCGGCCCGACCGGCGTCGGCAAGACCGAACTGGCCAAGGCCCTCGCGGACTTCCTCTTCGACGACGAGCGGGCGATGGTCCGCATCGACATGAGCGAGTACAGCGAGAAGCACAGCGTGGCCCGGCTGGTCGGCGCCCCGCCCGGCTACGTCGGCTACGAGGAGGGCGGCCAGCTCACCGAGGCGGTCCGCCGCCGCCCGTACAGCGTCGTCCTGCTGGACGAGGTCGAGAAGGCCCACCCCGAGGTCTTCGACATCCTGCTCCAGGTCCTGGACGACGGGCGGCTCACCGACGGGCAGGGCCGGACGGTGGACTTCCGCAACACCATCCTGATCCTGACCTCCAACCTCGGCAGCCAGTACCTGGTCGATCCCCTGACCAAGCCCGAGGAGAAGAAGAAGCAGGTCCTGGACGTGGTGCGGGCCTCGTTCAAGCCGGAGTTCCTCAACCGGCTGGACGACCTGGTGGTCTTCTCCGCGCTGTCCGGCGACGAGCTCGCCCATATCGCGGGGCTCCAGATCGAGCGCCTCGCGAGGCGGCTGGCCGACCGCCGGCTGACCCTCGACGTCACCCCGGCCGCCCTGGCCTGGCTGGCCGAGGAGGGCAACGACCCGGCGTACGGTGCCCGGCCGCTGCGCCGGCTCATCCAGACGGCGATCGGTGACCGGCTCGCCAAGGAGATCCTCTCGGGCGAGGTCACGGACGGCGACACGGTCCTGGTGGACCGGGACGGCGACGGCCTGGCGGTCGGCCCGGCCTCGTGACCGGAGCGCGGGCGCGCCCGTGACCGGAACGGGTGACGGCCCCGGTCCCCACCGGCTGGATATCAGCTTGTGGCGGATCGGGGCCGTTCCCGCTTGCCATGCCCCGCCCGGCATGGGGGAGGATGGCAGTCAACCGCACGAAGGGAAATTACGGTGAGCATCGATCCGTCCTCGATTCCTAACTTCGGGGGCCAGCCCGAACCGCAGGCGGCAGGACCGGAGGGCCCCGTCGTCCCTGACCAGGACCTCGTCAAGCAGCTCCTGGAACAGATGGAGCTCAAGTACGTCGTCGACGACGAGGGCGACCTCGCGGCGCCGTGGGAAGACTTCCGCACGTACTTCATGTTCCGTGGTGAGGGCGAGCAGCAGGTCTTCTCGGTCCGTACGTTCTACGACCGCCCGCACGACACGGACCAGCGTCCGGTCCTGCTCGACGCGATCGACGACTGGAACCGCCGCACCCTGTGGCCCAAGGTCTACACGCACACGCACGAGCCCGAGGAGGGCGCCGAGGACACCACCACCTCGGTCCGCCTGATCGGTGAGGCGCAGATGCTCATCGGCACCGGCGTCAGCCTGGAGCACTTCGTCTCCTCGACGGTCAGCTGGGTGCGGGCCTCGATCGAGTTCGACAAGTGGCTCCTGGAGCGCCTCGGCCTCGCCCCGGCCGAGGACAAGGCGGAAGGCGCGGAGCAGGACGCTCCCGAGGCCTGAGCCCGATCCGTCCCACGAGAGCCCGGCGCGGGGGGGGGGGGGGCCCCCCCCCCCCCCCCCCCCCCCCCCCCCGCGCCGGGCTCCGTCACAGCCCCTTCAGCCGCGAGACGGCCTCCTCCAGCACCTCGGTGCGCTTGCAGAACGCGAAGCGGACGAAGGGCGCGCCCTGCTCCCGGTGGTCGTAGAAGACGGCGTTCGGCACGGCCACCACCCCGCACCGCTCCGGCAGCGACCGGCAGAACGCGAAGCCGTCCCCGGCGGCGTCCAGCGGGCGGATGTCGGTGGTGACGAAGTACGTGCCGGCCGGTCGGTAGACCTGGAAACCGGCCTCCGTGAGCCCGGCGCTCAGCAGGTCCCGCTTGGCCCGCAGATCCGCGCGCAGCGCGTCGAAGTAGCTGTCGGGCAGCCGCAGCGCCTCGGCGACCGCGTACTGGAACGGGCCTGCGGAGACGTACGTCAGGAACTGCTTCGCCGAGCGCACCGCCGTCACGAGATCCGGGCTCGCGGTGATCCAGCCGACCTTCCAGCCGGTGAACGAGAACGTCTTGCCCGCCGAGCTGATGGTGACCGTCCGCTCGCGCATGCCGGGGAACGAGGAGAGCGGCAGGTGCTCGCCCTCGAACACGAGGTGCTCGTAGACCTCGTCGGTGACGACGAGCAGGTCGCGCTCGCACGCCAGGGCGGCGATCGCGGCGAGCTCCTCGCGGGTCAGGACAGTGCCGGTGGGGTTGTGCGGGGTGTTGAGCAGCAGCAGCCGGGTGCGGGGGGTGACGGCCGCGCGCAGCTCGTCGAGGTCCAGCCGGTAGCTGCCGGTGGCGGGCTCGGGGTGCAGGGTGACGGGGACGCGGGTGGCGCCCGCCATGGCGATGCAGGCGGCGTAGGAGTCGTAGTACGGCTCCAGCGCGATGACCTCGTCGCCGGGCTCCAGGAGGGCCAGCATCGAGGCGGCGACGGCCTCGGTGGCGCCCGCGGTGACCAGGACCTCGGTGTCGGGGTCGTACGTCAGGGCGTAGCGCCGGGCCTGGTGCTCGGTGATCGCGGTGCGCAGTTCGGGGACCCCCGGCCCCGGCGGGTACTGGTTGCCGTGGCCGGCGCGCAGGGCACGGACGGCGGCCTCGCGGACCTCCTCGGGGCCGTCGGTGTCCGGGAACCCCTGGCCGAGGTTGATGGCGCCGGTGCGGACGGCCAGCGCGGACATCTCCGCGAAGATCGTCGTGCCGAACTCGGCGAGGCGGCGGTTGAGCAGCGGTCGTCCCTGTGTCATGACCGCCATCCTGCGCGGAAGCTCTGGAGTTGCTCAAGTCTGCTTTGGCCGAACGGGGGCGGGGGAATCCCCCCTCCACGCAGGAACCGGTGCGAAGCGGGGGACTCGCTTCGGGGGACGGAAGGACGTGAGGTCGGTGGAGCTGGCGATCGGTGCGGTACTCGTGCTCATGGTCGTGGCGGTGGCGGTTCTCGTCGCGTCGATGGCGGACACGGCGAAGCGCAACAAGTCACTGGCCGGGAACAAGCGCCGGCGCGGCAGCGCCGGTGGCGGTGCGGCGGGCGGCAGCTGGTGGGCGAGCGGCGGCGGGGGCGGCTCGTCGTGCGGCGGCGGCAGCGGTCACTCGGGGGGCCACTCGGGCGGCGGTCACTCAGGTGGCCACTCCTGCGGTGGCGGCCACTCGTGCGGCGGGGGTTCGTCGTGCGGTGGCGGCGGGGGCGGATGCGGCGGAGGCAGCTGACACGGGGCAGCTGGTCCGAGGCCGGGCGGGGCGTACGAAGGCCCGGTGCCGGTGGAGGTGTCCGGCGGGATCGGGGGCGGGGCTGCGCGGCGGCCCGGACAGCCCCGGGTCCCGCCGGGCACCTTTTTGCGGGGCCTTGCGGCGAGTCGTCGGTGAACAGGTGAACCGGAAGGCCCCCGAGGGGATGGAAACCACGTCAAGTTGGGTAAAAACACTGCGAGTGCGGCTTAGTTCGTGATTCCCTCGGTGGAGAGAACATTCAGCCCTCGGACCCCAGTTGGACCTGATCGGGCGCTCCTCACCTCCCACGTGCAGCACGTCGGGGGCGTCCCCCTGTCCATGTGTCCATGTGTGTTTTGCGGAGCCGACCCATGCTCACGACCCTCCATACGGCCTATTCCGACACCCGTGCCGCCGATCTGGCCTGGGCGCTGGGGCGTGAACCGCTCCCGGCGCTCGCCGTGCTGGATCTCCATCTCGCCGGTGCGCAACTCCAGTTGCGCCTGCTCGGCGCCTCCCATCAGGTCCTCCTGGAGGAGGACAACGGCAGCTGTTCCGAAACCGTCGCCTGTATGCCGGGCAGCAGCACCCCGCTGCCCCTCGGCGTCTCCAAGCGTCTCGGGGACTGGGAGTACGAGTTCGCGGCCCGCGTCGAGACGCTCGGCGCCGGTTCGTTCGCGGGGCGCGCGCAGGAGCTCCTGGCGCTCGTCGCCGACCATCCCCACGGCCTGGCCGGGACGTTCCCGGGCAGCCCGCACGCCTTCACCGCCATGCTCGCCCAGCGGACCGAGGGGCAGGTGCGCTGGCGCACCTGGCACGCGTACCCGCAGGAGGGACAACTGGTGGTGACGCGCACCCGGGTGGGTGTGCGGATGCCGGCGGCAGTGGTGTGACGGGGGCCGGCTCCGTCACCGACTCGGTGGCGAACTCCCTTGCGGCTGAGCCACTTACACCCTTGTGGGTGACAAACGGCGACGTTCCAGTGACGTAGCGTTCGCGGCATGATCGACCAGCAGGTGTCGCTGCGAGGGGGCGCGGCGCGGCTTCCCGTACGGCCGAGGACCGGCCGCTACCTCGTGCTGGCCGCGGTCTTCGTCTGCGCCGCCTGCGGTCTGGTGTACGAGCTCGAACTGGTCGCGCTCGCCTCCTATCTGATCGGTGACTCCGTCACCCAGGCATCCGTCGTGCTCTCGGTGATGGTGTTCGCCATGGGCATCGGTTCGTTGCTCGCGAAACGTTTATGCAGCCGGGCCGCGGTCGGCTTCGGTCTGATCGAGGCGGCGCTCGCCCTGGTCGGCGGCTCCTCCGCGCTGGTGCTCTACGCGACGTTTGCCTGGATCGGGGAGTCGCGGTACGCCCTGGTCGGCTTCTCGCTGGCGATCGGGGTGCTGATCGGTGCGGAGATCCCGCTGCTGATGACGCTGATCCAGCGCGTCGACCGGCAGGACGCGGGCGGGGCCGTCGCCGATCTGTTCGCCGCGGACTACGTGGGTGCGCTGGTCGGCGGGCTGGCGTTCCCGTTCCTGCTGCTGCCGATGCTCGGGCAGCTCACCGGGGCGCTGCTCACCGGCGCGGTCAACGCGGCGGCGGGCGGGGCGCTGGTGATGTGGGTGTTCCGGCGGGACCTCAGCTGCCGGTCCCGGTGGCTGCTCATCGTGGTCAACGTGATGGTGATCGCCCTGCTGGCCACGGTCGCGGTGCTGGCCGACGACTTCGAGCGGGCGGCGAGGCGCGCGGTGTACGGGGACCAGGTGCGGGTCGCGATGCAGACCGACGTCCAGGAGGTGGTGCTGACCGGCGCGGGCCGCAGCTCCCTGGACCTCTACCTGGACGGGCGGCTGCGGGTCAGCTCGCGCGACGAGTACCGCTACCACGAGGCGCTGGTGCACCCGGTGATGAACGGGCCGCACGCGCGGGTGCTGATCCTGGGCGGCGGCGACGGTCTGGCGGCCCGCGAGGTGCTGCGCTACCCCGGGGTACGGAGCGTCACGCTGGTGGAGCTGGACCCGGCCGTCACCCGGTTGGCCCGTACGGACCGGGCGCTCTCCGCGCTGAACGCGCACGCGTACCGGGACCCCCGGCTGACGGCCGTCACCGGGGACGCGTTCACCTGGTTGCGGGCGGCGCACGGGCGCTACGACGCGGTGATCTCGGACCTGCCCGACCCGGGGATCTCGGCCAGTACGAAGCTCTACTCGGCGGAGTTCTACGGCCTGGTCTCCGAGGCCCTCGCGCCGGGCGGGCGGCTGGTGGTGCACGGCGGGCCGCCGTGCGGCCGGCCGCACACCTACTGGACGGTCGAGGCGTCCATGCGGGCGGCGGGGCTGCACACCCGCCCCTACCGGATCAGCGGCCGCTACGCCGGTTTCGACGCGGGCCCGGACCGGGCGACGGGCGGCGGCACCCAGGTGGGCGGCTGGGGCTTCGTGCTCGCCGGGCTCGGCCGGGCCCCGGCGCTGGGCCTGGATCCGGAGGCGCCGGAGCTGAGGTCCCTGACGGAAGCGGCGCTACGGGAGGCGGGGCGGCGGGCGGAGTCCGGCCGGCTGCCGGGGCTGGCCCCCTCGACCCTGGTGCACCCGAGGTACTGGGACGAGCCGTGAGCGGGGCCGGCCGGAGGCGGGCCGGAGCGGGGGACGGGCCCGAGGCTCGCGGGGGGCGTGAGGGGTTCCGGAGGGGCGAAGCGCTGACGTGACGGCCGGGGCTGAGTAGGCTCGGTTTCCATGGAGCATGAGGTGTTCGTTCCGGTTCCGGTCCCCGTCCTTCGTCGGGCGCTGGGCGACCCTGCCCGGGTCGCGCGCTGCGTGCCGGGGCTTCAGCAGGACGCCGAGGCGTCCGCGGGCCCGCTGGCCGGCCGGCTCAAGGTGCGGGTCGGCGGCCACACCATCACCTACCGGGGCGCGCTGCGGATCACCGCGCCGGCGGACGGCGGCCCGGCCGCGGACGGCCCGGCTGAGGCCCCCGCGTACACCGTCTCGGTGGCGGGCGAGGGTGTGGAGGCGCGCGGCACCGGCTCGGTGAAGCTGGCCCTGGCCGTCCGGCTGAGCGAACGGGACGGCGGTACGGCGATCGCCTTCGAGGGCACGGTCAGCGGCGACGGCCGCCTGGCTGAGCTGGAGGCGGCGGCAGCACTCGCCGCGGCCCACCGGCTGCTGGACCGGTTCGCGCAGCAGCTGGTGACGGAGGCGCTCGCCGCGCACGGGGCCGGTTCCGAGGAGCGGCCCGAGCAGTCCGTCGAGGACGAATCCGTGGCCGGGTCCGTGGCGGGCGCCGAGGAGCGGTCCGTCGGGGAAGCGGTGGAGAAGGCCATCGAGGAGGCCGCCGAGGAGGCGGACGACACCGGTGTCGCGGAGGCCCCGACCACGCATGACGCCGCCGCCGACGAGGCACCGGGCGGTGAGCCGCAGCCGGACGGGGCCCCGGTCTTCGACGCCCCGGTGCCGCCGTCCTCGCTGGACGCGGTGGCGGGCATCGAGTTCACGGTTCCGGACGGGCCCCCGGCCGAGGCCGCGCATGCCCGGCGCACCATGATCGGGCGCAGTGCCGAAGAGGTCGACCACGCCCCGCCGCGCGGCCGGTACGCACCCGTGCCCGCGCCCGGCTCGGGCGGCGCGGGCGCCACGCTCCGCTGGGTGGCCCCGGCGGCCGCGCTCGCCCTGGCCTCCGCCGTGGTGGTGGGCCGGGCGCTACGGCGCCGGAGGTAGCAGCGCCAGTAGTGTCCTCGTGTGAGCAGCAGCGAGAAGGACGTCCGGCTGTCCGCCGGCGACACAGAGTTGACCGTGAGCCCCGCCAACGGCTGCCGTATCAGCAGCCTGCGGATCGGCGGTACCGAACTGTTGCGGCAGGGGGAGCGGTACGGCTGCTTCCCGATGGTGCCGTGGTGCGGGCGCACGGAGAACGGCCGGTTCCGCAACGGCGGTGTCCTGCACCAGATGCCGCTGACCGCTCCGCCGCACGCCATTCACGGCACGGGCCGTGACACGGCCTGGCAGACCGACCGGGATACCGGTACGCAGGCCTCGTTCCACTACGACCTGGCCGAGCCGTGGCCGTACCCGGGCCGGGTGTCGCAGACCTTCGAACTGACCGAGGAATCCCTCACGTTGGCGTTCGGCATCGAGACGTACGGGGACTCCTTTCCGGCGCAGGCCGGCTGGCACCCCTGGTTCCGGCGCAACCTCGGCGGCGAGGACGTCGCGCTCGCCTTCGACGCGGCCTGGCAGGAGGAGCGGGGCGAGGACCATCTGCCGACCGGCCGCCGCATCCCGCCGCTGGACGGCCCCTGGGACGACGCCTTCGGGATGCCCGACGGCGTCGACGTCACCCTCACCTGGCCGCAGCAGCTGGAGCTGACCGTGAAGAGCCGGTCCGAGTGGGTCGTGGTCTACGACGAGCAGGCCGAGGCGGTCTGTGTGGAACCGCAGTCGGGCCCGCCGAACGGGCTGAACACCGCGCCCCGCTACGTCACCCCGATCGATCCGCTGGAGATCGCGGCGACGTGGAGCTGGCGCAGGCTCTGAGCCCGGCGGCATGGGTGCCGGGCACGGCCGTGGGGCGGGCGCCGGGCACGGGCCACCGGTGGGCGCCTTATCCTCGTAGCCATGACAGACGTACGCGCTGAGCTGCTGCAGCAGATCAAGGACAAGGCCGTCGTGCACGGCAAGGTGACGCTCTCCTCCGGCCTGGAGGCCGACTGGTACATCGACCTCCGCCGCATCACGCTGGACGGCAAGGCTGCTCCGATGGTCGGCCAGGTCATGCTCGACGCGACGGCGGAGCTGGACTACGACTGCGTGGGCGGGCTGACGCTGGGCGCCGACCCGGTCGCCACCTCGATGCTGCACGCCTCGGCCGCCCGCGGCCAGGAGCTGGACGCGTTCGTCGTCCGCAAGGCGCAGAAGGCGCACGGGATGCAGCGCCGGATCGAGGGCGCCGAGGTCAAGGGCCGCCGCTGTCTGGTGGTCGAGGACACCTCGACGACGGGCGGCTCGCCGCTGACCGCCGTCGAGGCGGTGCGCGAGGCGGGCGGCGAGGTCGTCGCCGTCGCCGTGATCGTGGAGCGCGGTGCGGCTCCGGCCGTTGCCGAGGCGGGCCTCCCGTACGTCCACGTGTACTCGGTCGCGGACCTCGACCTGTCCTGACCTGCGGTTTTTCGCGAGGGCGGCCTGTTTCACGTGAAACAGGCCGCCCTCGTCGTGTGCCCGCTTCGGAGTGGCCCCGAATACGGGGGGATCCGCCGGGTGGAGCCGAACCCAGAGTCTGGGAAGATGGGGGCGACGATGACGTCGCCCCCAGGTCAGGGAACCAGCAACGCACACCCGCACATCCCAAGGAGCGGACAGATGCCCATCGCAACCCCCGAGGTCTACGCCGAGATGCTCGACCGGGCGAAGGCAGGCAAGTTCGCCTACCCGGCCATCAACGTGACCTCGACCCAGACCCTGCACGCTGCGCTGCGCGGTTTCGCGGAGGCCGAGAGCGACGGCATCATCCAGATGTCCACCGGTGGGGCGGAGTTCCTGGGCGGCCAGTACAACAAGGACATGGTCACGGGCGCCGTCGCCCTGGCCGAGTTCGCGCACATCGTCGCCGCCAAGTACGACATCACGGTCGCGCTGCACACCGACCACTGCCCCAAGGACAAGCTGGACACGTACGTCCGTCCGCTGATCGAGGTCTCCGCGGAGCGCGTCGCCAAGGGTCTGAACCCGCTGTTCCAGTCGCACATGTGGGACGGTTCGGCCGAGACGCTGGCCGACAACCTCTCCATCGGCCAGGAGCTGCTGGCCAAGGCCGCCGCCGCCAAGATCATCCTTGAGGTCGAGATCACCCCGACCGGCGGTGAGGAGGACGGCGTCACGCACGAGATCAACGACGAGCTGTACACGACCGTCGACGACGCGCTGCGTACCGCCGAGGCGCTCGGTCTGGGCGAGAAGGGCCGCTACCTGCTGGCCGCGTCCTTCGGCAACGTGCACGGCGTCTACAAGCCGGGCAACGTCGTGCTCCGCCCCGAGCTCCTGAAGGACCTCCAGGTGGGTGTCTCCGCCAAGTACGGCAAGCCGGCCGGCAGCCAGCCGTTCGACTTCGTCTTCCACGGCGGCTCGGGCTCCACCGCCGAGGAGATCGCCACCGCGCTGGAGAACGGCGTCGTGAAGATGAACCTCGACACCGACACCCAGTACGCCTTCACCCGCCCGGTCGCGGACCACATGTTCCGCAACTACGACGGCGTCCTGAAGGTCGACGGCGAGGTCGGCAACAAGAAGACCTACGACCCGCGCACCTGGGGCAAGGCCGCCGAGGCGGGCATGGCCAAGCGCGTCACGGAGGCCTGCGCCAACCTGCGGTCCACCGGCACCAAGCTGAAGTAGTCCCGTACGGCTGTGTGCGTGGGCCCGGCATCCCTTGGGGTGCCGGGCCCACGGCATGTCCGCACCCGGCAGGAACGACGATCCGAGGAAACAGCTGTGAGCACGTCCTACGACTTCGACACCGTCATCGACCGCCGCGGCACCTGGTGCGTCCAGTGGGACGGGGTGGCCGACCGGTTCGGGGTGGACGGGCTGCTGCCGTTCACCATCTCGGACATGGACTTCGCGACGGCCCCCGAGGTGCTGGCCGCCCTGCGGGCCCGTATCGACCACGGGGTGTTCGGGTACACCGACTGGCAGCAGGACGACTTCAGCTCGGCGATCGCCCACTGGTACGAGACCCGCTACGACACCGTGATCGACACCAGCGGCCTGGTGTACGCGCCGTCCGTGCTCAGCCAGCTGTCGCAGCTGCTCCAGATGTGGACGTCGGAAGGGGACGGCGTCGTCGTCCACACCCCCACGTACGACGGTTTCCGCAAGGCGATCACCGGGCTCGGGCGGGAGCTGCGGGGGGTGCCGCTGGGGGACCCGGAGGCGCTGGAGCGGGAGCTCGCCCGTGCGGACAGCAAGGTCCTGCTGCTCTGCTCGCCGCACAACCCCACCGGGCGGGTGTGGACGGAGTCCGAGCTCGCGGGGATGGCCTCGCTCGCCGCGCGGCACGGGGCGGCGGTGATCAGCGACGAGATCCACGCGGACTTCGTGCACGGCGGGCGTCGGCACGTGCCGTGGACGCGGGTGGCGGGGGACGGGCGCTGGGCGGTCATCACGTCCGCGTCGAAGTCGTTCAACTTCCCGGCGCTGACGGGGTCCTACGGGCTCATCGGCCGGCCGGAGGACCGGACGGAGTTCCTGCGCCGGATGCAGACCGCGGAGGGGCTCGCCTCGCCGGCGGTGCTCTCGCTGACCGCGCACATCGCGGCGTACCGGGAGGGCGGGGCGTGGCTGGACGCGGTCCGCGCGTACGTCACCGGGAACCTGGACTTCGTCGCGGAACGCCTGAACGCGGCCTTCCCGGAGCTGGGGTGGGAGCCGCCGCAGGCCGGTTACCTGGCCTGGATCGACCTGCGGAAGGCGGGCGTCCAGGACGACGAGGCGCTCCAGCGGGTGCTGATCGAGCGGGAGCGGGTCGCGGTGATGCCGGGGAGCGTGTACGGCGCGGAGGGCTTCGTACGGCTGAACGTGGGGTGCGCGCGGAGCAAGGTGGAGGCGGGGGTGGACGCGTTGATCCGGGGGGTGGCGGCGGTACGGGTCGCCGGCGCGTAGCGGCGGGGCGGGGTGGGGCGCGGGCCGCGTTCGGGGCGCCGGCGCCGGGCCCCCGCTCCTCAATCGCCGGAGGGGCTGGAACTGGGCGGCTGGGCTTGAGTTTTCCGGTGGCCTCTTGGGGCGGTGGCGTCGATGCTGGGGGCATGGAGAAGTCAGAGGCGGACGGGCCCGGGATCCGGGTTGCCTCCGCCGTCGGGCGCTGGGTGGTCCTCACGACCGTGCTCGGGTCGAGCATGGCCATGCTCGACTCCACCGTCATCAACGTCGCCCTGCCCCGAATCGGTGAGGACCTCGGCACCGACCTGGCCGCGCTCCAGTGGACCGTCAACGCGTACATGCTGACGCTCGCCGGGCTGATCCTGCTCGGCGGTGCGCTCGGGGACCGGTACGGGCGGCGGCGGGTCTTCGTCATCGGGGTCGTGTGGTTCGCCCTTGCCTCGCTGCTCTGCGGCATCGCGCCCAACGCCTTCGTCCTCATCGCCGCCCGCGCCCTCCAGGGCGTCGGCGGGGCGCTCCTCACCCCCGGGTCGCTGGCACTGATCCAGGCGAGCTTCCACCCGGACGACCGGGCCCGCGCGGTCGGGCTGTGGTCCGGGTTCGGCGGGGTCGGGGCCGCAGTCGGGCCGTTCGTGGGCGGCTGGCTCGTCGACGGGCCGGGCTGGCGGTGGGTGTTCCTGCTCAACCTGCCGCTCGCCGCCGTCTGCGTGCCCATCGCGCTGCGCCACGTGCCGGAGTCCCGCGACCCGTACGCGCGCGGCCGCTTCGACGTGCTCGGGGCGGCGCTCGGCGCGTTCGCCCTCGCGCTGGTCACGTACGCGCTGATCGAGGCGCCGGGGAGGGGCGCCTCCCCGCTGGTGATCGGGGCGGCGGTCGGCGGGGTGCTGCTCGGCGCCGTGTTCGTCCAGGTCGAGCGGCGCCGCGCGCACCCCATGCTGCCGCCGTCGGTGTTCGCGTCCCGGCAGTTCACCACCGTCAACATCGTCACCCTCTGCGTGTACGCGGCGCTCGGCGGCTACTTCTTCCTCT
Source organism: Streptomyces sp. NPDC048462 (assembly GCF_043200175.1). NCBI lineage: Bacteria > Bacillati > Actinomycetota > Actinomycetes > Kitasatosporales > Streptomycetaceae > Streptomyces > Streptomyces sp. NPDC048462. The sequence continues at coordinate 168,782 of NZ_JBICXG010000012.1, forward strand.
CCGCGATCCAGCTCCAGGTCGTGGCCGGGTACTCGGCGCTCGGCGCGGGCACCGCACTGCTGCCGACGACCGTCCTGATGCTGCTGTTCTCCGCCAGGTCCGGCGAGCTGGGCCAGCGCATCGGCCCCCGCATCCCGCTCACCGTCGGCCCGCTGATCGCCGCCACCGGCATGCTGCTGATGCTGCGCGTGGGGCCGGGGTCGAGCACCGTCTCCGGGTACCTCACCGACGTACTCCCGGCGGTCGCCGTCCTCGGCGTCGGCCTGGTCACCGTGGTGGCCCCGCTCACCGCGACCGTCCTGGCCTCCGTGGACACCGGCCGGGCCGGTCTCGCCAGCGGGATCAACAACGCCGCGGCCCGCGCCGCCGGGCTGATCGCGGTGGCCGCGCTGCCGCTGCTCGCCGGGATGGGGCCCGAGGCCTACCGGGACGCGGGGGAGTTCGCCGCGACCTTCCGGCGGGCCATGCCGATGTGCGCCGGGCTGCTCGTGGTGGGCGCCGCGATCGCCTGGGCGACCGTCCGCACGCCCCACGCGGCCGTACAGGACACCGCACGCCCCGAGTGCACGGTGAACTGCGGTGTCGCCGCCCCGCCGCTGGAACCGGCCCCGGAAGCGGCACGCCGGGCGGAAGAGGCCTGAGGGGCCGGAGCGCACGCTTTCGGGTCCTCAGGCGGGCGTCCCGCGCCCCGGCGCCCGCCGTTTGTGCACCGGCGGCGCCGGTGACAGGCACACTTGGACCATGTCGATCCACGAGAACCTGCTCGGGGGCCCCGCCCCGACCCATCTGCCCGACGAACCGGGACCGCGCGAACTGCTCGCCGCCGACGTGGCGCCCGCCGAGGTCGCCGCGAAGTACCCGACCTCCTCCCTGGCCTGGGCGCAGCTCGCCGACGAGGCGTTCGAGGGCGGCCGGGTCATCGAGTCGTACGCGTACGCCCGTACCGGCTACCACCGCGGCCTGGACGCACTGCGCCGGGCCGGCTGGAAGGGCCACGGCCCCGTGCCGTTCGAGCACGAGCCGAACCGAGGTTTCCTGCGCGCCCTGCACGCCCTGGCGCGTGCCGCGCGGGCGATCGACGAGAAGGAGGAGTACGAGCGCTGCTCGGCGTTCCTCCGCGACTCCTCCCCGACCGCGGCCGAGACCCTCGGCTAGGGCCTCTCGTTTGGATCATGCCGGGCTCGCGGTGTCCGGCACGCACATCTGCGGCGTTGTCGTCGGTCGCCAATGCTCCGCATTTACTCCCTCCTCCGCCTTGCAGCCGCACGCACCGGACACCGCTCCCTGATCCGGCCTGATCCAAACGAAAGACCCTATACAGCACCCGCCCCACCGGCCCCGCGGACGCATCGGCGTCCGCGGGGTCTGCGCGTTCCCCGGGGTGCCGTTTAGGATGCGAACAGGGGACCGGAGCTCCATCACCTCACGGAAGGGGCGGACCGCTACCCGGAAGCTCGTGTCGAGGAGACAGCGATGTCGACGATTCACCCCGACCCCGAAGCCACCGGTGCGCAGACCCCGCACCTCGACTTCGCGGGAACGACTCCGTACGAGGACTATGTCCAGGCGGATGTCCTGACCCACCTCCAGCACCTTCGCTCCGACGACCCGGGCGAGATGGTCTTCCTGGTCACCACCCAGGTCATGGAGCTGTGGTTCACCGTCATCGTCCATGAGTGGGAGACCGCCGCGCACGCCCTGCGCGAGGACCGGATTCCCGTCGCCCGGGACGCGCTGAAGCGGTCCGTGCGCGAGCTGGAGGCGCTGAACGCCTCCTGGACACCGCTCGCCCAGCTCACCCCCGCCCAGTTCAACTCCTACCGGTCCGCCCTCGGCGAGGGCTCCGGCTTCCAGTCCGCGATGTACCGGCGGATGGAGTTCCTGCTCGGCGACAAGTCCGCGTCCATGCTCGTGCCGCACCGGGGTGCGCCCCGCGTGCACGCCGAGCTGGAGAAGGCGCTCGGTGAGCCGGGGCTGTACGACGAGACCCTCGCGCTCCTGGCCCGGCGCGGCCACGCCGTCCCGCAGGCCGTGCTCGGCCGCGACCTCAGCCAGAAGTACGAGCCGTCGCCCGAGGTCGAGGCCGTCTGGGCGGAGATCTACGCCAGCCCCGACCAGAACGACGAGCTGGTCAGGCTCGGTGAGGCGCTCACGGATGTCGGTGAGCTGGTCTGGCGATGGCGCAACGACCACCTCGTCGCCACCCGGCGGGCCATGGGCTCCAAGACCGGGACCGGCGGTTCGGCCGGCGTCGCCTGGCTGGAGAAGCGCGCCACCAAGAACGTCTTCCCCGAGCTCTGGACGGCCCGCAGCCATGTCTGACCTCCAGGAGCGCGCACGGGCGCTCGACACCGCCGACGAACTGGCCCCGCTGCGCGAGCTTTTCACGCTCGACGACACCGTCTACCTGGACGGCAACTCGCTGGGCGCGCTGCCCCGGCACGTGCCCGCCCGGCTGCAGGAGGTCCTCACCCGCGAGTGGGGCGCGCTGCGCATCCGGTCCTGGGGCGAGAGCGGCTGGTGGACCGCGCCGGAGCGGATCGGTGACCGGATCGCCCCGATCGTCGGGGCCACCGCCGGCCAGATCGTCGTCGGGGACTCCACCAGCGTCAACGTCTTCAAGGCCGTCGTCGCCGCGACCCGGCTGGCGCCGGAGGGCCGCGACGAGATCCTGGTCGACGCGAACACCTTCCCCACCGACGGCTACATCGCCGCGTCCGCCGCCCGGATGACCGGTCACCGGATCGTCCCGGTCGCCCCCGGCGACGTGACGGCCGCCCTCGGCCCGCGCACCGCGGCCGTCCTGCTCAACCACGTCGACTACCGCAGCGGCAGGCTCCACGACCTGCCCGCGCTCACCGCCGCCGTGCACGCGGCGGGCGCGATCGCGATCTGGGACCTGTGCCACAGCGCGGGCGCCCTGCCCGTGGACCTGGACCGGCACGGGGTGGACCTGGCGGTCGGCTGCACGTACAAGTACCTCAACGGCGGGCCCGGTTCGCCCGCGTACCTGTACGTCGCGGCCCGCCATCAGGCGGTGTTCGACTCGCCCCTGCCGGGGTGGACCTCGCACGCCGACCCGTTCGCGATGACCCCCGGCTACGAGCCCGCCGAAGGCGCCGTACGGGGCCGGGTCGGGACCCCCGACATCCTGTCCATGCTGGCCCTGGAGTCGTCCCTCGACGTGTGGGACGGGGTCGGGGTCGAGGCGGTCCGGGCCAAGTCCCTGGCACTGACGGACTTCTTCCTGGAGTGCGTCGCGGCGTACGTCCCCGAGGGGCGCGTCACCTCGGTCACCCCGGCCGCCCACGCCGAACGCGGCAGCCAGGTCGCGCTGCGGTGCGAGGACGCCGAACCTGTGATGGCCGCGCTGATCGAGCGCGGAGTCGTCGGGGACCTGCGCCGCCCCGACGTGCTGCGGTTCGGATTCACCCCGCTGTACGTGGGATTCGCGGACGCGGAACGCGCGGCGCGGCTGCTCGCGGACGTGTTGGACGGTTCTCCCGCCCCGGTGGCGTAGGCTCCCGGGTCAGTCCGGCGACCGGCTCGCCCCGGTCGCCGGACGGGTTTTGCCCCGTCGCGGGGCGGGCGGCGGCGGTGACCGCCACCGTGACAGGGAGTGCCTCCCGCGATTCCGTTCCCGCCCCACCACCGGCGGCAGGGAGCGCCTCCGTACTGATACCGTCCCCGCAGGTCAGCCCAGTTGGGCATTGTCAGGGACGGTTGGAGCAGCATGTCGGATTCTGCCGCGCGTGATCAGGACGCAGCCGAGACCGAGTCCGCGTTCTCGCATCCGGTGCTCGCCCCCGATGCCTCCGCCGCCTACGGCAGCCACCCGGACCAGACCATCGACTTCTACGCCCCGCACGACGGGCGCACCGGCGCGCCTGTCGTGGTCGTCCTGCACGGCGGGGCGTGGCGGGCCCCGTACGACCGGCTCCACCTGTCCCCGTTCGCGGGCTTCCTGGCCCGGCGCGGTTTCGCCGTCGCCAGCGTCGAGTACCGGCGCGGCAGCGAGATCCCGCAGCAGCGCGGCTCGGGGCCGGTCGCCGGCCGCTGGCCGGAGACCTTCGACGACGTCGCGGCGGCGATGGACGCGCTGCCGGTGCTGCTGGCGCGGGAGCTGCCCTCGGCCGACGCCCGGCGGATCGTCGTGACGGGGCACTCGGCGGGCGGGCAGCTCGCGCTGTGGGCGGCCGCGCGGCACGTGCTGCCGGAGGGTTCGCCGTGGCGGCTGCCGCGTCCGCCCGCGCTGCGCGGTGTGGTGGCGCTCGCACCGATCGCGGACTTCGCCTCCGCGGTCGAACTCGACGTGTGCAACGGCGCGATCGGCCAGTTCCTGGGGACCGACGAGGACTTCGCCGCCCGCAGCGCGCAGGCCGACCCGGCGCAGCTGCTGCCCACCGGCATCGCGACCGCCGTGGTGCAGGGCACCGTGGACCTCACGGTTCCGCAGGCCGTCGTCGAGGCGTTCGTCGACGCCGCGGCGAAGGAGGGCGAGACGGTGGGGCTGACCCTGCTGCCCGGCGTCGGGCACTTCCCGCTGATCGATCCGGCGGCCGACGCGTGCGCCGTGGTGGCCGAGGAGATCGCCCAGCTGGCCTGGTGAACCCCCTGGCGGGACCGGGCGGGTCCCTCGGCGGGCGGCGGGGCGGACCCGGGTAGTACTTGCGACGGACGGTCCAGGATCCGTATCTGTGCTGACGACCCCGCCCGCGGCGCCGCCTACCGTGGAAGCGTGACCGAGACCAAGACCCGAAGCCCCGAGCTCCAGGCCGCCGAGGGTGCGATGGCGGGCCTGCGGCAGGACCTGATCCATGACGCGTTCGCCTACCGCCCGCTGCCGCCCATGCGGACCGACGGGCCGCTGACCCGGCGGCTGCCGGAGCGGCTGCGTGCCCGTGCCGGCTGGACCCCCCACGCGGTGGTGCTGGGGGCCGCGCTGATCGCGTTCATGCAGGGTTTCGCCAGCACCGGCAACGCCGGTGTCCTGCTCTCCGGACTGGTGCCCGCCCTCTGCGTCGCGATGACGCTGATCAGGCCGGTCGGGGCGTTCTGGATGTCGATGGCGCTGATCCCGGTGACCGCGGTCCTCGGCGAGGTGGGCGGGCCGTGGGGGGCGAGCTCCTTCTTCGCCCACCTGGTCGTGCTGAACGTCGTCGCGGCCCGGACCCGGCCGCGCACCGCCGCCTGGATGTGGGTCCTGACCCTGCTGCTCGGCACGCTCGTGGAGAACGTGGCCGGAGCGGGCGCCGGTTCGGACACCGCGGCCATGGCCGTGGCCTCCGCGTTCGCGCTGCTCGTCGTGAGCCTGGTGCAGGTCCGCCGGGAGGCGGAGCGCGAGGTCACCGTGCAGCGCACCGTCACCGCCGTCGAGCGCGACCGCCGCACACTCCTTGAGGAGCGCACCACCATCGCCCGCGAACTGCACGACGTGGTCGCCCACCACATGTCGGTCGTCGCGATCCAGGCCGAGGCCGCCCCGTACCGGGTGGAGAATCCGCCGCCCGAGCTGGAGCAGGCCTTCGTCACGATCCGGGAGAACGCCGTCGCGGCGCTCACCGAACTGCGCCGGGTGCTCGGCGTCGTACGCGCAGAGGGCTACGAGGCGCCGGACGCGCCCCAGCCCACCCTGGCCGAGCTGGACCGTCTCCTCGCCAACGTCGGCGAGGCGGGCCTGGCGACGCGCAAGACGGTGACCGGCGCGGTGCGCGAACTGCCGCAGGGCGTCGAGCTGTCGGCGTACCGGATCATCCAGGAGGCCCTCAGCAACACCCTGCGGCACGCGCCGGGCGCCGCCGCCGAGGTCGAGATCGGCTATGTGCTGGGCGGCCTCGGACTGCGCGTCGTCAACGGCCCGCCGACCGGCCCGGTGAAACCCTCGCCGGGGGCCGGGCACGGGATCACCGGGATGCGGGAGCGGGTCGGGATGCTGAACGGTGAGATGACCGCCGAGACGGCCTCGGACGGCGGTTACGAGGTCACCGCCTTCATCCCCGTCCAGCACACCCCCTCCGACACCCCTGTGGAGCAGGCATGACGACTGCCCCGGACGCGACGATCCGCGTACTGATCGTCGACGACCAGATGATGGTCCGCGAGGGGTTCTCGGTGCTGCTCAACGCGATGCCGGGCATCGAGGTGGTGGGCGAGGCGGTCAACGGCCGCGAGGCGGTCTCGCAGGTCGCCGCCCTCCGCCCCGACGTGGTGCTGATGGACATCCGGATGCCGGAGCTGAACGGGATCGAGGCGACCCGTGAGATCGTCGCCGCCGACCGGGACGCGAAAGTACTGGTGCTGACCACCTTCGACCTCGACGAGTACGTCTACCAGGCGCTGCGCGCCGGCGCCTCGGGCTTCCTCCTCAAGGACGCCTCGGCCCGGCAACTCGCGGACGGTGTAAGGGTGGTGGCCTCCGGTGAGGCGCTGCTCGCCCCCACCGTCACCAAGCGGCTGATCAACGAGTTCTCCAAGCTCGCGGCCGCCCCGCGCCCGCCCGCACTCGCCCGGATCGGTGACCTCACCGAGCGCGAGACGGAGGTGCTGGTGCTCATCGCCCAGGGCCTGTCGAACGGGGAGATCGCCTCGCACCTGGTGGTCGCGGAGTCCACGATCAAGACCCATGTGAGCCGCATCCTGGTCAAGCTGGGCCTGCGCGACCGCACCCAGGCGGCCGTCTTCGCCTACGAGGCCCGGCTGGTCACACCGGCCTGATACGCGGGCCGGGCCAGCGCGGGCGGGGCGGGGCGGACCGGGCCTGGCGGGGTTCCGGCAGGTGGGGGCTGGTCCGGTGGCGGGTGGCCGGTTAGCGTCGGTTCATGAACCAGCCCCCGCGTGCCGCCTCCGGCTCCGCCGCCCCCTTCGACCCGTGGTCGGCGGCGTTCGTCGCCGACCCGTATCCCGCCTACGCCGAGCTGCGCGCCACCGGCCGGGCGCACTACTTCGAGCCCACCGACCAGTGGCTCGTCCCGCACCACGCCGATGTGTCCGCGCTGCTTCGCGACCGCCGGCTGGGGCGGACGTATCTGCACCGGTTCACGCACGAGGAGTTCGGCCGGACCGCGCCGCCCGCCGAGCACGAGCCGTTCGAGACGCTCAACGGGCAGGGGCTGCTGGACCTGGAGCCCCCGGACCACACCCGGATCCGGCGGCTGGTCTCCAAGGCGTTCACCCCGCGCACCGTCGAGCAGCTCGCGCCGACGGTACGGCGGCTGGCCGCCGGGCTCGTCGACGACTTCGTCGCGCAGGGCGGGGGCGACCTGCTCACGGCGGTGGCCGAGCCGCTGCCCGTCGCCGTGATCGCGGAGATGCTCGGCATCCCGGAGTCCGACCGCGCCCCGCTGCGGCCCTGGTCGGCGGCGATCTGCGGAATGTACGAGCTGAACCCGTCCGAGGAGACCGCCCGCGCCGCCGTGCGTGCCTCGGTCGACTTCTCCGCGTACCTGCGCGGACTGATCGCCCAGCGGCGCGGCGACCCGGGTACGGATCTGATCTCCGCGCTCATCGCCGCCCACGACGAGGGCGAGCGGCTGACCGAGCAGGAGATGGTCTCCACCTGTGTGCTGCTGCTGAACGCGGGACACGAGGCGACCGTCAACACCACGGTGAACGGCTGGTGGACCCTGCTGCGCCACCCCGAGCAGCTGGCCGCGCTGCGGGCCGACCACGGGCTGCTGCCGTCCGCGATCGAGGAGCTGATGCGCTACGACACCCCGCTCCAGATGTTCGAGCGCTGGGTCCTCGACGACATCGAGATCGGCGGCACGGTCATCCCGCGCGGTTGCGAGGTGGCGTTGCTCTTCGGCTCGGCCAACCGCGACCCGGCCCGTTTCCCCGACCCGGACACGCTGGACCTCGCCCGGCAGGAGAACCCGCACATCACCTTCGGCGCCGGCATCCACTTCTGTCTGGGCGCCCCACTGGCCCGGGTGGAACTGGCAGCTTCCTTCGGGGAGTTGCTGCGCAAGGCGCCGGGCATGCGGCTGGCCGGGGAGCCGGAGTGGAACCCGGGGTACGTCATCCGGGGTGTGAAGGAGCTGCGCGTCGAGCTGTGAGCGGCGGCTCGGCCCGGAACCGGCTCAGCTCGGCCCGGAACCGGCTCAGCGTTCGGCAGCCCCGCCGGTCCCTGGCATTTCACGGCGGGCTGCGGGGCTGCGGGGCGGCGGACGGCGGCAGGTCTGGGCGGCTTCCGGGCGGGGCGGCGGCCCCGGTGGGTCTCAGCAGGGCGAATTGCCGCAGGGCGAGGGCGGTCCTTCGAGCACCTGGAACGTGACCCCGACGACTGCCAGTGCCGTGAGGAGCGCTCCGAACGCGAGGGCCCGCCGCCATCTCCCCCGTACCAGGCACAGCGTGCCCAGCGCGGCCGCGACGCCGCCCAGCGCCATGACCGGCAGGCCCTGCCAGAGGATGTCCCACTCGGCCTCGCCCTCGAAGCCGCCCAGGATGCCCCGCCGCGCGTACGGCGCCCAGACGGACATCCCCGCGGCTGCCCCGGCTGCGGCCACGGCGAATCCGGTGACTCCGTGGAGGGCTTCCCTGCGGTCATCCATATGGGCGGTGACGCCCACCGGGCCACGCGTGGTTGCGGGCCGTCCCGCTCAGTTCAGCATGTCGCGCCGCCGCAGCGCGGCCAGACCGCCGGCCGTGAGGGCGAGCGCGAGCACGGTGAGCAGGGCCACCGCACCCCACACCAGCTCCGCCCCCGGCAGCTTCGGCAGGTGCGTGAACGGCGACAGGTCCATCACCGGCTGCGGCAGATCCAGGGCCGGGCCTATCCAGCCCAGCGCCAGACAGATCCCCACCAGCCCCCAGGCGGCCGCGGCAGCCTTCGGCAGCGCCCCGTAGAGCAGCACCGTCACCCCGCCCAGCAGCCAGACGGCGGGCAGTTGTATCAGTGCGGCGCCGAGCACGGCGGGCAGATCGTGCCCGTACCCGGCGGCGAGGCCGAGGCCGCCGGCCGCCATGATCAGGGCCGCGCCGCCGAAGGCGATGAACAGATGACCGGCCGCCCAGCCGATCCGGCCGACCCCGCCGGCCAGCACCGGTTCGGCACGTCCGGCGGTCTCCTCGTTGTGCAGCCGCAGCACCGAGGAGACGATGTACAGCGCCGCCACCGTGCCGAGCACGGAGACCATCGAGGCGAGGAACGCGTCGGTCAGACCGGCCTGGCCGCCCATCCGCTCGAAGATCTCCCTGGTCTTCTCGTTGTCCCCCACGAGATCGGCCGCTCCGCCCGTCAGCCCGCCGAAGACGGTACCGACCGCGGCGAACGCCACCGTCCACCCCAGCAGCGCACCGCGCTGGAGCCGCAGGGCGAGGCCGAATGCGGTGGAGATCCGGCCCCGGGCCGGGCCCGGCCGCGTCGCCAGGAAGCTCATGCCGACATCGCGCCGCCCGGCCAGTGCGTACGCCGCGGCGCACTGCACCGTCACCGCGCCGGCGATCACCAGGAGCACCCACCACCGCTCGTCCGCGTACGGTCTGACGTTTTCCGCCCAGCCGATCGGGGAGAGCCAGGTGAACACGGACGAACCGTCGTCCGTCGCGGAATCGCCCGCCGCCTTCAGGACGAACGCGGCACCGACCACCGCGGCGGTCAGCCCCTTCGCGAGCCGGGCGCTCTCGGTGAACTGGGCGGCGATCGCGGCGGTGCAGGCGAACAGCACACCGACCCCGGCGACGGCCAGCGCTATCGCCACCGCCCCGGCCCCGCCCGCCCCCGACCCGGCCATCCCGGCCATGATCACCAGGGCCAGCGCGGCATTGGCGGTCACGGCGGCGAGCAGCGCGGCGGTCAGCGGGGCGCGGCGTCCCACCATGGCCGAGGAGAGCATCTCCTGACGGCCGGTCTCCTCCTCCTCGCGGGTGTGCCGCACGACGACCACCAGGCTCATCACCGAGGCCAGCGCGGCGCCGAAGGCGATCATGCGCCAGCTGACGAGCCCGCCGACGGAGTCGCTGAACACCGGCCCGTACATCGCGCGCAGGGAGCTGTTGCCGTTCATCGAGGCGGCGAGGTCGGCGCGCTGGGCCCCGGTGCCGTAGAGCGAGGAGATGGACTTGCCGACGGAGGAGAACGAGCCGCCGAGCACGAGCACCCAGAGCGGCATGATGATCCGGTCGCGCCGCAGGGCGAGCCTCAGCAGGGCCCGGGTCCCCGCGAGCTGTCCGGTGCCGGTCCCGGTCCGGCGCCCGGTGCCGGCCGGGGCGGGCGTGGCCACGGCGGTCATCGCGCCACCACCCCCGTCCCGGCCTCCGCACCCGGTCCGGCCCCCGCGTCCGCCGCGGTCCCCGTATCCGCCGTGTAGTGCCGCAGGAACAGCTCCTCCAGCGTGGGCGGGGTGCTGGTCAGCGAACGCACCCCGGACGCGGTGAGCGATCTCAGGACCGTGTCCAGCTTGTCCGTGTCGACCTGGAGCGAGACCTCGCGCCCCCGCACGTCCAGGTCGTGCACCCCGGGGAGGCCCGCCAGCCCCTCGGGCTCACCGGCCAGCTCGGCCTTGATGTTCGTACGCGTCAGATGGCGCATCCCGGCCAGTGACCCCGTCTCCACCGTCCGGCCCTGGCGGATGATGCTGACCCGGTCGCAGAGCGACTCGACCTCGCTGAGGATGTGGCTGGAGAGCAGGACCGTGCGCCCGCGCCCGCGCTCCTCGGCGACGCAGCTCTGGAAGACCTCCTCCATCAGCGGGTCCAGTCCGCTGGTCGGCTCGTCCAGGATCAGCAGGTCCACATCGGAGGCGAACGCGGCGACCAGCGCGACTTTCTGCCGGTTGCCCTTGGAGTACGTGCGCCCCTTCTTCGTCGGGTCGAGTTCGAACCGGTCCACCAGGTCGGCGCGGCGGGCGTCGTCCAGCCCGCCGCGCAGCCGCCCGTACAGATCGATCACCTCGCCGCCCGAGAGGTTGCGCCACAGCGTGACGTCACCGGGGACGTAGGCCACCCGCCGGTGCAGCTCCACCGCGTCGCGCCAGGGATCGCGGCCGAGCAGCTGGGCGGCGCCGGAGTCGGCACGCAGCAGGCCCAGCAGCACCCGGATGGCCGTGGACTTCCCCGACCCGTTGGGCCCGAGAAAGCCGTGGACCTCACCGGACTCGACGGTCAGGTCGAGCCCGTCCAGCGCATGCGTCCGGCCGAACGACTTGTGCAGTCCGGCCACGGTGATTGCCTTCGTCATGATTTTGAACGTACGCTACTTTCACAAATTTGTGAAGTTAAGGAAACGTATAAACTTCGGACGAGTGACGGCACCGCTGCCGGTGCCGACGCCGGGACGGATACCCGGGCAGACGCAGGGAGACGATGGAGCTGATGAGCAGCGAATCCGCGGAGAACGCAGAAGACCGGAAGGACGCGGCCGGGGCCCCCGCGCAGCGCGACGCGGAGGCGGTCTCGCGCTTCGTCGAGCGGTTCGCGTCCGACATGACCGAGGCGGGGATGCAGCGGATGGCGTCCCGGGTCTTCGCCGCCCTGCTCGCCGACGACGACGCCTCGATGACCTCGGCCGAGCTCGCCCTGGCGCTCCAGATCAGCCCGGCCGCCGTGTCCGGCGCGGTGAATTACCTCACCCAGGTCAGCATGGTCGGCCGCGAACGCGAACCGGGCTCGCGCCGCGACCGCTACCGGCTGCACAACGAGATCTGGTACACCACCTTCGCCAGCCGCGACCAGGTGCTGACCCGCTGGGAGCGCACCCTCCGGGACGGGGCCCGCACGCTCGGCGAGCACACGCCCGCCGGTGCCCGGATCGCCGAGACGGCGGCGTTCTTCGAGTTCCTGCAGTCGGAGCTGGAAGGGCTGATGGCCCGCTGGCACGACCACCGCAAGACGCTCGACCTCCCGGCGGCCGACGGGGGCGCGGGCGGCGGATACGCGGGCGGCGGATACGCGTCCGACGGGGGCGCGGGCACCTGAAGGCTGAAGGCACCCGCGCTCCGGCCCGGGGACCTACCCCGCCGGCACCGGCAGCATCAGCCCCCACGCGCCCGCCCGCACCGTCCAGGTACGCGTCCTCACCGGCCCGCCGACCTGTATGTCCGCGCGGTAGCGGAAATCGGGTCCGGAGACCGTGACGGCCTTGGCCCCGGTGGTGACCGGGTCGCCGTCCGGCGGGTGGATCGTCACCTCCGCGAGGCCGCCGTCGCCGCACCCCGAGGTCACCGTCACCGATTCGACCGGGCGGTCCAGATCGTTCAGCAGGACCCCGTCCGCCTCGATCCGCAGCCGGTGCGTGCGCAGCGGCGCGGGCAGCGCGGAGGGCGTGGGATGCACCAGGGTCCGGACCAGGGAGCGGCAGGTGTCCCAGACGGCGGTGACGCCCGAATGGGACCCCTCCGTGCCCGGTGCGCTGCTCGGCGCCGGGATGCGCAGCGCGCCAAGGACCACGCCGTCGCTGTCGTCGACCATCAGGTCCAGGCGCCGCACGGCGCCGTCGAGCGCGGTGCGGGCCGCCGCCACCGCACTCGTCGGCACGCCGAGTGAACGGGCGAGTTCCAGGGCCGCCGCCGCGCCGACCGGGATCAGCGAAAGGGCGTTTCCGGCCGGTTCCCGCTCCCGGTGCAGCTGGGCCACCGCCCGCCGCAGCGCCCGGTCGTCACCGATCACCACCGGCCGCCGGCCGCCCCTGCGGGAGAGGGCCCGTGCGAACTCCTCGGGCCCCTCGGGGAGGCAGATCTTGGCGTGTGAGCCCGCGCTCAGCACGTCCTTCGCGATCCGGACGGACTCGCCGTCCGTCCTGCGGGCGACCGGATCGATCACCACCAGCAGATGGGGCGCACCGTTACCGGGGGGCTGGGCAGCCGACACCTCGGTCCTTCCTCGGGTAGCATCTTGGTGCAAGAGCCCCTTGCGCTATTGCGCCAGGGGCTTGGTCTATTCCGGGGCACCCGGTTCGACGGTTCAGGCCTTGTCGTACAACGTCGTACGGCATGTACGACGTTTACGTACGCCCCCTGACCTTGGACATGCCCCGCCCGGAAGGGGTGTACGCCTGTGCCCGCACTTGTGCTGCTCGGTGCTCAGTGGGGTGACGAGGGCAAGGGGAAGGCCACCGACCTCCTCGGTGGATCCGTGGACTATGTGGTGCGATACCAAGGCGGCAACAATGCCGGCCACACGGTTGTCGTCGGCGACCAGAAGTACGCACTGCATCTCCTCCCCTCCGGAATCCTGTCACCGGGGTGTACCCCGGTCATCGGGAACGGTGTCGTGGTCGACCCGGCCGTCCTGCTCTCCGAGCTGAGTGGGCTGAACGACCGCGGCGTGGACACGTCCAAGCTGCTGATCAGCGGTAACGCCCATTTGATCACCCCGTACAACGTCACTGTCGACAAGGTGACGGAACGGTTCCTCGGAAAGCGCAAGATCGGCACGACCGGGCGCGGTATCGGCCCGACGTACGCCGACAAGATCAACCGGGTCGGCATCCGCGTCCAGGACCTCTACGACGAGTCGATCCTGGAGCAGAAGGTCGAGGCGGCCCTGGAGCAGAAGAACCAGCTCCTGGCCAAGGTCTTCAACCGGCGCGCGATCGAGACCGGCAAGGTCGTCGAGGACATGCTCCAGTACGCGGAGCAGATCAAGCCCTTCGTCGCCGACACCTCGCTGATCCTGAACGACGCCATCGCGGCGGGCAAGGTCGTCCTCTTCGAGGGCGGTCAGGGCACGCTGCTCGACGTCGACCACGGCACGTATCCCTTCGTCACCTCGTCGAACCCGACCGCGGGCGGCGCCTGCACCGGTTCCGGCGTGGGACCGACGAAGATCAGCCGCGTCATCGGCATCCTCAAGGCCTATACGACGCGCGTCGGCGCCGGTCCGTTCCCGACCGAGCTGCTCGACGAGGACGGCGAGGCCCTGCGCCGGATCGGTGGCGAGCGCGGTGTCACCACCGGCCGTGACCGCCGCTGCGGCTGGTTCGACGCCCCGATCGCACGGTACGCGACCCGGATCAACGGTCTCACCGACTTCTTCCTCACCAAGCTGGACGTGCTGACCGGCTGGGAGCAGATCCCGGTGTGTGTGGCGTACGAGATCGACGGCAAGCGCGTCGAGGAGCTCCCGTACAACCAGACCGACTTCCACCACGCGAAGCCGATCTACGAGATGCTGCCGGGCTGGTCCGAGGACATCACCAAGGCGAAGACCTTCGCCGACCTGCCGAAGAACGCGCAGGCCTACGTGAAGGCGCTGGAGGAGATGTCCGGCGCCCCGATCTCCGCGATCGGTGTCGGCCCCGGCCGGACCGAGACGATCGAGATCAACTCGTTCCTGTAGGGAACACCGTGAGGGCGGCCGACGAGCAGGATGCGTCGGCCGCCTTCGCGTACCCGCGCGGTGGGGCGGGCGGGTTGACTAGGGTGGTTGTGCGCCAAGGCCCACAGGCCCGCGCTTGATCAACCGGATGGTGAGGAGAAACGGCTCATGCCGGTCAGGAAGCCGCCCACCGCTCGGCAGCGGCGGCTCGGTGCTGAGCTTCGGCGGATGCGGGAGCACGCCGGGCTGACCCTGACCGAAGCCGCCGTTCGGCATCGGGTGGACAAGACCGCGATCAGCAACACCGAGGCGGCGCGGTTCGGGGTGAGTCCCGACCGGGTGCGCGTGTGGGCGTCCAACTACTCCTGCCCCGACCAGGCTTACGTCGACGCTCTGGTCGACATGGCCCGGGAGCGCGGAACCAGTTGGTGGGACGAGTATCGCGATTCACTGCCCGCGGAGCTCCTGGACCTGGCCGAGATGGAGCATCACGCGTCGATGCTGCGGTCGGCCCAGATCATGCACATCCCCGGAATTCTGCAGCAGCCCGACTACATGCGGGGAATCTTCGCGGAAGCGGTCCCGGCGATGCGCCCGGAAACACTGGACCGGCACACGGAGTTCCGCATCAGACGGGCTGCGCTCCTCGACCGTGCTGATTCACCGCCGTGCGAATTCGTCATCCACGAGTCCGCGCTGAGGATGCGGTTCGGTGATCGCAACGTACTGCGCAGGCAGCTCGAGTACATGCTGGAGCAGTCCGACCGGCCCGGCATCACGCTGCGCGTCGTGCCGTTCGAAGCGGGCGGGTTCGCGAACGCGGGGAGTTCGATCCTGTACGCGTGCGGTCCGGTATCCGCACTGGACACCGTGCAGATCGATGTCCCCACGGGCGTGACCTTCCTGGACGCCGAGAACTACCTCGTGAACTATCGTGCGGTTCTTGATCGCATGCGTGAACGTGCCATCGGTCCTGAGGCCTCCGTCGGCTTCATCCGGGAAGTGGCCAAGGGAATCTAGAGGTTGCGAAGCGGTGGAACTTCACTGGCGCAAGGCGTCCTTCTCGGCAGACACGGGGGCCTGCGTCGAGCTGGCTGAGCAGGATGGCGAGATCCTCTTGCGCGAGAGCGACGATCCGGGCGTGGTTGTCCGGACGACCAAGGCGAAGCTGGCGGCCTTCCTGGATGGAGCCAAGGCCGGCGAGTTCGACGACCTCGTGTAGGGAGCGAGTCGCGGCATATGCCAATCCAAGTCATTGCGCATCAACGTTGATGAGGCAGCATGATTTTCGCTACCCTTTGAGTGCGGGTGGTAGTCGCGTGACTACCGCGTGAACGCAAAGTGCCCCGGCGGTGTCCTACCACCCCGGGGCATGACCAACGCCTCAAAGGAGCGTCAGCATGTTCCATCGTATCGGCACGCGCCTCTCGCGCGTCCTGCGCGTCCGGCCCGTCGTGCTTCCGCAGCCTCAACCCCCGTACGTGCAGCGCGTCCTGCGTCTCGCGCCCCCTACGCGTCCCGCGGTCATCGATCCCGAACGCCGGCTGCGGCGTACCGTCATGCGGCTCGCGCTGGACGGTCTTGTGGTCGCGGCCGGGGTCGGGCAGGCGTACGGCACCGGCGCTCTCGTGGTGGCGACGGCGCGGGGGACGGTCTGATGGGCGCCGGGGGAGAGGTACGGGTCAGCCGGGTGCCCAGCAAGCCCGTGCGGCGGGAGGCGGACGGGTCGCTGTTCATCGACCTCTGGCTGCGCCGGGGCGGGGCCTTCGAGGAGGACGCCGCGTTGCGGCTGACGCCCGCCGAGGCCGAGATGCTGCACGCGCAGCTCTGCTACGCGCTCGACGACGAAACGGCCGAGCTCGGCGGTCCGTTCGCGGAGCGTCCCGACTGCCGCAGGGGCGTGCTCAGGACGCGGCGCACGCCCTGACGGCCCGTCCGGATTCCCGCCCGCCCTCATCCCCCTCATCCCTCCCCGCAGATCCGCAGCCCCTGCGGCGTCGCGCACGGCAGGTGGCCGTGGGTGCGGATGATGTCCTGGCCGCTGCCTCGGCTGAGGTAGGCCAGGAAGCTGGAGGCCAGTGAGTCGGCGGGCGGGCTGCCGTAGGTGTACGCGTACTCGATCTCCCGGTACGGGTAGCTGCTGGTGGCGATGGTGTCGACGGACGGGGTCCGGCCGTCGATGTCGATCCGGTGCGCCCCGGCGGGCTTGGTGCCGGAGCGCAGTTCGCTGTAGCCGATCGCGCCGGCGAGCCGGCCCACCTCGGCCAGGACCTGTTCGGTGGAGTCGAGTTCGCAGCGGATGACGGCGGCCTGCGGGTCGTCCTTCGTGGTGCAGTCGCGGGAGGACTGGGCGGGTTCGTTGCGGCCCAGCACGCGGCGCTGGAACACCTCGCGGGTTCCGGAGTTGGCGTCCCGGCTGACCAGCAGTACGGGGAGGTCGGGGCCGCCCAGCTCCCGCCAGTTGCGGATGTCGCCCCGGTAGATCCGGCGGATGTCGTCGCCGGTCAGGTTCTTCAGCGGGACCCGGTCGTTGACGACGAGGCGGAAGAGCGAGACGGCGACGCGGTTCTCGCGCAGCTGCGGGAAGCCGCTCGGCTTGGGCCCGTCGGAGAGGGCGACCAGGGCGGGTGAGCCGGACTTCCCGGACCGGGCGCCGGCGTCGGCCAGTTCCCGTATCCCGGCGGTGCTGCCGTGCGCGTCCACGGTGACGGTGGCGCCCTCGCACGCCTTGCCGTACTTCGCCGCCAGTTCCCGCAAGGCTGGCGTGAAGGCGGTGGAGCCGGTCACGGTCAGCTCGCCGCGGGCGCAGCCGATGGGCGGCGGGGTGTCGTCCCGCACCAGGATGATGGAGGCCAGCGTGACCACGCAGACGGTGAGTGCGACGGTGATGAACCGGGCGGCGCGGCCGAACAGCGGGGGCTTCTCGTCGGGGCGCGCCGCCTTGTTCGGAGTCACCTCGCCGTCCCGGATGCCGCCGGTGACCCGGACCGGGGAGCCCACCCGGGAGCCGGTCAGCAGGACCAGGAGTTTGAAGTGCTCGCCCCGGTTGAGCGGTACGCGCGGCAGCCGGATCAGGGAGCCGCTCTCGCGCAGTCCTGCGGACGGGGTGAAGTGGTCCATGAGGTGGTCGGCGCCCGGGGAGTGGGTGACGGCGATGCCGCGCACCCGGCGTTCGGTGAACTCGACCACCAGGCCGTGGAGTTGCTCGTCCGGTCCGGTGTAGTCGCCTCGGGCGATGGACTGCGATCCGTCGTTCTCGATGCGCAGCAGGACGAGCGTGGCGTCGGACATGTCCGGGGTCTCGCCGAAGAGGCCGAGCCGGACGTTGGCCCGGCCCTGGCCGGCGTCGCCGCCGATCGGGGTGTCCATCTGGACGCGGTAGCCGATGCGTTTGCGGCGGGGCACCCGGCGCTCGTACCAGAGCACGCCGATGGAAGCGAGGACGCCCAGTACGGCGGTGAGTACGGCCACGACGTTCTCGGCGCTGAGCCACTCCACGGCGTCCACCAGCTCCCCCCGGGGTGTCCGCACACGCGGGGCGGCCGGTCTGCGGTTCGCGTCACCGTACGTGCGGGGAAAGGCAGTTGGGGCTCTCGGGCGGGACCTTCGGCCGGTGTTCGTCCGCTGTTCGCCCGGCGGCCACGGGTGCGGTGCGACCGGGCGGCGCGCGGCGGCTGGTCTAGACCTTGACAGGTCCAGACCAGCGGGGGTTGGGTGTCGGGATGCCCGGACGCATGCCGGAGCCCGTGCGGTGTGCCCTGTCGAAGGAGTGAGCAGCGCTGAACCGCATGAAGAGCCTTCTGACCGCCCTGAGTGCCGTCGTGGCGACGGCCGCCTTCCTCCCCGCCACGGCGAACGCCGCGGCCCCCGAGCCCGCCCCGGCCGCCGCCTGCGCGCCGCTCTGGAGCTCCTCGTCGGCCTACACGGCCGGCGGTACCGTCTCGCACCACGGCCGCAACTGGACGGCCAAGTGGTGGACGCAGAACGAGAATCCGGGCGCCACCAGCGTCTGGGCCGACGGCGGGGCCTGTACGGGCGGGGTCTCCGACTTCGTCATCAGCGAGGCGGAGTTCGACCGGATCTTCCCGGACCGCGACCCCTTCTACACCTACCAGGGGCTGATCGACGCCCTGCACGCCTACCCGCGCTTCGCGAACACCGGGACCGAGGCGATGCGGAGCCGGGAGGCGGCGGCGTTCCTGACGCACGCGGACTTCGAGTCGGTCGGTCTTCAGTACGTGAAGGAGATCAACGAGGCCAACTACTGGATCAAGTGCGACTACAGCCAGCCCTTCGGCTGCCCGGCCGGGCAGTCCGCGTACTACGGGCGCGGACCGATCATGTTCAGCTGGAACTTCAACTACAAGGCCGCCGGTGACGCGCTCGGCCTCGACCTGCTGAACAACCCGTGGCTCGTGGAGCAGGATCCGTCGGTCGCCTGGCAGACCGCGCTCTGGTACTGGAACACCCAGAACGGCCCCGGCACCATGACCTCGCACGAGGCGATGGTCGGCGGCGCCGGATTCGGCGAGACGATCCGCTCGCTCAACGGCGCGCTGGAGTGCGACGGCGGCAACCCCGACTCGGTGGCGGCGCGGGTCGCCAAGTACGAGCGGATCACCGGGATCATCGGCACCGCCCCCGGCTCCGGGCTCACCTGCTGACGGCCCGCGAGCCGTGGCGTGCGCCGGGGTGCGGCTGACCGGTCGGACAGTAGGGCGTCCCGAATGCTGGACGGGCCCGAAGGTTTTACCTTCGGGCCCGTCTCCGTTCCGCGGACGGTTGCGGAGCTACTCCCTCCGGAATCGGCCCTGTTGGGGAGGCCTGTGGCGCGGACGGCCGGTGGTCCGTACGCCGCCGGCCGGCGTGGTGGGAAGGTTTCATTACGATGGTCTAGACCTTGACAGGTCCAGACCAGCAGCGCTTGAGTGTCGGCACCCCCCATGGCGGCGCACCGATGAGCTCGGTGCGCCGCGCCGAAGGAGTGTTCACATGATCAGACGCATCATGGGCCTGCTCACCGCGCTGGGCGCGGTCGTCGCGACGCTTGTCATCCTTCCCGCCACCACGGCGTCGGCAGCCGACTGCGCGGCTGCCTGGAACTCCTCGTCCGTCTACACCGGCGGCGGCGCCGCCTCGTACAACGGGCACAACTGGACCGCCAAGTGGTGGACCCAGAACGAGACACCCGGCAGCTCCGACGTCTGGGCGGACGCGGGCAGTTGTGGCGGCGGCGGCACCGACCCGGGCGACCCGGGCTCGTCCGCGGACTTCATCGTCAGCGAGGCCCAGTTCAACCAGATGTTCCCGGGCCGCAACTCCTTCTACACCTACAGCGGGCTGACCGCCGCGCTGGACGCCTACCCGGGCTTCGCCAACACCGGCAGCGACACGGTGAAGAAGCAGGAGGCGGCGGCGTTCCTCGCCAACGTCAGCCACGAGACCGGCGGGCTGGTGTACGTGGTCGAGCAGAACACGGCCAACTACCCCCACTACTGCGACAGCAGCCAGCCCTACGGCTGCCCCGCCGGCCAGTCGGCGTACTACGGGCGCGGCCCGATCCAGCTCAGCTGGAACTTCAACTACAAGGCCGCCGGTGACGCCCTCGGCATCGACCTGCTGGGCAACCCCTACCTGGTCGAGCAGGACGCCGCCGTGGCCTGGAAGACCGGGCTCTGGTACTGGAACACCCAGAACGGCCCCGGCACCATGACGGCCCACAACGCCATGGTGAACGGCGCCGGATTCGGTGAGACGATCCGCTCCATCAACGGCTCCATCGAGTGCAACGGCGGCAACCCCGCCCAGGTGCAGAGCCGGATCGACAAGTACCAGGCCTTCGTCTCGATCCTCGGCACGACGCCCGGATCCAACCTGAGCTGCTGACCCGCGAGCTCCCGTGGACGGGGAGCACCGGCGGCCTCACGGTCGCGGGTGCTCCCCGTCCTGTTGTGCGTCACCGGTGAGGTCCAGCGCCCGGAAGGCCGGCCACAGGTCGTGGCGGGCGCTCGGGGTCCGCAGGAGCGAGCGTCGCAGTACGGCCGTCTCTGCGCAGCCGTTTTCCCTGCGCCGACCCGTTGTCAGTGGTGACCCTTAGCGTCGGGACCGGAGATGGTCGTCGGCGCACGAGGAGAGGTCACCACCATGGAGTTCCGGATCGATCGCGGCACACTGGCCGACGCCGTCACCTGGGCGGCCCGGGTGCTGCCCACGAGGTCGCCCGTTCCCGTGCTGGGCGGTCTGCTGCTGGAAGCGGCGGACGGCCGGCTGTGCATCTCCGGCCTCGACCACGAGGCTTCGGCCCGGACCGAGGTGGACGCCGAGATCCTGCGGCCCGGCAAGGTGCTCGTCATGGGCCGCCGGCTGCTGGACGTGTGCCGGGTGCTGCCCGAGGGCGCGGTGGAGTGCGCGGTGGAGGGCTCCCGCTTCACGGTGACGGGCAGCGGCGCCGGATTCGGCCTGTCGGTGCTGCCGCTCGACGACTACCCGTCGCTGCCGCCGCTGCCGGAGGTCCTCGGCGCGGTGGACGGCGAGGAGTTCGCGGCGGCCGTCGCGGACGTGACCGTGGCGGCGGGCCGGGACGACACCCTGCCGACGCTCACCGGTATCCGGCTGGGGCTGGACGGCGACCGGATGACCCTGGCGGCGACGGACCGCTACCGCTTCGCGGTCCGCACCCTCGGCTGGAAGCCCGCGGCGGCGGACGTCTGCGCCGATGTCGTGGTCTCGGCCCGCCGGCTCACCGAGATCGCCCGCTCCTTCGGCCGTGCGGGCATGGTCAGCCTCGCTCTGGACAGCGGCTCGGCCGGCTTCGAACTGGCCGGGACGCGCACCACGGTCCGCCTGCTGGACGGCCGACTGCCCCGCCACGACAAGCTGTTCGCGATGTCGGACCCGGTAGCGGCGGTCACCGGCCTCGCGCCCCTGGTGGAGGCGGTCAAGCGGGTCTCGGTGGTGGCGGACAACGACAGCCCGCTCCAGTTCGCCTTCCAGGGGGATTCGGTGCTGCTCCAGGCCGGTTACGAGGACGACGTGGCGTCCCAGCGGCTGCCCGCCGCGCTCGCGGGTACCGAGGAGATGGCGGTCGCCTTCAACCCCTCCTACCTGATGGACGCCCTGGCCTCCTTCGACGCGCCGGTCGTCCGGTTCCGGCTGATGGGCCCGGGGCAGCGCGCCATGGTCACCGGGCACGACACGTACGAGGACGCGCTGGACACGGCGGAAGGGGCGTCGCCGCCGGCGCACCAGCACCTGCTGATGACGGTCAGACCGCTGGTCTGAGCTGATCCAGCACGTAACCCGGCACGTGACCCGGCACGTGACCCGGCACGTGCCCGGCGCCTGGACCGCTGCCGTTCCCCGGTCACGCCGAGGGGGAGAGCTGCTCACGCACCCATTCAGGATCGGGGTTGACGTGCGGCCGGCCTGCCGTCGTCCGCGCTGCGGCGTTGTGCCTCCGCCGCGCCGGCCGGCCCCGGGAAGACCAGAGGTGAGTGGATGGGCGAGTTGACGGGCGAGTCCGTGCTGCGCGGCCCCGCCCCGGCTCAGCCGGTCTTCGTGTACGTGAGCTTCTCGCCGGTGTCCGTGTTCTCGCGGCTCAGGGTGCCGTCCGATTGCAGGGTGAGCGTGGTCGGGCCGCCGGGTGTGCAGGACGACATGGGCCGGCCGAGCGTCACCGTGGAGGGGCCGATCCTGAGCGGGTCGTCGCCGGTGACGGCGTCCGTCAGATCCGCCTGGAAGACGCAGCGGTAGGTGCCGCCGGTGTCGGTGGGGCCCTCCGCGGTGAGGCTGAGGACGCTGTCGCCGACCCCGCCCTGCTGGATGACGAGTTCACGGCTGGAGTGGCCGGCGGCGTTCTCGATGCCGCCGGACCAGGTGCCGAGATAGCCCTCGGGGATGCCGTCCTCGCCGTTCTTCCCGTCGGTGGGGGACGGGTCCTGGCTGCCGTCGGGGGAGCCGGAGTTGGACCCCGGGCCGGCATCGGGGCCGGTGGTGTCCTTCGCGGGGGACGGCGTGCTGGAGTGCTTCGGGGATGCCGTGGTGTCGCCGCTGTCGCTCATCAGCGCGTAGACGGAGCCACCGGCGCCTATCGCGACGAGCACCGCGATCACCACGAGAGCGACGGTCGACCCGGTCCGCTTGCGAGCCGGCTCGGGGGCGGGCGGCTGGGGTCCGGCCGGGTAGGCGGGGCCGTACGGGGGCGTGGCGCCGAAATCGGGCTGCTGCTGCGGGTAGCCGTACGCCTGGTGCTGGGCGGGGTTCTGCTGTTGCGGGTAGCCGTAGGCCTGGCCCTGGGCGGGGTGCTGCTGCTGGGGGTAGCCGTACGCCTGGTGCTGGGCCGGGTTCTGCTGTGGCGGGTAGCCGTAGCCCGGGGCGGGAGTCGGCCCGTATCCCGGGGCGGGACTCGCCGCGTACCCGGGTGCGGGCGTGGCAGGCGTCGCGGACGTCGCGGGTGCGGTGGGCGTGGCGGGTGTCGCGGGCGGGTGCGCGGCCGGCGGCGGCGTGTCCTGCGGGCCCTTCGCCTCCGCACGGGTCTCCGCCTCCGCGCGGGTCTCCGCCTCCGCACGGGTCTCCGCGTCCGGGCGGCCCTCCGCTTCCGCACGGGTCTCCGCTTCCCCCGGCTGTGCAGGCGTCCCCGGCTGTGCGGGCGTCCCCGGCGTCTCCGATGCCCCGCGCTCCCCGGGCTCCGCCGCTTCCTGCGGGTCCTCCGAGTCGAGCAGTTCCACCGCGTGGCGCCCGAGCTGGGCGATGAGCGCGCCCGGCAGCCAGGGCTCCGAGCTGTCGTCCCCGGCCAGCCGGTCCAGTATCTCGTCGGTCGTCGGTCTGGCCTCCGGGTCCTTGTGCAGGCAGTCCCGGATCAGCTCCACGAGGTCCACCGGCACCCCGGTCAGGTCCGGGTCCTCCTGCGCGATCCGGAACAGCAGCGCGTGCACCCCGCTGGCCGCATCGCCGAACGGGAGCCGCCCGGTCGACGCGTACGCCAGCACCGAGCCCAGACAGAACACGTCGCACGCAGTCGTCACGGCCTCGCCCCGGACCTGTTCGGGCGACATGAAGCCGGGGGAGCCGACCAGCGCACCGGTGCGCGTGAGCCCGCCGTCGGTGACGGTGTCCAGGGCCCGCGCGATGCCGAAGTCGATGACCCGGGGGCCGTCGATCGTCAGCAGGATGTTGGACGGCTTGAGATCGCGGTGGATGAGCCCGGCGGTGTGGATGGCCCGCAGGGCGTGCGCGAGGCCGTTGCCCAGGATGTGGACCGAGCGCTCGGGCAGCGGCCCGTACGCGCCGGGGGCGGGGCCCGCCGAGAGGATCGTGCGGCCCGAGACGGTGGACTGGAGGGACGGGCCGGCGATGTAACCGGTCGCGACCCAGGGCACGTTGGCGTCGGTGTCGGCGTCCAGCACCGGGGCGGTCCAGGTGGAGCCGAGGCGGCGGGCGGCCATCACCTCCCGCCGGAACCGGTCGCGGAACTCCTGCTGCTCGGCGAGCTCCTCGCGCACCAGCTTGATCGCGACGGTGCGCCCACGGTCCGAACGGGCCAGGTACACCTGCCCCATGCCGCCCGCGCCGAGTCTGCCCAGCAGTCGGTAGGCGCCGATGCGTTGCGGATCTACGGAGCCGAGCTTTTCCATGGTGTGCAGTCCTCCCCCGTACGGCGACACGCCGGACGGGTCGAGAATAGCGGCGCGCCCGTGCCCCGTCGGGGGGTGGTGGCCGGTCCGTGCCCGGAAACGGGGCGCTTCGCCCGGATCAGGACGGGCTGTGCACCGCGTCCATGGCCTGCGCCAGGCGTTCCAGCACGCGCACCGTCTCCGCGAACGCCTCCGGTCCCAGCTCCTGGTTCAGCCGCGCCGCGAACTCCGCGTGGCCGGGGCCGATCCGGGACATCGCGGCGCGGCCCTCCGCCGTCGGGCGCAGGAGCTTCGCGCGGCGGTGGGCCGGGTTCGGCGCGTACTCCGCGAGGCCCTTGCCCACCAGCAGATCGGCGATGCGCTGCACGGCCTGGCGGGTGATGCCCATGACCCGGGCGATCCCGGAGACCGGCAGCGGCTCGGCCAGCACGGCGCCCAGCACCTGCCACCAGGCGGCGGTCAGCCCGGCCGGGCGGGCCAGCTCCTCCGACAGGGAGAGGAACTGGCCGTTCAGCCGGAAGACGCCGAGCGCGGTCCGGCTCAGCCGGTCCTGTTCCGTGCGGCTCATCCCTGGAGCACCTCGTACGCGCTCGGGTCCGAATCGTGGAAGAGGCGGTACCAGGCGTCGAGCTTCTCGCCCTCGAACACCCCGAGGAGGGCGAAGATCTCGCGGGCGAACGCGACCGGCTCGGTCGGCCCGGCGGTGATCAGGGTCCCTTCCTCGTCCGTCACGGCGTCCGTGTCGACGTAAGCCCTGCCGCCCCCGTAGCCGGTGGCCGCCAGGTAGAAGGACACCGCGCTCGTGTGCGCGCGCCCGTCGAGCAGCCCCTCGCGGGCCAGTCCCGCCGTCGCCCCGCAGATCGCGGCGACCGGTACGCCCGCGTCCAGGAAGGTCCGGGCGGCGCGGGCGAAGGGAGCCAGCTCGTCGCCGGTGTCCCACAGCCCGGCGCCCGGCAGGATCAGCAGCGCGCTGTCCTCGGGGCGCAGCCCGGCGAGCGCCAGATCGGGCCGCACGGTCAGCCCGCCCATGCTGGTGACGGGTCCGGTCGTCGGGCCCACCGTCCGGACGGTGAAGCCGTGCTGGGTGAGCTGGGCGGTGGTGTGCCCGGTCTCCCAGTCGGCGTAGGTGTCGTACACGGCCAGATGCACGGTCCCGCGGGTCATGGCGTCCTCCTCGGCAGCAAGGATTTCCGTAGCAGGGATTCGATGACAACATGCTGTCATCATGGCAATATGTTGTCAATCTTTCGGGCCCTCGCGGTGACCCGACACCCTGCCGAACCACCCGCCCCACTCCATATACAAGGTGGCCATACCGGTCCGTGCCCGGCGATGCCTACGCTCGCCGTATGACCCCTCATCCCCGTCCCGCCGCCGACCCCGCCGCAGGCGCGGCCGTGAAGGCCGCCGACCGTGCGCACGTGTTCCACTCCTGGTCCGCCCAGGGCCTGATCGACCCGCTCGCCGTCGCCGGCGCCGAGGGGGCGTACTTCTGGGACTACGACGGCAACCGCTACCTGGACTTCACCAGCGGTCTCGTCTACACCAACATCGGCTACCAGCACCCCACCGTCGTCGCCGCGATCCAGGAGCAGGCGGGTCGGATGACGACCTTCGCGCCCGCCTTCGCGATCGAGTCGCGCTCCGAGGCCGCCCGTCTCATCGCGGAGCGCACGCCGGGTGACCTGGACAAGATCTTCTTCACCAACGGCGGCGCCGAGGCCGTCGAGAACGCCGTCCGCATGGCCCGGCTGCACACCGGCCGCAACAAGGTGCTCTCCGCCTACCGCTCGTACCACGGCGCCACCTCCACCGCGATCAACCTGACCGGCGACCCGCGCCGCTGGGCCTCGGACAACGGCTCGGCGGGCGTCGTCCGGTTCTGGGCCCCGTTCCTCTACCGCTCGCCGTTCTACGCGCAGACCGAGGCGGAGGAGTGCGCCCGCGCACTCCAGCACCTGGAGGACACCCTCGCCTACGAGGGCCCCTCGACGATCGCCGCGATCATCCTGGAGACCATCCCGGGCACGGCCGGCATCATGACCCCGCCGCCCGGCTACCTCGCCGGTGTCCGCGAGATCTGCGACCGGTACGGGATCGTGTTCGTGCTCGACGAGGTGATGGCGGGCTTCGGCCGTACCGGCAAGTGGTTCGCCGCCGACCACTTCGACGTCACCCCCGACCTGATGACCTTCGCCAAGGGCGTCAACTCCGGCTACGTACCGCTCGGCGGCGTCGCCATCTCCGCCGAGATCGCCGCCACCTTCGACACCCGCCCCTACCCGGGCGGGCTGACCTACTCCGGCCACCCGCTGGCCTGCGCTGCCGCCGTCGCCACCATCCAGGTGATGGAGGACGAGAAGGTCATCGAGAACGCCGCCCACATCGGTGAGACGGTCCTCGGCCCCGGTCTGCGCGAGCTCGCGGCCAACCACCCCTCCGTCGGTGAGGTCCGCGGACTCGGCGCGTTCTGGGCGCTGGAGCTGGTCCGGAACAAGGAGACCCGCGAGCCGCTCGTCCCGTACAACGCGACGGGCGCCGCCAACGCCCCGATGGCGGCCTTCGGGGCGGCGGCCAAGAAGCACGGCCTGTGGCCCTTCATCAACATGAACCGCACCCACGCCGTGCCGGCCTGCAACGTCACCGAGACCGAGGCCAAGGAGGGTCTGGCGGCACTGGACGCCGCACTTGCCGTGGCCGACGGGTACACCGCGTAGCACCACCGCCCGCGCGGAGCGCTCCTCCCCTCCCCACCGGCCCGGCCGGCGGGCTCGGTCTATGGTGGCCGAGACCGAAACAGGGGAGGGGCGCTCATGCGCGCGAGCGGAGCTGTCACCCGCAGTACGCTGCGGCAGCAGATCGCGGACGCGCTGCGTGACGAGGTGCTCGCGGGGCGTCTTCAGCCGGGGCGGGAGTTCACCGTCAAGCAGATCGCGGAGCAGTACGGCGTCTCCGCGACGCCCGTCCGCGAAGCGCTGTTCGACCTCTCCGCGCAGGGCCTGCTCGAATCCGACCAGCACCGCGGATTCAGGGTGCACCAGTTCTCCGTCGCGGACTACCGCTCGATGGTGGAGGCCCGCGCCCTGGTCATGGACGGGGTGATCCGGGACGTCTTCCGCGAGCAGCCCCCGTCCCCGGACCGGCAGGCGCGGTACCGCGAGGCGCTCGTCTCGGTACGCCGCCGGGCCGAGGAGGCCGCCCGCGCGGCACGCGGCGGCGACCTGGACATCCTCATCGGCTACGACCTGCGGTTCTGGCGGGAGCTGGGCGCGCTCGCCGGGAACACGTACATCGGTGACTTCCTGCACCGGCTGCGGGTCCAGGCCTGGGTGTTCGCCGTCCCGTACCTGCGCGGCGACGCGGACGTGCGGGACTGGCTCTGGCAGGGCCACGCCGACCTCGTCGCCTCGGTCACGCTCCGGGACCGCGAGGCGCTGCGGGCGGCGGTCGACGACTACAACAACCACGCGCTGAGCTGGGCGGACCGGCTGGCGGCCGGGGACCCGGACCACCTCGGTCACGCACCGCAGCCTCCCGGGGCGGACGAACCCGGGGACGAGGCACGGCCGGAGGCCTGAGCGGCGAAAGCTCCCGAAGCCGCCCGTCACGTCGCTCGGGAAGTCGCTCTTGGGGGAACACTGTCCGCGACGTGGCGACCGCATTACGCTGTCCCGAATTACGCTGTCCCGACCATCACACGCACCCGTTGGAGAGCGAGACTTCGTGGCCTGTGACCTGTGGCTGGTCCCCCTCGTCGATGTGCTGTGCCACAGCCCCGACAACCCCTTCGCCGAGGAGATAGCCGTCTTCGACAAGGCGCTGGGTGAGGCAGGGCTGCCGCCCGTACCCGTCTACGCCTATATGCCGGGCCTGACCGGGGACGTGGCCCCGGTCGCGGGCTTCGACTACGACGCCCTGCACTTCCTGCGCCGCGCCTACCTGCTCCAGATCAGCGGCCTCGCCGTCACGCCCGTGGACGAACTGGGCGGCGACTACGAGCAGTTGCTGGAGATGTTCGAGCCCACTGCCCAGCAGTCGCACCTGGTGTGGCACTACGACCACGCGGGCGCGTACGTCCCCCTGGACTTCGCGTACCCGATCTCCAGCGACGACCTGCTGGAGGGTGGCGGGCCGCTCGGTTCCGCGCACGGGCTGCTCAGGGAGCTGGAGTTCGTCGCGCCGTCCATCGGCATCGATCCGGGCAACCCGCCGGCCGCCCCGCTGCCGCCCGCCGCACCCACCGAGCTGGAGGAGCCGGCGGTCCCGATCCCGTACGACGACAACCCGTTCGCCCGGGAGCGCCACGTCTGGCTCGGCCTGCACGCGGCGGTCACCCGCAGTCTCGCCCAGGGCTCAATGATCATCTTCAGCTGACGGGGCAGGGCCCGCCCGCCGGAGCCCCGCACCGGCCACCGGTCATTGCGGGGCCACCGGCCACCGGTTCATCGCGGGGACTCCGGCGGCCGCTGCCGAGGCATGTTCGGCCGGCCCATCGACTGCAGCGGGAACCTCCCCTGCTGCGCACCCTGCTCCGCCCGCCCGCCACCCGTGCCGCCGGACACCAGCGCCTGCATCCCCATCGGCGCGGGCCCGGCCCGGAACTCCACCATCCAGTCCGCGGTCTCCGAGCGCACGAGCTCCGTGACGTCCTCCGAGAACCGCCGCAGCACACCGAGGCACCGCTCGGCCGCCTCGCTCGCCGTCCCCTCGGTCGGGCCGAGCACCTCCCGTACGCACTCCGAGGCCCAGTCGAACTGGAGCACCTGGAGCCTGCGCTGCACGGCCTGCGCCGTGGCCAGATTCCTTATCCAGCCCGAGGTCAGGCCGAAGTACCGGTCGCACGCCATGCACGCGGCGCCCAGCAGCAGCGACAGATAGCCCCAGCCCGCCGCGCCGTGCAGCGCCCCCGTCAGATCGAGCAGCGGCAGCGCGGCCCCCGCCACCGCACCGGCGGCGGTCCCCATCCGCAGCACCCTGGCCCCGCGCCGCTTCCACACCCGGTCGCCCAGATACCAGTCGGCGGTGCGCAGCGCGTCGGCCTCGACCCAGCGGTACAGCTCGTCGAGCCGCTGGGCGGGTTCGCCCCAGTCGCCGAGCGGGAAGGGCGTTCCGGTCAGATCCCGCCCCGGGGCGCCGGAGCCCGTGCCGGAGGGAGGGGCGGAACCGGCCGGACCGGGCACACCGGAATCGTTGCGGGGCGGCCCTTCGGGCTGCATCTCCGGCTGACTCACCGGGGTACTCCTCTGCATGCTGCATTGCGACGCGTGATGTCGACCGCGTCCTCGACGATGGGCGGGATCTCTGCCCTCTGCTCACTGACGCTCGCTGCGACCGGCAGTGCCCCATGCGTAACCTTGCGTGACGGTTGGTGCACGTGCGCGTACCTGGACGCATGCCCTTCCTACCGCCGAATGGTGGGCCGCGGGGTCGGAATCGCGGTATTCCCGGGTGCGCAGAGCCTGTGATCAGGTATAGGAGTCCCGCCCTCACTGACTCGGTCTCACTCGAAAGAGTTGCTCACCAGTGGGTGGGGCGCGCCGCCCGGGGACAACGTAGGCTCGGCGTACCGAAACATTTGTCGTCGAAATGCCTGGAGTGACCGTGATTCCCGGTGGTGGACAGCCCGATATGCAGCAGCTGCTGCAGCAGGCCCAGAAGATGCAGCAGGACCTCGCGGAGGCCCAGGAGGAACTGGCCAGGACCGAGGTCGACGGCCAGGCGGGCGGCGGTCTCGTCAAGGCGACCGTCAACGGCTCCGGCGAGCTGCGCGCCCTGGTGATCGACCCGAAGGCGGTGGATCCGGAGGACACCGAGACGCTCGCCGATCTCGTCGTCGCGGCGGTCCAGGCGGCGAACGAGAACGCCCAGACGCTTCAGCAGCAGAAGCTGGGCCCGCTGACCCAGGGCCTGGGCGGCATGCCCGGCCTCCCCTTCTGATCCTTCCGGCTCCTCTGATCCCTTCCGGCCAAGGACGGGCCGAGGACATACCCAAGACGGTACGCACCCCCTACGGTACGTACCACGACGCGGCCGACCAGGCGGCAGGAAAGGCTCTCCGTTGTACGAAGGCGTGGTTCAGGACCTCATCGACGAGTTGGGCAGGCTGCCCGGCGTCGGTCCCAAGAGCGCGCAGCGGATCGCCTTCCACATCCTCCAGACGGAGCCCACGGATGTGCGCCGTCTCGCCCATGCCCTCCTGGAGGTCAAGGACAAGGTCCGCTTCTGCGCGATCTGCGGCAACGTGGCGCAGCAGGAGCAGTGCGGGATCTGCCGCGACCCGCGCCGGGACCTGACGGTCATCTGTGTCGTCGAGGAGCCGAAGGACGTCGTCGCGATCGAGCGGACCCGCGAGTTCCGGGGCCGTTACCACGTGCTCGGCGGGGCGATCAGTCCCATCGAGGGCGTCGGTCCGGACGATCTGCGCATCCGCGAGCTGCTGGCCCGGCTGGCCGACGGCTCGATCACGGAGCTGATCCTGGCGACCGACCCCAACCTGGAGGGCGAGGCCACCGCGACGTACCTGGCGCGGATGATCAAGCCGATGGGCCTGCGGGTCACCCGGCTCGCCAGCGGTCTGCCGGTCGGCGGCGACCTGGAGTACGCGGACGAGGTCACCCTCGGCCGCGCCTTCGAGGGGAGGCGCCTGCTCGATGTCTGACTTCGGCGCACTGCCCTCTTGCCCGGGGCCTCACCGCGGCTTTACGTTCACCGCGGATATGTTCTACTCACCGTCTCCGACCGTGCCCACGGGAGGTCCCCGCGATGTCTGACGCCACGCTGAACACTGTCACCCAGGACCCCGACGACTTCGCGGTCCAGATCGCCGACCAGATCAAGACGTTCATCGTCGCGGTCACCGAGGTGTCCAAGGTCGAGGAGCCGGAGGAAGCCGTTCCGGTGCTGCTGCTCCAGGTCTCCCAGCTGCTCCTCGCGGGCGGCCGGCTGGGCGCGTACGAGGACATCCTCCCGGACGAGCGCTACGAGCCGGACCTCGGCGCCGAGCCGGACGCGGACGGCCTGCGCGAGCGCTTCGCGGTCCTCCTGGAGCCGATCGACGTCTACTCCGAGGTGTTCGACCCGTACGAGCCCCGCAAGGCCCCGGTCCCGGCCCGCATCTCCGACGACCTGGCCGACCTCGTCACGGATCTGCGCCACGGCCTGGCCCACTACGAGGAGGACCGCACCACCGAGGCCCTGTGGTGGTGGCAGTTCTCCTACTTCTCCAACTGGGGCTCCACCGCCTCCGCCGCCCTGCGCGCCCTCCAGTCCCTGATCGCCCACATCCGCCTGAACCAGCCCCTCCAGGCACTCGACGGCCTGGACACCGACCAGGACGCCGGCGACGACGACCTGGCCGAGGAGGCCGGCCGCGTGATGGTCGAGGAGATCGCGGGCCCGCTGGGCCTGCGCCCGGTCAAGTAGCGGACGTCAAGTGGCGGACCGGCCGGGGCCGAGTGCGGCGCTCAGCCGGTCCGCGTCCACGAAGGGCGCCGTCGGGGTGGGCCAGGACTGCCACATCAGCGGCCAGGTGTGCCCGTTCAGCGCCGGTACGCCGACGTAGGCGACCTGGTACCGGGTCCCGAACCGCTCGACGTCCAGTGGCCAGGCCCGGTCGCCCGCCGTGCGCGGCGGCAGCAGGAAGTACATCCACCGCAGTCCGGTCCCCTGCCACACGACCGGCCCGGCATCGTCCCCGGTGAGCCGTCCCAGCCTGGCCGCGACCTCCTCGCCCCGGATGCCCTGGATGCGCAGGGTGTCGAAGTGGACTCCGCTCATGCGGAGTTGGTGCCCGTGGAGAGGGACCCAGTCGGGGCGGTGAATTGCTTGCGTCATGGCTACACAGTGGCGGTGAGGTGGCTACGCTCGGTAGTGACTGCCGCGATACGCGGCGCTGTGTATCCCCTGGAGGTGGCTGCTGTGTCAGCTCAAGACCCGCCCCCGCCACGTGGCGCTACTGCGGTGACCAGCTGAAACGCTGGCGGACCCGGGCGGGTGTCAGCCGGGAGGAGCTGGGCGCGGTGGCGAAGTACGCCCCCGACACGATCAAGTCGATGGAGCAGGGCGTACGGATGCCGACGCCGCAACTGCTCGATGCGGCGGATGTGTTCCTCAAGGCGGATGGGCTGCTGAGTGCCGCGAAGGACTTCGTGCGGCGGGGGGAGCGGTTTCCTGTACGGGCGCAGGACTTCATGGCGCGGGAGGATGAAGCCCGTACCCACTGGTCGTACGAGACCGTTCTCGTACCCGGGCTCCTGCAGACGGAGCACTACGCTCGCAGGTTGATCGGCAACCACTCGCCGCCCCTTGATGAGCAGACCGTCGAAGCGCGCGTGGACGCCCGGATGGAGCGTCAGAAGATCCTGTACAGGACGCCACTCGTCGCCCTGAGCTTCATCGTGTACGAGGCGGTGCTGCGTGGCCCCCACGTCGACAGGGAGCAGCTGTTACAGCTGGTGAAGTTGGGGCGGTTGCGCAATGTCTCGGTGCAGGCGCTTCCCTTCGCGCGGGCCATTCCTGCCGCACTGCTGGGGCCAGTGGTGCTTCTTGAGACCTGGGACCACGAACGACTCGCTTTTGACGAGGGGCAGTTCGATAGTCGGCTGAGCTCCGACCCGGACCATGTCGGCGTCACGACGGAGCGGCTTAGCATGATCCGCATGGAGGCTCTGGGGAGTGAGGAGTCGGCTGGCTTAATCGAGCGGATGGCGGACGGGATATGAGTGACAAGCGGCGCTGGTTCAAGTCGAGTTACAGCGACTCCGAAGGAGGTGCCTGCCTCGAAGCCGCCCTGAGCTGGCGTACGTCCACATACAGCAACTCCGAGGGCGGCAACTGCGTCCAGGTCGCCCCCTGCCCCGCCGCGATACACATCCGCGACTCCAAGCTGTCCGCTGACAGCCCTCAACTGACTGTCCCCGCAGGGCCCTGGGCGGAGTTCCTCGCGTACGCGGCCGGTGTCGCCGACCACTGAATACGTGCAGGTCGGCCCGAGGCTCAAGCCCCGAGCCGCGAGCCTCGGAGTCCGAGCTCCTTCTGTAGGAATGGGTGGTGAGGTTGAACCCACCCACCCTCCCAAGTCGCGCGTTCACCTGGGAGGATGACTTTCAGTGATTGGCTTGCGTCACAGCGTGTGCACGCTTTAGGTTCGGTGTAACAGTCCTTAAAAAGGACGATCCCGGCGGTGAGCCAACACCAACCGGGATCTCGTCCTGACAGATCGAAGAGAGACTCGATCCACATGACTAGTGCTCATGTTAGTGCTGCCCTGCGCGTGCCCGCTCACCGCATGGCCAAAGCCGGTTACGGCAAGCGACACGTCCCCGACGAAGCCCCGCGCGGTGCGGCCGACTTCGTACATCTGCCGCCGCGGGAAGCGGCCATCGCCGCGTACATCGACCGGCTGCCGGAGGGGGCCGCGATCGGCTACAAGGTGCTGGCCGAGGAGTTGCCGGACTACGGGCAGCAGGCCTGCCGCAGTGCGCTGGACCGGCTGACCAGGGCGGGGCACCTGCGCCGGATCAAGGTGCAGATCGCCGTCGAGGGCAGCGGGCTGCGCTGGGTGACGCGGACGTTCTTCTCCCGCACCGCACGCGACGCGGCCTGGTGGGCGCGGTACATCCGGTTCATCCGGGGCGTGGACGCGCCGGGGCAGCCCGCCGCACCGGACGAGGTGCCCTCCACCGAGCCCGAGCCGGGCGTTCCGGCCGCGCGCTCGGAGTCGTACAGCGTGCTCGCCGGACTCGGCGGCAGGGAGCCGAGGCTCCAGCTCTCCGAGGGTGAATGCGTCGCCCTGGAGCCGCTGGTGAAGGAGTGGCTGGGGCGCGGGGTGGGCCGTGAGCAGGTCAGCCAGGTGCTAGTCGCAGGACTGCCGGCTTCCGTGCATTCCGCTGGAGCCTTCCTCCGTACCCGACTGGAGAACAAGATGCCGCCCGTACCGCAGCCGAAGAAGAACAAGTTCCGGGAAGTGGAAGAGACCATCGTGGCGGCGCTGGAGATGTGCGCCTTCTGCGACGAGGACGAGAGCACCACCACGCTCGTGGACGGGGTCTGCGTGGACTGCCGCGCGGACATCGACCGGGACGAGGCCAACGGGGCGACGGGCGACATCCCGGACACGTTCCTGGCCCGGCCCCGGCAGCGTACGGACGTCGCGGCCAGGGTGGCCGGGCTGCGGGCGGCGGCAGGTCGCCCGGTGGTGCCGGGTCAGAGGGGGCACTGAGCCTCCGGCGCCGGAGGCTGGCTCTGGTGCTCTGGTGCTCTGGTGGCCGGGGTGATGCGGCGTGTCCCGGCCACCAGGCAGTTGCCGTCGGCCTCAACCGCAGGCGTCTGGGCAGAGCGGTCAGGCGAAGTAGTGGATGGTCCCGCGCAGTGCCGGTTCCGCACCCTCGCAGTGCTGTTCGAAGGTGAGGGCGAGCGCGGTGACCTGCCCCGCCGCGTCCGTGGCCAGCTTGGTCACCGTGAACTCACCGTTGCTGTGGTTGCATCCCCCACCGCCGACATCGAGCATGGCCAGCCCGTCATCCCCCATCCGGTTCGCCTCATAGGTGCGGCCCGCCTGGAGCGACTGGCCCGAGGGAGGCGCGATGATCGCGCCCCAGTACTCACGCAGGCCGCTGACGCGATAGTCGAGGCGCCCGTCCACCGTGCCGTCGAGGTAGAAGGTGCCGGTGCCGCCGGTGAAGGTGCGGCTGCGGCCCCCTCCCGCGTAGTCGCCCGGCTCGCTGACGTAGGAGAACGACAACGGCAGCGCCTTGTACTTGACCGTGCCCCGCAGCGCGGGGGCGTCGGGGGCTTCGCACCGCTGGACGTACGAGGCGTCCAGCAGGGTGATCGCGCCCGTGCTGTCGGTGCTGATCTGGTTGATCGTGTACTGCCCGTACACGATGTTGCAGCCGCGACCGTCCCCGCTCACCGTGAGGCCTGGCGCCCGGCCGGTGGGCCCGGGGGCGCGTTCGGCATTGCGGAACACGCCGGGGGTGAGCTGGTCGCCCGCGGGCGCCTGCATCTCGATGTTCCAGGTCACGTCACCGGACTTGACGGTCGCCGTGGCGTACGTGGCGTCGCCTTCTACCCGGATGTCGGCGGCAGGAGACCGGTAGACAGACGTCTGGCCCTGGCCCACCCAGTCACCTGTCTCGCTGCGCTGGGTGTAGGCCGTGACCGGCACCGGCTGCCCGGCCGCGGCCTCCGCGACCGGCCCGGACCACAACACGCATGCGCCTGCCGCACCCGCCACCGCGGTCAGTGCGGTTGCCCTGTTCAACGCACGACGCCATCTGAACCACATGACTCTCACGTTCCCCACCCCTTACACGCACACGAAAGCAACACGCGCCCAACTACCCACACGCGCAACGAACATGCGCCGCTCGGCTGTGGGAGATTGCCGAGTCGTCGAGCCGGCCCAAGCGATCCCGGCGCGCGGTTGTGGCGCCTTCCGTCTCCCCGGAACGCGGAAAATGGCCGCGCCGTTGTCTGCGCTCGCTGCTAGCCTCCGCTCGCCCGTGATCACCACGGGCTTTGCAGGGGAGGGGACTCGAAAGCATGGACAGAGGGATAAGACGCAGCGGGACCGGCGGAGGGGCGCGACGCAGGGGGGCTCGCTGGCTCGGGGGGCTTGCGGTCGGCGTGGCCGCGGTGCTGGCGGCGCCGAACGCGGCCGTGGCCGCGCCCGTGGAGAATCTGCCGCCGCTCCAGCCGCTCGCCTCGGACCTGAAGACCGATGCCGAGCCGTGTGCGGCAGGCGAGGACCGGCCGTACGTGGCAAGGGCCCCCCGGGTGAAGGCGGTGCTGAACGACCCGGTGGAGGACGACGGGCCTGCCGACGCCAACTACGTGTCCGGTGAGTTCGAGGCCTGGTGGAAGGACGCGGACGGCGTCGAGCAGCGTCGGAGCTACCACACACCCGGCGGCGCACCGTCGGGGACGGCCTCGTTCTGGCAGCTGCCCTCCGATCTGCCGGCCTGGACGGTCATCTCGTGGCGGGTGCGGGCCGACGACGGTGCGGCCGTCTCGCCGTGGAGTGCCGCCGATGCGGGTGGGGCGGCCTGCGAGTTCGTGATCGACGACGTGAGCCCGGAGAAACCCGTGGTCACTTCGGCCGACTATCCGGAGGACGTCTTCTGGTCGGACGGGGTCGGGGTCTACGGGACGTTCCGCTTCGACTCGCCGTCCGACGACGTCGTGGACTACACGTACAGCTTCCTCGGAGGCCCGCGCGGAACCGTGAAGGCCGACGGGCCGGACGGCTCGGCCGAGATCCGCTTCATGCCGACGTCGAGCGCGCCCGGCCGACTTGAGGTGTACGCGAACGACCGCTCGGGGCGCCGCAGTTCGACGACCTCCTACAACTTCTACGTACAGGCGGGCCGCTCCCCGGTCGGGCAGTGGGCGCTCTTGGACCCGGCCGGGTCCAAGTCGGCCGAACCGACCGAGGGGCCCGCGGCCCGAGCCGGGGCCGGTGTCACCTTCGGCGGCCCGGCGCCGTCGGGCACCTCGCTGACGTCCACGGTGACGCTCGACGGGACGGGGCACGGATTCCTGACGCCTGCCGCACAGGTCGTCGACACCGGGAAGACCTTCGCGGTCAGCGGATGGGCGCGACCCGCGACGGTGAGCCACGACATGACGATCGTCAGTCAGGACGCCGGCACGGGGCGGGCGTTCACCCTCGGACTCCGTACCGCCGGCGGTGATCCGGTCTGGTCGTTCGGCATCGGCGGTGCGCGCGTCAGCGGCAGCGGCCCCGAGGCCGGCGAATGGGCGCAGGTGATCGGGCTGTACGACGCCGAGACCGGGCTGGCGCACCTGTACGTGAACGGCCAGGAGGTGGGCACCGCCGTCGCGGCCACCCCCTCGACGGTGGCCGGCGACTTCCAGATCGGCCGGGCGCGCGGTGCGGCCGGCTACCGGGACCGCTGGCAGGGTGAAGTCGGCGACATCCGTACCTACGACCGGGTCGTCGTTCCCGAGGAGGCCGTCGAGCTGGCCCACCGCGTGCCGCAGCAGCGCGGTCACTGGTCCCTGGAGTCCGCGCCGGACGGGCTCAGCCCGGAGGCGAACGGCGGCGAGCCGCTGAAGCTCGCGGCGGGCGCGACGGTCTACAACCGTCCGGCCGACGCGTGCGAGCCGGCCGCAGATCCGGATTGCGTACCGGTCACCGAGCCGCTCGTCGGCTCCGGGCACCTGGAACTCGACGGGGCCGGCGGCTACGCCGCCACGGATGCTCCGGTCGTCGACACCGGCGACAGCTTCACCGTCGGTGCGGTGGTCCACCTCGCCGAGAAGGAGCCCACGCGTCCCATGACGGTCCTGTCTCAGGGCGGGGAGAACGGCGACGCCTTCAAGGTGCGGTACGTCCCCTCGGAGCTGAGGTTCGAGCTCGTGATGGGCCACGAGGACGCCCGGGGAGCCGACGAGACGGTGGTGTCCATCCCGGCACCGGCGGACCCCGGCTTCGGGCGGAACCACCGCGTCGCGGTCGTCCACGACGCCGCGACCGACCGGATCACGCTGTACCTGGACGGCCGGCCGGGCACCGCCACGGAATTCCACTCGGCCTGGACGAGCGCGGGCGGCCTCCAGGTGGGGCGCGGCCGTACGGCTGACGGCTGGGGCGAGTACCTGCACGGCTCGGTCGACGAGGTGCAGGCCTTCTCGGGCGCGCTGAGCGAGACCGCCGTCAGCCAGCTCGGCTTCGGCGTGGATCCCTGCCTCGGCTGCTGATACCGGCGGCACAGGTGTCCCGGCCCACCTGTGTGGGCTGGGACACATAAGGGAATGTCCGGGCGATCGGCGGGCAACAGCCTCGTACGAGCAGTTCGGAACGACGCGCCGGTGATCACGTGGTGAGCGGGACATCTCACCATATGATATCGGCGAGGCGTTTCCGGACTGCTCGTTAA
This sequence comes from Streptomyces sp. NPDC048462, assembly GCF_043200175.1. Taxonomy (NCBI): domain Bacteria; kingdom Bacillati; phylum Actinomycetota; class Actinomycetes; order Kitasatosporales; family Streptomycetaceae; genus Streptomyces; species Streptomyces sp. NPDC048462. The sequence continues at coordinate 206,571 of NZ_JBICXG010000012.1, forward strand.
ACTGAGCCGACAGCAATGGATTGAGCGAGGAGCGCACGTGGGCCTGGTCGTGCAGAAGTACGGGGGTTCCTCCGTAGCCGATGCCGAGGGCATCAAGCGCGTCGCCAAGCGAGTCGTCGATGCCAAGAAGAACGGCAACCAGGTGGTTGTCGTGGTGTCAGCGATGGGCGACACGACGGACGAGTTGATCGATCTCGCGGAGCAGGTGTCACCGATGCCCGCCGGGCGCGAGTTCGACATGCTGCTGACCGCCGGGGAGCGGATCTCCATGGCCCTGCTGGCCATGGCGATCAAGAACCTGGGCCACGAGGCCCAGTCGTTCACGGGCAGCCAGGCCGGTGTCATCACCGACTCGGTCCACAACAAGGCGCGGATCATCGACGTCACTCCGGGCCGCATCCGGACCTCGATCGACGAGGGCAACATCGCCATCGTCGCCGGGTTCCAGGGGGTGAGCCAGGAGGGCAAGAACATCACCACCCTCGGTCGTGGCGGGTCCGACACCACCGCAGTGGCCCTCGCCGCCGCGCTGGACGCCGAGGTCTGTGAGATCTATACCGATGTGGACGGTGTCTTCACCGCCGACCCCCGGGTCGTCAAGAAGGCCCAGAAGATCGACTGGATCTCCTTCGAGGACATGCTGGAGCTGGCGGCGTCCGGCTCCAAGGTGCTGCTGCACCGGTGCGTGGAATACGCACGCCGTTACAACATTCCGATCCACGTCCGCTCGTCCTTCTCCGGACTCCGCGGAACCTGGGTCAGCAACGAGCCGCAAGGGGACCAGCAGGTGGAGCACGCCATCATCTCCGGAGTCGCCCACGACGTCTCCGAGGCCAAGGTCACTGTCGTCGGCGTGCCCGACAAGCCGGGCGAGGCCGCAGCGATCTTCCGCGCGATCGCGGACGCCGAGATCAACATGGACATGGTGGTGCAGAACGTCTCCGCCGCGTCGACCGGGCTGACCGACATCACCTTCACGCTGCCCAAGGCGGAAGGCCGCAAGGCCATCGACGCCCTGGAGCGCAGCCGGGCCGGCATCGGCTTCGAGTCGCTGCGCTACGACGACCAGATCGCCAAGATCTCCCTGGTCGGCGCCGGTATGAAGACCAACCCGGGGGTCACCGCAGGCTTCTTCGAGGCGCTGTCCGACGTCGGTGTGAACATCGAGCTGATCTCGACCTCCGAGATCCGCATCTCGGTGGTCACCCGTGCCGACGACGTCAACGAGGCAGTGCGCGCCGTGCACACCGCCTTCGGTCTCGACAGCGACTCCGACGAGGCAGTCGTGTACGGGGGCACCGGCCGATGACCGCGCGCCGCCCTTCGCTCGCGGTCGTCGGCGCGACCGGGGCGATCGGTGGCGTCATGCTCCAGATCCTTTCGGAACACGCGGATGTCTGGGGCGAGGTGAAGCTGATCGCCTCACCGCGCTCGGCCGGCGGCAAGCTGGTCGTGCGCGGTGAGGAGACCGAGGTCCTCGAACTCTCCGAGGACATCTTCGACGACGTCGACGTGGCCCTGTTCCTGGCACCCGACGAGGTGTCCGAACGCTGGGCGCCGCTCGCCGCGTCCAGGGGCGCGGTCGTCATCGACGACTCCGCCGCCTTCCGGATGGACGGCGACGTTCCGCTCGTCGTCCCCGAGATCAACCCCCACTCCGCCCGGATCAGACCGCGCGGCATCGTCGCGAGCCCGAACTCCACGACGCTGGCCCTGATCGTCGCGGTCGGCGCACTGCACGCCGAATTCGGGCTGCGCGAACTCGTCGTGTCCTCGTACCAGGCCGTCAGTGGCGTCGGGCGCGAGGGCGTCGCCGCGCTGCGCGAGCAGCTGTCGACGGTCGCCGGCAGCGAACTGGGTACGAAGCCGGGCGACGTGCGCCGGGTCGTGGGGGACGCGGACGGCGGCCTGTTCGCCGCGCCCGTCGCCCTCAACGTCGTGCCGTGGGCCGGGACGGACGCCGGGGACGGCTGGTCGTCCGAGGAGCTGGCGATCCGCGACGAGTGCCGCAAGATCCTCGATCTGCCGAGCCTGCGGGTGGCGGCGACCTGCGTGTACGTCCCCGTGATCACCACTCACTCGATGTCCGTGCACGTCCGCTTCGAGAACGAGGTCACGGTCGACCGGGCGCACGAGATCCTGGCGACCGCACCCGGTGTGGTGCTGTACGACAATCCCGGGGCGGGCGACTTCCCGACCCCGTCCGACGTGGTGGGCACCGATCCGACCTGGGTCGGCCGGGTCCGCCGGTCGATGGACGAGCCGAGGGCCCTGGAGCTCTTCGTCTGCGGCGACAACCTCCGCAAGGGTGCCGCGCTGAACGTCGCGCAGATCGCCGAAGCGGTCGCTGCCGAATTCCCCGAGTCCTGAATTTCCCCGGTCCTGATCGAACCTGTTTTGTACGTTCTGTGAACGCCCTGTGAGCAAGTTGCTGGTCTGAACCTCTTGAGCTGGGGCGTTGCGGTGTCCGACGATGACCTTTCGGCCCGCTGCAACCGCCGGTCGGGCAGCACGCGTCTACGTCGTCACTTCTTGCGCGACGAGACGCACATTCGGGGTATTTGGGGAAGAGCGGTTACGTATGAAGGCATATCGCATGGTGTCAAACGCGGTGCCGTATGCGTACAACCCTGACGGGGGGAAACGTGTCCAACTGGCGTGGCAGAGGTACTCGATATCACAGTGGTGGGCCCCTTGCGCGGCGCTTCGGTGCGACCGCTCAGACGGCCCCGCGCGCCCGGTGGCATGCCGGTGATCGCACCCATGCCCGCCGCGCACCCGACGGGGCTGCCGTCACAGCGCGAGGGCGCTGAAGACAGCGTGGCGTCCGGAACTACAGTTGACCATCTCACCGAAACCTATCGCGCCCACTACCGTTCGCTGCTCGGCCTCGCGGCCCTGCTCCTGGACGACACGGCCTCCTGTGAGGACGTCGTGCAAGAGGCGTTCATCCGCGTGCATTCGGCGCGCAACCGGGTCCGGGAGCCCGAGAAGACACTCGCGTACCTGCGCCAGACCGTCGTCAACCTCTCCCGCTCCGCGCTCCGCCGTCGCATCCTCGGGCTGAAGCTGCTGTCCAAGCCCATGCCGGACATGGCGAGCGCGGAGGAGGGTGCGTACGACCAGCTGGAGCGGGACGCACTGATCAAGGCAATGCGGGGGCTGCAACGGCGTCAGCGGGAGGTACTGGTGCTGCGCTACTTCGCGGACATGACCGAGGCGCAGGTCGCCACGACCCTGGGGATATCCCTGGGCTCGGTGAAGGCGTACGGTTCCCGCGGCATCGCGGCACTGCGCGTGGTGATGGAGGCGCAGGCATGAGCCGGCGCGACGGCCACGAGCACGGACGCCGGCACGGGCCCTCATTCGGACATCGGAATGACCGGACTGGAAACGGAATTGTGAATCACGGGCCGGACAGCACCCCGGACAGCACACCGGGTACGGATGGCGATCGGCTGGCCGCCCTCTTCGGCGCCGGTCCCGGTGACGGGTTCGGAGCCGGGCTCGGATCGGGATTGGGATCGGGATCGGGATCGGGTGATGGTGCCGAGGTCGACGAGGACGCGCTGCGCCGGATGATGCGCGGCGCCGTGCAGGGCCTTGAACCCCGCGACGGCAGCCTCGACCACCTGTACCGGGCGGTGCCCGCCCGTCGGGCCCGGCGGCGGCAGGCGCTCGTGGGCGTGGCGGCGGCTGCCCTGCTCATCGGCACCGCGATCCCCGCGTTCGTCCATGTCGCGAACTCCGAAGGATCGAACGCCGCCGGCCCGGCGATCGCCGGTCACGGCGAGCAGGCGCAGGGCGGCAGTGGCGAGGAGCCCGGTCCGGGCTCCGGCGGCGCGAACGACGGTGGTGGGAACGAAGGGCGCCACGACACCGGCGAGGACGTTCCGGACACCTCGGCCAGCCCGTCCGTCAGCAGCGGCCAGGGCGTGGAGGGCACGACGGTGGGCGGCTCGGCCGACCCGGAGGCCAGCGTGGCGGCGGACATGCCGGTCTGCGCACCCGACCAGCTCGGTGTCGCCTCCGCGGAGACCGGCGCGACCGGCGCCGACGGCACGGTGTACGGAACGTTCCGGATCGCCAATGTCTCCGGCAAGAACTGCTCGGTGAGCAGCGGCGGCACGGTGGGCTTCGAGGCGATGGGCGCGGCGGACCCGGCCAAGATCGTGGTCGTCCGGCACACCGAGGGGGACGCGGCGTCCGGTCTGCCCGATCCCGCCGAGGAGGAGGCGACGGTGCTGCTGAAGCCGGAGATGGCGTACGAGGTGCAGTTCGCCTGGGTACCGGAGGACACCTGTCCGACGGCCGGCGGCTCGCCCTCCCCGACCCCGACGGACGGTACGGCCGGCAGCGCGGTGGGCTCGGCCGGGGCCGGCACGGGCGGCGGGAGCGGGGACACCGAGACGGGTACGGACACGCAGCTCGGCAGCGAGGACGACCCGCCGGCGGCGGAGGGCAGCGTCGCCGTGAAGCACACGGCGGAGCCGGGAGCGCCGGTCGCCGAGACGAAGATCAGCAATGCCTGCGCGGGCACGATCTACCGCACGGGCGCGCTGGAATCCTTGCCGCAGCAGTAGCGCAGGAGCGGCTGAGGCGCGGCTCAGGAGCAGCTCGGGAGTAGCGCACGAGTCGCTCAGGCGCTTGTGCCCGCGTTCCGGTCCGGGGCGGTCGGCTCCTCCGGGGGCGCGTCCGGCGCCGTTGCCGCCGGGGCCTCCTGGTCCTCCGGGGCCGTCTGCTGGTCTGCGACGAGGCCCAGGCGCACGTCCCGGACGGCTTCGGCCTCGCGCCGGACCAGGCGGAACCACATGAAGAGCACGAACGCCGCGAAGACGAACCACTCGCACAGGTAGCCCAGATTCTGGAAGGCCTTCAGGTCCAGCCCGGTGCCCTGTGCCGCGGCGGCCGGTACGGGTCGCAGGGCGGTGGCCTTCCCGCCCGAGGTGTCGTCGGTCCCTGCCGTGTCCTCGGCCCCCGGGGTGTCCGCCGTGCCTGACGTCCCCGTGGCGGCCGCGCCGCCCGTGCGGACGTCGGACCGCTGGAGTGTCACCCACGCGTCGTACACGTCGTACGGCACGAGGTTGACGAGGGACGCGGCGCTGATCATCCCGACCTGGCCGTCGGGGAGCCCGCCCGTCGCGTCAACCCCCGCGGTCGCCGCGTTCTCCGAGGCCTGGAGGTCGCCGGTCACCGTGACATCGCCGGTCGGCGCGGCCGGCACCGAGGTGTGTCCGGCCTTCCCGGGGAGCCAGCCCCGCACCACGGGCAGCGCCTTGCCGCTGTCGGTGCGCAGCATCCCCACGACGTAGAAGCCGGTCCGGTCGTCCAGCTTCCGGCCGGGTACCAGGAACTGGTCGGCGTACCGGCCGGTCGCGGTGGCGGGACGGCCGGAGGTCACCGTGTCGACGGGCAGCAGCTCGTCGACCGGCTTGGCGGCCCTCGTGCCCGGAGCGGGCTGCTTGTCGGCGGCCTCGTGCGTCTGCACGCGGTCCTCGAAGCGGCCGAGCTGCCAGGTGCCCATGAACACGCAGAACGGGATGGCCAGCACGACGAAGAGGTTGATCCCCCACCATCGCGGGGTCAGCAGGAACCGGTACACCCCTCCACGGTACGGTCCCCGCTCCGGCCGTCCGGAGCGGGGGCACCCGTGGAGCCGCCCTTTATCCGGCCCCTACGCGGCCCGGGAGGCCCTATCCGGCGAGGCCGTCCGGAGCTCCCAGGTGGCGGGCGGCGAAGTCGAGCTCAAGGCGCACCTGCTTGATCCGCTCCTCCACGACGAGCGAGCCGTGACCCGCGTCGTAGCGGTAGACCTCGTGCACCGCGTCGCGGTCCTTCAGCCGGTCCACGTAGTTCTCGACCTGACGGATCGGGCAGCGCGGGTCGTTGACGCCCGCCGAGATGTAGACCGGAGCCCGCACGGCGTCGACGTAGGTCAGGGGCGACGAGGCCTCGAAGCGCTCGGGCACCTCCTCCGGCGTCCCGCCCAGCAGGGTGCGGTCCATCGCCTTCAGGGCCTCCATCTCGTCGTGATACGCCGTGACGTAGTCCGCGACCGGGACGGCGGCCAGGCCCACGGCCCAGTCACCGGGCTGCGTACCGAGGCCGAGCAGGGTCAGGTAGCCGCCCCACGAGCCGCCGGCCAGGACGAGCCTCGCCGGGTCCGCGAGACCGGACTTCACCGCCCACTCCCGGACCGCCGCGATGTCCTCCAGCTCGATCAGGCCGATCCGGTGCTTCAGCGCGTCCGTCCAGGCCCGGCCGTACCCGGTCGAGCCGCGGTAGTTGACCCGGACGACCGCGTAGCCGTGGTCCACCCAGGCGGCGGGCCCGCCCGCGAAGGCGTCGCTGTCGTGCCAGGTCGGGCCGCCGTGGATCTCGAAGACCGTCGGGAACGGCCCCTGCGCCGGGGCCGCCGGGCGCTGGACGAGCGCGTGGACGCGGCCCCCGGGACCCTCCACCCACACGTCCTCGACGGGCACCGACCGGGGGGCCTTCGCACCCGGCGGATCGAGCACCACCGCACCGGTCGTTGACCGGACGACGGGCGGCTCGGCGGCCGAGGACCAGAGGTACTCCACCGTGCCGTCCGGGCGGGCGGTGGCCCCGGAGACCGAACCGGTGGGCGTCTCCACCCGCACCAGGGCGCCGTCGGCCGCCGCCGGCCCGTACCGCCACAGCTCGCTGCGGGCCTCGAAGCCGTGCTCGATCAGCAGCGCGGAGCCGTCCGGATACCACTCGGCCCCCACATCGCCGGGCAGCTCGATGGCGAGGTCCGTCTCGGTGCCCGCCACCGGGTCCCAGATCATCGGCTCCCAGCGGCCGCGCCGCTGATGCCCGACCAGCAGCCGGGTGTCCCCGGCCACCGGTGCGAAGCCGAGAACCGCGAGGCCCAGCTCCTTCGTGCCGCCTTCGGTGTCGTCCAGTTCCGCGACCGTGCCGCCGTCCGGCCGCACGACGCGCAGCGCGGAGTGCATCGCGTCGCCGTGCTCGGTGTGCTCCAGCGCGATCAGCGTCCCGTCGTGCGACAGGTCACCGACTCCGGCCGACTCGCGGTGACGGTAGATCTCGACGGGCGCCGCCCCGGGCCGTACGACGTGGACCGTCGTGCCGTCCTCGTCCGTCGAACGGCCTACCACCGCCGTCCCGTCCCGGCCGATCGCGAGCCCGGCGGGGTAGGAGGGGTCGAGACCGGGGGCCGCCGGCTCGTCCTTCACGGCTTCGCCGCCGCCCGCGCCCGCACCCTCGCTGTCGCCCGAGGCGGCGTTGAACGGCCGGCGCATCCACACCCCGAACTCGTCGCCGTCGGTGTCGTCGAACCACCAGATGGCCTCGCCGTCCGGCGTCAGGGTGCCGTCCGTCGTCCCGTTCGGGCGGTCGGTCACCTGGCGCTGTTCACCGGTGGCCCGGTCCCAGGCGTACAGCTCGTACGTCCCCGTCGCGTTGGAGACGAACAGCGCGCGGTCCGGCGCGTCCTCCGCCCAGTCGGGCAGGGACACCCGGGGAGCCCGGAAACGCTGCTCCCACTCCGGAACGGAATCGGTCGTCGAACCAGTGGTCTCAGTCATGCCCACCATTCTGCGCCGGACCGACGACAATCTGTTCGCCCCGTCCTCAGCCTGTGGATAACCTCGCGGGCATGCATACACCGATACCCGCCGACTGGCGCGATGCCAACCGCGCCATGTGGGATGAACGTGTGCCCATCCACAGCAGCAGCGATTTCTACGACCTTGACTCCTTCCGCGCGGGCAAGGACTCCCTGCGGGCCTTCGAGCTGGCGGAGGTCGGGGACGTGACGGGCCGGTCGCTGCTGCACCTCCAGTGCCACATCGGGCTCGACACCCTCTCCTGGGCCAGGCACGGCGCCGCCCAGGTCGTCGGCCTCGACTTCTCCGAGCCGGCCGTCGAGACCGCGCGCTCGCTGGCCCAGGAAATCGGCCTGACCCCGGACCGGGCGGCGTTCGTCGTCGCCGACGTCAACGACGCGGCGGAGGCCGTCCCGGACTCCTCGTACGACATCGTCTACACCGGTGTCGGGGCGCTGAACTGGCTGCCCGACATCGACCGCTGGGCCGAGACGGCGGCCTCGCTCGTGGCGCCCGGGGGGTTCCTCTACCTGGCGGAGTTCCATCCGCTGACCGACTGCCTCGACGACGCGACCGGTGAACGGATCGTGCACGATTACTTCAGCCGCGACGCCTGGGTGGACGAGACGCCGGGCACGTACGCGGACTTCGACGCGCCGACCGTCCACAACCGCAGCGTCGAATGGCAGCACCCGGTGGGCAGTGTCGTCTCGGCACTGGCGGCGGCCGGGCTGCGGATCGAGTTCCTGCACGAGCACGACACCTCACTCTTCGCACGCTTTCCCGTGCTGCAGCGGCAGCCGGACGGCTGCTACCGCTTCCCGGCGGAACGACCGCGCATCCCGCTGATGTACTCGATCAAGGCGACCCGCCCGGCACGGCTTCCTCAGCCCGGCACGGCTTCCTCAGTACGGCGCGGCGGGTGAGGCCGGGCCGGCTGTCAGTGGTGGGGTCCAGACTCGGAGCATGACCACGACTGCTGATCTGCGCGCCGCTGTCGAGAGTTACTGGACCGCGGCCGATCTCCGAGACTGGGACACCTTCGCGGCCACGCTCGCCGACGAGGTGCTGTACGACCTGCCGCAGACCCGGGAGCGCGTTCGCGGCAAGGAGCGCTACCTCAGCTTCAACCGTGAGTATCCGGGGGACTGGCGGGTGAGCGTCGAGCGGATAGTGGCCGACCGGGACGGACAGCAGGTGGCGGCTCGGACACTGTTCGCGGTCGGCGGCCAGGAACTGCACGCCATCCACTTCTTCACGTTCGACGCGCGGGGGCTGATCAGCGAGATCACCGACTTCTGGCCCGAGCCGTACGAGCCCCCGGCGGGCCGGGAGCATCTCGTCGAGCGGTACTGAGCGCGGCAGGAGGCGACCGGGGCACGGCGGGGGCTCGTGCGGATCGGGCGGGGGAGCACGGCAGCGGCGCGGCAGGGCCCGGGAGCCGGGGCTCCTGAGCCGTTGCCGCGCCGCTGCTTCCCGTGGTTCCTACGCGGCCGAGCTGAAGGCGGGCAGATAGCCGCCCGACTGTCCCTCGGCCTTGGGGTGATACGAGTTCTCGATGGGGATCGAGACGCTGTGGAGCCACGGGTCGCCGGAGCACAGTTCGTGTCCGGTGAACTCGTCCGCGACGCCGGAGAAGGTGAATCCCGCGTCGGCGGCCTGCTTGGCGATCACTCCGTTCAACACGTCGGACGCGTTGTTGATGGCCGTGCGCTCCGCCTCCGTGAGCCCGGCGACGCAGCTTCCGCCGATCTCGTAGAAGCGCGGGTAGCCGAGCACCACGACATGTGCCTGCGGGGCCTTGGAGTGGATGGACCCGTAGAGCGAGCTCAGACCGGCCGGCAGTGAGCCGTTCATCTGCGAGACGGCAGAGTCCACGCTCGCGAGGCAGGCGTCCTCGCCGGACAGCACGCAGTCCTGCATGACGTCCGCGAACCCGACGTCGTTACCGCCCGCCGTCACGCTGACCAACGAGGTGGACGAGTTCAGCGGGCCGAGCTGGCCGCCCGCCACCGAGCTCGTGGTGGCGCCCGAACAGGCGACGAAGTCGAAGGAGGAAGGCGAGTTCGCCGCCGCCCAGAGGTAGGCGTAGGCGTTGGTGCTGCGCCGGCAGTCACCGCTGTCGGAGAGGTAGTTCCCCGCTCCGACGCCGGACGAGTACGAGTCGCCGAGGGCGACGTACCCGCCGGCGGCGGCCGAGGGGGTTGCCGAGGCCGGCTGGGCCAGGCCCAGAGCAGCCGCGGCGGCGAGGATCAGAGTGGATGCGGACGCCCAGAATCTCCGTACTGACATACCTGTCAGCCCTCCGAAGTGTGGGGGGTGGGTGGGGGGTTGATGGAGCGTCAACTGTTGTAGCAGCTTCCGGTACCAGTCGGTAATAGGCGGGCGGGAACCTGTCGGAATTGCCCGAATGATCGTTCGGTAGCCGTAGCTCCGCGCGTAGATAATCCCCGAACTCCACCCGAAACAAGGGGTTTAGGTCTATCCGGTCGTCACTTCGCAGGTCTTCGTCCCACGGCCCGGCGCATGCTGGTTCAGCGGTTCGTCCGGAGGCCTGCCTGCGGGCGGGCGGCCGCAGCGCATGTCCGAATGTGACAGACACCCGTCATTGCGGCCGTGCGCTCGGGCGGTGACGATGGACGCATGTCCTCCAGCACCTGCCGCGTCGTGATCGCGGTCTTCCCCGATGTCGACCTCCTCGACGTCACCGGCCCGGCCGAGGTGTTCGCCCTGGCCAACCGGGAGACCGGCGGCGATGCGGGGTACGAGGTCAGGCTGGCCGGCCCCGAGCGGGGCCCCGTCGTCACGTCGGCGGGGGTGCGGCTCGTGGCGGATCTGGCGTTCGCGGAGGTGGGGGCCGCGGTGGACACCCTGCTGGTGCCCGGTGCCGTCGACATGCGCCCGGAAGGGCCGGTGGCCCGGGTCGACGAGGACGTGGTGGCCTGGGTGCGGGAAACCGCTCCGCACGCCCGCCGTATCGCGTCGGTGTGTGTGGGCGCGCACGTACTGGCGGCGGCCGGTCTCCTGGACGGGCGCCGGGCGACCACTCACTGGTCGACCGCCGCGCAGCTGGCGGCCGATCACCCCGAGGTGCGGGTGGACCCCGATCCGATCTTCGTACGCTCCGGCAAGGTGTGGACGGGCGCGGGCATCAGCACCTGCATGGACCTGGCGCTGGCCCTGGTGGCGGAGGACCACAGCGAGGAGCTGGCTCTGGTGGTGGCCAGGCAGCTGGTGATGTACCTCAGGCGGCAGGGCGGCCAGAGCCAGTTCAGCGTCCCGCTGAGCAGGCCTGCCGCGAGCCGCCGGGACATCGACGAGCTGCGGGTGTTCATCACCGGGCACCTGGACGCCGACCTCTCGGCGCCCGCGCTCGCGGAACGCATGTGCCTGAGCGAGCGGCACTTCGCCCGGGTCTTCCACCAGGAGACCGGCACCAGTCCGGCCGCGTACGTGGAAGCGGCCAGGGTCGAGGCGGCGCGCAGGCTGCTCGAATCCACCGATGAGCCGCTGGAACGGGTCGCCGCGGCGGTCGGTCTGGGCTCGGTCGAGACGCTGCACCGGGCGTTCCGCAAGCAGATCAGCACCACCCCGGCCGCCTACCGCCGCCGCTTCCGCACAACAGCCTGAGCCGCCCTTCCCCGCCGTTTCCCGCCCTTGCCGGCCCTGCCGGTCCGGCCCGCGGTCCCCGCTGCCCTTTTGTCCTTCTGCACCCTGCCCTTCTGTCCCCCTGCTCGAAAGGAACCTTCAGCAATGAGCGTCTCCACGTCCCTGCGCGATGTCATCGGTCTCGACAACGCGCTGCCCCGCCTCGGTGCGGCCCCCCTGCTCATGATCGACTTCCAGAACACCTACCGCACCGGCGTCATGGCGCTGGAGGGCTCCGAACCCGCCCTGGCCGCCGGTGCGCGTCTGCTGGCCGCCGCCCGCGAGGCCGGTACGCCGGTCATCCACATCGTCAACGACGGCGGCGAGGGCGGCCCGTACGACATCCGTGCGGAGATCGGTGCCATCAGCCCCGAAGTGGCCCCTGTGGAAGGGGAGCCGGTCGTCGTCAAGCAGTTCCCCGACGCCTTCCGGGCCACGGACCTGGAGAAGGTCCTGCGGGAGCGGGGCGCCGGTCCGGACCTGGTGCTGGCCGGGTTCATGACCCATATGTGCGTCACCTTCACGGCCCAGGGCGCCTTCAACCACGGCTACCGGCCCACGGTGGTGGCCGAGGCCACCGCCACCCGCTCACTGGCCGCCCCCGACGGAGACGTACTGCCCGCCGCCGCTCTCCAGGCCGCCGCCCTGACCACCGTCGCGGACCTCTTCGGCACGGTGGCCCCGACGGTCGGCCACCTCACCGAATCGCACATGTAAATGTTCAAACGAACATAATCATGTTAGAAATGAGGCATGGGTGTCGCTAATCGTCTGGACCTGACCCTGCGGTTGGCGCAGGGCTCCGACCGGGTTTCCGTGTCGGAGCTCTCCCATCGCCTGGGGGTCTCCGAAATGACCGTGCGCAGGGACCTCGACGCGCTTGAGCGCCAGGGGCTGGTGCGCAGGGTGCACGGAGGTGCTGTCGCCACGCGGTCCCGTGAGGAAGGGGCGGGGTTCTCGGCGCGCGAGCCCTGGCAGGCCGCGACCAAGGACCGGCTCGGGGCGGCGGTGGCCGCGATGGTGGAGCCGGGGTCCAGGGTGCTGCTGGACGCGGGCACCACCACCGTCCATGTCGCGGAGCACCTCGCCGAACGGGCCCCGCTCACCGTGGCGGTGCTCAGCCTCCAGGCCGCGGTGAGCCTGGCGGACCGGCCCGGGATCGATCTGCTGGTCGTCGGCGGCCGGTCCCGTCCGGGCGAGCGGTCCCTCGTCGGGCCGCTGGCCCTGCGGACGCTGGAGGCGCTGGCCTTCGACTGCTTCGTACTGTCCATCGGCGGCGTGCACGCCGAGCACGGGTGGTCGGAGTTCTCGCTGGACGACGCCGCGGTGAAGCAGGCCGCGTTGGCAGGGGCCACCCGGACGATCGCGGTGGCGGACGCGACCAAGCTCGGGGTACGCGCGTTCAGCCAGGTCGCCCCGCTGGGCGCGGTCGACGACTTCGTCACCGACGCCGCCGCCGGGGACGCCGCCACCCACCCCAACGGCCCCCAGACCCTCGCGGCCCTGCGCGATGCGGGCGTCCGCACCACCCTGGCCCGAACCGGGCCGTGAACCCGGCTCCAGAGGCGGCCCCGAGCCCGTCTTCGATGCCTGTCCCACTGCGAGGAGCACCTGTCATGACCACCGTCCCGCGCCCCCTGATGATCCTGGTCGCCGGCCCCTACCGGTCCGGGACCGGGGACGACCCGGCCGGGCTCGACGCCCATGTGCGCGCGATGAACCGGACCGCGCTGGCCCTCTTCCGCGCCGGGCATCTGCCGGTCACCGGTGAGGCCCTGGCCCTTCCCCTGGCCGAGGCCGCGGGGAGCGCGCGGCCGGGGGATCCGGCCTTCGAGGAGATCTTCCACCCCGTGGCCGAACGCCTGCTGGCGCGCTGCGACGCCGTACTGCGCATCGGAGGCCCTTCGGGCGGCGCGGACCGGATGGTGGCGATGGCCCGGGAGCTGGGCCTGGACGCCTACACCGGCATCGACGAGATCCCGGCCGCCCGGTGACCGCCGGCCTCGACACCCCGGACCGGCGCGGGCGCACCGGCCTGGACCGGCAAGGCCGGGACCTCACCGGCAACCCGCGCGTACGCGTCAGGGACGTGGAGGTGCTCTCCTGCGACTGGTACGTCCTGCGCAGGACGACCTTCGACTACCGGCACAGCGACGGGCACTGGAGTCAGGAGCGACGCGAGACGTACGACCGGGGCGACGGCGCCACGATCCTGCTCCACAACACCGAACGCCGCACCGTGCTGTTGACCCGCCAGTTCCGCCTGCCCGCGTACGTGAACGGGCACCCCGACGGGATGCTGATCGAGACCGCCGCCGGACTGCTGGACGGCGACGCCCCGGAGGAGTCCATCCGCAGGGAGGCGGCCGAGGAGACCGGGTACGTCATCGGCGTCCCGGATCCGGTGTTCACCGTCTACATGAGCCCGGGGTCGGTCACCGAACGCCTGCACTTCTACGCCGCTCCGTACGACCCCGGAACCACCGTGACCACCGGAACTGCTGCGACCGCTGTGACTACGGAGGCGGCCGACGGGCACGCGTACGAATACGGGCACGGGGTCGCCGAGGAGGGCGAGGACATCGCGACCGTGGAACTCCCCTTCGACGAGGCCCTCGCGATGATCCGCAGCGGCGAAATCGTCGACGCCAAGACCATCATGCTGCTCCAGTGGGCAGCTCTGGAAGGCCCGTACGGTCCGTCCGGGCCGTACCCGCGTTCCGGTCCCTGACCGCCCTCATCCGTCGGCCAGCCGCTCGCGCAGCACGGTGCTCATGGTGACGGGTTCACGCCCGAGCAGGGTGGCCAGCGTCGGGTCCACGGCGGTGAATTCACCGGCGCGGGCGGCCGCGAAGATGCCGAGCAGCTGGTCCGCGGCATCGGCGGGGGCGCCGTGGCCCATCAGCTGCTCCCTGAACTCGGCGTCGGGTGCGGTGGTCCTGGTGATCGTGCGGCCCGTGATCTCGGCGGCGATGCCCGCTATGTCGGCGAACGTGAGCGCCTGCCCGGCGGTGAGCGGCGGCGTGGGTCCGTCGAAGCACCCCTCGTCGGACAGGATGGCGGCGGCCGCGTCCGCGAGGTCGGCGTGCGTGGTCCAGGTGACCGGCCCGTCCGCGGGGAGCGCGATTTCTCCGGACTCCAGGCCCTGGGCGGCGAACTGCATCGCGCTGGCGGCATAGAAGCCGTTGCGCAGCGAGGTGAACGCCACACCGGAGGCGCGCAGCGCGTCCTCGGTGGCGGCGTGGTCGCGGCAGGCCTGGAAGTGCGAGGCAGGGCCGGCGCCCATCTGGCTGGTGTAGAGGATCCTGCGGGCGCCTGCCGCCACGGCCCCGTCGATCGCGGCGCGGTGCTGACGCACGCACTCCTCGCCCATCTTGTCGACGGAGACGATGAGCACCTGGGAGGCGCCCTCGAAGGCGTGGGCGAGGCTGTCGGGGTCGGTGAAGCTGCCCTGCCGCACTCGTACGCCGCGGTCCGCGAAGGCCTTCGCTTTCTGCGGGTCGCGGACGCTGATGCCGATCCGGTCCGCCGGCATGCGCGTCAGCAGTCCCTCGACGACCTGGCGCCCGAGCTTTCCGGTGGCTCCGGTCACGATGATCATGATGTGCTCCAGTCTCTGTCTGGTTCCAGTGGAATCACAATTACCGTAACACTGGAATTATCAACGGAACCAGTCGAGCTGTATCATCGATATATGTCACCACGTCCACGCGATACCGACAGCGATACCGGCACCGATACGGCCAGTGATACCGGCAGTGATGCCGACGTCGAGACCGGTGCGCAGCCCAGGCAGCGGATCATCGAGGCGGCGGCCGGTCTCCTGGCACGCGAGGGGCGCGACGCGGTCACCACCCGCGCGGTCGCGGTCGCCGCGGGCGTCCAGCCCCCGGCGATCTACCGCATGTTCGGCGACAAGGGCGGACTCCTCGACGCGGTGGCCGAGTACGGCTTCGCCCGGTTCCTCGCGACCAAACACGTGGACCCCGACCCGCCGGACCTCATCGAGGACCTGAGGGGCGGATGGGATCTGGCGGTCGAGTTCGGTCTGGCCAATCCGGCGTTGTTCTCGCTGATGTACAGCGAGCCCACGCGGCCCACGTCGGCGGCTTTCAGGGCGGGCCTGGACGTCCTCATGGGGCGGATCAGGCGGCTGGCCGCCGGGGGCTGGCTCCGTGTCGACGAGGCGCTCGCGGCGATGCTCATCCACGCCACGGCGCGGGGCGCGGTGCTCACCTGGCTGTCGCTGCCCGAGGACCGGCGCGACCCGGCGCTGTTGACGACGCTCCGTGAGTCCATGGTCGCCGCGGTGACCACGCAGGAGCCGGCGGTGCAGGACACGGGCCCGGCCGGGGCGGCCCGCGCCCTGCGCGCCGCGCTGCCGGAACAGACGGTGCTCAGTGGCGCGGAGCAGCACCTGCTGAGGGAGTGGCTGGACCGCGTGGCCTCCGAGGGCTGAGCCGCGCCGGCCGGACCGTACGGGTTGAGCGGCCCCGGACCGGGGCCGCTCAGCGCGTCGCAGCCTCAGCCGCGCCCGCCGTTGTCGCGCTCGAAGGTGGCGAAGGCCGCCTCCTGGCGCCACTCCGTCGCAGCCTTCGGGCTTGCGGCGAGGTAGCGGGAGCAGCGCGGACCCGGCCGGCCGGCACCGGGCCGCTCGCCGCGGCAGGCCGGGACCAACTGGTAACCGGAGGGCGCCGAGCCGTCGGCCCACAGGCTGCGGCCGTCGCGGAAGGCGTACTCCAGCGAGGCGCGGGCCAGGTCCTTCAGTTCGGTGTAGCCGAGGCTGTAGGTCCTGGCGGCGTACTGGTACTCGTGGCTGATGTCGATCCGCGAGACGCCCGGGTCGTCGGTGGCCAGGACCACCGGGACGCCGTAGCGGCGGTAGGCGTTGAACGGGTGGTCGTTGCCCGCGACGCCGAGGATCTGCTTGTTGCTGGAGAACGGCACCTCGACGGCGACCCCGCGCTGTGCCATGGTCCGGGCGAGCTGCCGCCAGTTGTCCTCCTGGACCAGGTCCACGCCGTGCCCGATGCGCTCGGCACCGGCGACGAGCACCGCCTCGCGGATGTGGAAGGTCAGGTCCTCGGGCTTGACCAGGCCGGGGGCCAGCTCACCGGCGTGCAGGGTGAGGTGGGCGCCGGGGTACCGGCCGCGCAGGTACTGCAGCATCCGCATCTGGAGGCTGTAGTTGGCCAGCGCGCTCTCGCCGTCCTCGGGCTGTACGAGGTTGACCGCGACGAACCTCGGGTCGCGCTCCGCCAGCCGCATGCCGACCGCGATCTGCGTGAACACCCGCGCCGGGGTGCTTCCCCGGGAGACCTGGGAGACCCACCTGACGGGGAGCCGGCAGCCCGGATCGGGGCGCGCGGTGTCGCAGTGCGCGGCCGCCCGGAACTGGACATCGGCGTCATCGGCCTCCTTGACCGCGTCGTCGACGACCCGGTCGAGCTGCCCTCCGGCCAGCAGCTTGCGGTGGAAGGCGGCCAGGTCGGCGTCGTAACCCACCTTGTCGGCGAGCTTCTTGGCGCTGTCGGAGGCCGGGGTGACCATGGTCTCCAGATAGAACTGGTTCTGCTCGACCACGGTGTCGGCCACATTGGCGAGGAGCTTGCCCCGGTCACCGGTCGCCAGGCCGAACTTGCCGAACGTGTCGAAGAAGTGGTCGTGTCCGGACTGGTCGGCCGGGAAGTCCTGCATGGACCAGGCCCTGACGATCTGCTGCCGGAAGGCGGCGTCCGTCCGGGCGTCGGCTGCGGGCCTCGTGCCCGACCCGCAGGGCGGTGCGACAGCCGTCATCGTCGCGTCGATGCAGAGGCCGTGCTCGATCGCGAGCTTGAGCAGGAACTCGGTGGTGGCCGCGCCCGACAGGTGGTTGTGGAGGTCACCGCCCTTGGGCAGGTCCTCGAAGAAGGCCTTCAGCCGCGCCGGCCTGTTCCGCAGCGAGCCGAGGTGCGCGGCGGTCCTGCGCTCGGCCGGGGTCACCACACGGGGCGAGACCTGCCTGGCGCTCTGCGGCGACGCGTCGTCCGCGGGCGCGGCGGCCGCGGTGGCCGGGAGCGACGGGAGCAGGGTCAGTGCGGCGAGTGCGCCGAGCCCGGCCAGGAGACGGGGCTTGGGACGGTGTTTCGTCCGGGTTGTTGAGATCACGGCCGAATGATCGCTTCCGGGAAGGGTGTTTTTCCCCGAAACGGCATTTATGACCTGAAACCTCCACTCGATCGAGTGCCTGGCCGTCAGCGACCGGCGTCACGGCGTGAAGCCTGGTGATCGCGTCATTCGGTGCAGGCAAACTCCTCCCCGTCCCGGGAAGTTGAGCAGAAGCGGTATCTGCCCGGTCCGGTCGGCGCGAGGTCGCTCCGACCGGCCGGTAGGAGTACGCGGGGACGTGTCCCGCTCCGTGGTCGCGGGATCCGCCACGTGCGCGGCACGGTTGAATGACCTGAGCGGCCGCACCGGCCGCACGGTCCCGACCGGGGCCCGCCGTGGCGCAGCCGCCGGCGCCGTACGTACGAAATGGAGCATCCGAGGATGGCTCGACACCTGGTAACCAGCGCGCTTCCCTACATCAACGGGATCAAGCACCTGGGCAACATGGTCGGGTCGATGCTTCCGGCCGACGTGTACTCCCGGTACCTCCGCCAGCGCGGCCACGACGTCCTGTACATCTGCGCGACCGACGAGCACGGGACGCCGGCCGAACTGGCGGCCAAGGCGGCAGGGCTGTCGGTCGCGGAGTTCTGCGCACAGGCGCACGAGGCGCAGAAGGCCGTGTACGACGGCTTCCAGCTGGCCTTCGACTACTTCGGCCGCAGCTCCTCGCAGCAGAACGTCGAGATCACCCAGCACTTCGCGCGCGAGCTGCACAGCCACGGCTTCATCGAGGAGCGGGCGATCCGCCAGGTCTACTCGCCGGTCGACGGCCGCTTCCTGCCCGACCGTTATGTCGAGGGGACCTGCCCGCACTGCGGCTACGACAAGGCGCGCGGCGACCAGTGCGAGAACTGCACCCGCGTCCTGGACCCGACCGACCTGCTGAACCCCCGCTCGGCGATCAGCGGCTCCACCGAGCTGGAGGTACGCGAGACCACGCACCTGTTCCTGCTCCAGTCGAAGCTCCAGCACGAGGTCGAGGCCTGGGTGGCGCGGCACGAGGACCAGTGGCCGCAGCTGTCCTCCTCCATCGCCCGCAAGTGGCTGACCGAGGGCCTGCACGACCGCGCCATCACCCGTGACCTGGACTGGGGCGTTCCGGTCCCGGCCGACACCTGGCCGGAGCCGGCGGCGGACGGCAAGGTCTTCTACGTCTGGTTCGACGCCCCGATCGAGTACATCGGCGCGACGAAGGAGTGGTCGGACGCCGCCCCGGCCGGCGAGAGCCGTGACTGGAAGTCGTGGTGGTACGAGGCCGACGACACCGTCCGCTACACCCAGTTCATGGCCAAGGACAACGTCCCGTTCCACACGGTGATGTTCCCCGCCACCGAACTCGGTGTCCGCGAGCCGTGGAAGAAGGTCGACGTCGTCAAGGGCTTCAACTGGCTCACGTACTACGGCGGCAAGTTCTCCACCTCCCAGCGGCGGGGCATCTTCACCGACGCGGCCCTGGAGACCCTGCCGGCCGACTACTGGCGCTACTTCCTGATCGCCAACGCCCCGGAGTCGGACGACTCGTCCTTCACCTGGGAGCACTTCGCCGCCACGGTCAACAAGGACCTGGCCGACACGCTCGGCAACTTCGTGAACCGTGTGCTGTCCTTCTCCCGCAAGCGGTTCGGCGACGAGGTCCCCGCGGGTACGGCGGCCGGCGAGGCGGAGGTGCGGCTCGGCGAGGAGGTCGCGCGCCTGCTGGCCGAGTACGAGGAGCACATGGCGGCCCTCCAGTACCGCAAGGCCGCTGCCGCGCTGCGGGCCCTGTGGTCGGCCGGCAACTCCTACCTGGAGGAGAAGGCCCCCTGGCTGGAGATCAAGACCGACCCGGAGGGCGCGGCCCTGACCCTGCGCACGGCGATGAACCTCATCCACCTCTACGCGATCGTCTCCGAACCGCTGATTCCGGCCTCGGCCGCCGCCATGCGCGGCGCCTTCGCGCTGGAGGGCGACACCGCGACCTGGGTGACCGAGGAACAGGCCGCTTCCCTGGACGCCGTGCCGGCCGGTACGCCGTTCACCGTGCCGCCGGTTCTCTTCGCGAAGATCTCCGAGGACGACCTGGAGTCCTTCCGGGCGCGCTTCGGCGGAGCCGACGACGTCTGACGGATCGGCCCCGCTGCCAAGCCCCCTGAGGACCCATCAGCCGGCGCTGCCCGCAGGGCTGCCGCTGTCGCCGTCGCTGTCGCCGTCGCTTTCGGTCTCGGTGGGCTGGCCCGGGGCCGTTTCGGGCTTCGTGTGGAGGACCTCGCGGGCCTGGTCCGCGGAGCGGATCGTGCTCTCGGCGATGAAGTCGAGAAAGCGGGCGATGTTCTCCAGACGGGTCCCGGCCGGGGTGCGGGGGCCGAGGACGCCGACGCCCTGACGTGCGGTCTCCACGATCTGGGCGATGGACCGGGCGCTGGCGATCATTGACTGGTACCAGATGTCGTCGTCGACGACGTAGCGCTCGCGGCGACGTTCGTCGCGTTCCCGGCGGACGAGGCCCTGGCCGTCGAGGAACGCGACCGCCTTGGAGACGGACGCCGGGCTGACCTGGAGGCGCTGGACCAGTTCGGCCGCGGTGAGACTGCCCGAGTCCGCGGTGTACAGACAGGTCATCACCCGGGCCATCATCTTGGGCGTCCCCGACTGTATGAGGGCGGTCGTGAAGATCTCCTCGTACTCGCGCACCGCCTCGGGGTCGCGCCCGTGGGCCTGCGCGGGCGCCGTGGATTCCCGGGGTGCGGTCTGCCCGCGCCGGTGGGTGCGTTGTTCGGTCGCGCGGTGGGCGAGGTCGGCGCGGTACGCGGCGGGGCCGCCGTTGCGCATCACCTCACGGGTGACTGTCGAGGTCGGGCGGTCGAGCCGTCTGGCGATCTCCGCGTAGGCCAGGCCGTCGGCCAGCCCCAGCGCGATCTGCTGACGTTCCTGCTGAGTGAGCCTGCCTCCGGGCATCGCGGTCTCCTTCATGGTCTGCGGTGCTCCAACATAGCGTTCACTTGCAATCCATTGCAACGCGCACCGGGCGGGTTGTTGCATTAGCTTCAAGGCTGTTGCAACAATATAAATGCTCTGAGCTGCACAAATGCATTTTCCATGCAACGAGTGCGTTGCCAGCACCGTGAACACAACGTAGCGTTTCCACTATCAGAAACGGCGAACGCAAGAAGCGCCCGCCGTACTAGAAGGAGAAACGCCATGCAGAAGTTCGACACAACCGCCGCCATCTCGGCCGTACTCGACATCCCCGCCGGACGCATCAGTTTCATCGCCGCCGACCGTGCGGACACCACCGTCGAGGTACTGCCCGCGGACGCCTCGAAGGGCCGCGACGTGCAGGCGGCGGAGCGGATCACGGTCGAGTACGACGAAGGGGTCCTGCGGATCGCGGCCGCCGCGCCGAAGAACCGCGTCCTCGGAAACTCCGGATCCGTCGAGGTGACGGTCCAGCTGCCCGCCGGTTCCCGCGTCGAGGCGAACGTGGCCGGGGCCGAGTTCCGGGGCGTCGGACGGCTCGGTGACGTCGCGTTCGAGGGCGCACAGGGCTCGGTCAAGCTCGACGAGGCGGCGAGCGCACGCATCACCCTCCTCGCCGGCGACGTCTCGGTCGGCCTCCTGAACGGCCCGGCGGAGATCAGCACCCAGAAGGGCGACCTCCGGATCGTCGAGGCCGTGCGCGGCGCGGTCGTACTGCGCACCGTGTCCGGCGACGTGTCGATCGGTGCGGCCCGCGGGGTCTCCGCGTCGCTGGACGCCGGCACCACCCACGGCCGGATCGAGAACGCGCTGATGAACACCGAGGGCGCCGCCGCAGGCCTGAACATCCGCGCCACCACCACCCAGGGCGACATCGTCGCCCGCAGCCTCTGAGGAGCAACTGTCATGACGAACCTGGCCATTGAGGCGCGTGGGTTGTGCAAGTCGTACGGGGACAAGGTGGTCCTGGACGGGATCGATCTGGTGGTTCCGGCGGGGACGGTCTTCGCGTTGCTGGGCCCGAACGGTGCGGGCAAGACCACCGCGGTGAAGATCCTCTCCACGCTGGTCCCGGCGGGTCCGGGCTCCGGGGAGATCCGGGTCGGCGGACACGACCTGGCCACCGACCGGCAGGCCGTACGCGCGGCGATCGGTGTCACCGGCCAGTTCTCCGCGGTCGACGGCCTGATCACCGGCGAGGAGAACATGCTCCTGATGGCCGACCTCCACCACCTCTCCCGCGCCGAGGGCCGGCGCACCACCGCCGAGCTCCTGGAGCGCTTCGACCTCACCGACGCGGCGAAGAAGCCCGCCTCGACCTACTCAGGCGGCATGAAGCGCCGCCTCGACATCGCGATGACCCTGGTCGGGAACCCGCGGATCATCTTCCTCGACGAGCCCACCACCGGCCTGGACCCCCGCAGCCGCCACAACATGTGGCAGATCATCCGCGAGCTCCTGGCCGACGGAGTCACCGTCTTCCTCACCACCCAGTACCTGGAAGAGGCCGACGAACTCGCCGACCGCATCGCGGTACTGAACAACGGCACGATCGCCGCCCAGGGCACCGCCAAGGAACTCAAACGCCTCATCCCCGGCGGGCACGTGCGTCTGCGCTTCACCGACCCCGCCGCCTACCGCCACG